>CANITX010000123.1 GCA_947470575.1 Rhodospirillales bacterium
ACGATACTTCCCCCCGCCCCAACTGCGAATGTCGGAAGCCGACCGCCGATTTGGTTTCCATCGATCGATCAGGCTAGGATCGGATGCGGCAATTGGCCGCCGCAAAAGGTTTTCCCGGCATGAAGAACAACCTGGAAGGCGGGAACCGCGCTGACGGCCGGATCGAAGGCATCCTCGATCCGAACCGCGCCGAGACACCGGCCTCGCCATCTCGTGCCATCGTCGCCTCCGACGAAGCGACCTGGCACTTGCCGGTGGCCCTACTGCTGGCGCTGTTGCTGCACCTAGCCGCCCTTCTGTTGATAAAATTCGTCCATTACAACCCACCGCGCGTCGAGGCATTCGAGGTCCAGATCGTTACCCTGGGCGATACCGGCAGCAAGCTCGTCGTGGGCAAGCAGGACGGCGCCGACGATCGCGAGACCTCGGCAACCGAGCCGGACCCATCGAAAATCACCGCCGGCGAGCGGCCGCCCGAGGGCGACCGCGCCAACCAATTGCCGCAGCCCGACGCACCGATTGTGACCGCACCCGTCAAGCCACCGATTGCTACACCGAAGCCAAAGCCAACTGTTGCCGCCGCTCAACCTCCTCGCCCCACCCCGCCCAAGGTCGTGGAAACACCGGCACCGCCACGCGCCGCGAACCCACCTCTAGAGGAACCCATAGCGTCGCCACAAGCGCCAGCTCCCAACCTTGCTTCCCAACCGCCAGAAGCCGGCCAGGGGGTTCCAGCGCAGGACCCGGCATACGCCTCTCTACCGGCTCACGTGAGTTCTCGCTTAGGCGCTATCGGCGGTGGGCCCGTATGGCAAAAAGGTCCGCCGCCCAAGGAGGCGGGCCTAGTGCCCTGGGGCTCGCCATACTGGGCAAAACTGCAGGCGTGGGTCAGGGAACACGGCAGATATCCTCCCCAAGCCATCCCTCAGCGCCTGGAGGGAGTTGCCCTTATCGAGTTCGTGATCGACCGGTCGGGTAAAGTCCTGACCTACCGACTGTTGAAGAGCAGCAACCACTACATCCTCGACCACGAAGCAAAACGCATGATCGAATGGTCCGATCCGGTGCCGCCATTGCCGCCGGATCTCCCCGGTCAGTATAGGGATATCATCGTCGAAGTCGTGTTCGAGATTTATTCTTGAAAAGAGCCGTCGTCCCCATCCCGGCGTGGCTCGGGACGCGAACGCCCGAATACCTCCGCCAGTTCACGAGCCAATGCCACTGCGTGCGGTTCCAACCGTCCCCTCAGCGCGCTTTCCCGCGCTATGGAGTCAGGATGTCCTTGCCAGGCGGCAACCATCGACCACGCCAGCGCCGCCACGTCATCCTGCGCGATACCCCGGCCGCGGGCATAGCTTTCCGCCAAGTGATCCTGTGCTTTGGCATAGCCCTGTTCGGCGGCCAGACGCCACCAGCGGTTGGCTTCCTCCGCATCGGCCGCAACGCCCTGACCGTCGCGATACATCTTTCCCAGATTATATTGTGCCTGCATCAGGCCCGCCTCGCTCGCCTGCCGGATCAGCACATATCCACGGACCGGATCGGGGTCGGTACCCACCCCATCGGCATACATTTTGCCAAGAAAATATTGCGAACGGACAAAGCCGCCGTCAGCCGCCCGCTGCAGCCATTGCCGCGCCAAGACCCCGCCATCGGCGTCAAGACCATCTTCATTGAGCTCCGTGTACAGCAAGCCCAGATTATGTTGGGCTTCGGCCAGGCCCGACTCAGCCGCTGCCGTCCACCAGTGCAGCGCTGCCGGAACGTCCCGGCCGACACCTAAGCCCGAATCATAGATGACTCCCAAGTTGTATTGAGCCAGCGGGTGTCCGGTCTCGGCCAAGGGCGTCCATTCGGCAATAGCTATCGTAAACCTTCCCTGCTGAAATGCCGCCCAGCCGGTATCGAAGTCTGCGGCGGCAACGCGATAGGACAGGATGGCAGCAATCGTTGCTGTGATTAGAGTCCATCGCAGTACATACGCCCTCATGCCCATGGCCCCCGGCGGTGCGAACCGCTGCCCGAATCGGGAATACGGCTATTGCGACGGTACAGCGGCCCCTCGATCCGTTCGCCGGAAACATGCGGCTGCGCCCGATGGAACAGGCCGATACCGCGTCGGCGCATCAATAGGATCAGGATGGCCCCGGCAACAAAGCCACCAATGTGCGCCCAATAGGCGACGCCGCCCTGCCCGCCGGCCACTGCCGAGGTCATCGCCTGCTGCACGAACTGCAGGAGAAACCAAAAGCCGAGCACAAACAATGCCGGTATGCGGACCAGTTGGGAAAAGATACCAAGCGGAATCAGGACGAGAACCTTGGCGCGGGGATAGAGCAGCAGATAGGCGCCGAGCACGCCGGCGATGGCGCCACTGGCCCCGATCATCGGGAGCGTCGACGAGGGATCCGCATAGCCTTGGGCGATAGCCGCGGCAAGGCCGCAGGCTACGTAAAACATGGCGAAACGCATGTGGCCGAGGGCATCTTCGACATTGTTGCCAAAGATCCACAGGTACAACATGTTGCCGATCACGTGCACCCAACCGCCATGCAGAAACATCGAGGTGAACAGGGTTGCGGTCGCCGGTAGGCCTCGCGATCCGGCATCGCCGAAGAAATGCGCCGGCGTAAAGCCAAACTCTGCGACAAACCGCTGCTCCACCACACCAGGCAGCGTGACCTGATACAGGAAAGTCAGCACGCAGGCGGCCATAACGGTCACCATGACATAAGGCCGCAATTCCGTCGGATTGTCATCGCGTAGCGGTATCATACAGTGACCGTATCAAAAGCGCCCGAAGAGAATATTGTTCATCATAGCACCCTTCCCCCATCGAACGTTTCCCGCTATTTCCGTGGTATGTGCACCGTCGTCATCCTGCGTCGTCCCGGACATGCCTGGCCACTGATCTTCGCCGCCAACCGCGACGAGCGCCTTGACCGGCCCTGGCAACCGCCGGGACGCCATTGGCCGGATCGCCGCCAGATCGTTGCCGGTCTCGACGTCCTGGCTGGCGGTACCTGGATGGGTATCAACGACTATGGCGTCGTCGCTGCCATCCTCAATCGACCCGCCTCGTTGGGACCTACCCCACACCATCGCTCGCGTGGCGAATTGCCATTGGAGGCTCTTGAACATGCCGAGGCAGCGGTTGCGGCTGAGTCCCTGGCAGCCCTGGAGACCCGCAGCTACCGGACCTTCAACATGGTGATCGCCGATGCGCAGCGTGCCTTCTGGCTGCGCTCGGCCGGCGGTGAGAACGGGCGGCCGGAAGGCGCGCCGGTCGACGTCACCGAACTGCCGGTGGGCGTTTCCATGGTCACCGCCCACGACCTGAACGATCTGGGCTCGCCACGCATCCGCTTCCATCTGCCACGATTCGCCGTGGCAACGCCGCCGGACCCGGACAACGACGACTGGGCTGCCTGGAGCGCCCTGCTGGCAAGCGAGGAGGGCGAAGCGGGTCAGACGGACGCCAGCCCGTCAGGGGCCATCAATGTTGCTCCGCGCGGCGGATTCGGGACGGTCTGCTCCTCCCTGATCGCCTTGCCCGCCCCCCGGATGCCGATTCGCCCCCCGGTTTGGCACTTCGCCCCGGGGCGCCCTGGCCAAGCTCCATTTGCCCCATTGAACATTGCCGATTCGGCTGTGACCGCTCAAGCGCCTGATTTTTAAGCAATTTCAGACTTTAGAAACAACCACTGAACCGGCCCCCCGGCAGCGTTGTTTTGCCCCCCCTGCGCTGCTATATGAGGGACCGAGAGCGGCACCTAGGTTCCGACGGCACGCCCCGCGGCGGCGGAACGGGCCGCCCGTTCCGTGTCCGGGCGCCGCCGCTCCGGGAGTATCAGCCAATGACGCGACGCAGACGGATTTATGAGGGCAAGGCGAAGGTTCTTTTCGAAGGCCCCGAGCCGGGAACGCTCGTCCAATATTTCAAGGACGACGCCACCGCCTTCAACAACAAGAAACACGGTATCATCACCGGCAAAGGGGTGCTGAACAACCGTATCTCCGAATACCTGATGATGCGTCTGGCCGAAATCGGCGTGCCGACCCATTTCATGCGCCGGCTGAACATGCGCGAGCAGCTCATCCGCGAGGTCGAGATCATCCCGCTCGAAGTGGTTATCCGTAATATCGCCGCCGGCTCCCTGGCAACCCGCTTCAACATGACCGAGGGCACGCCGCTGCCGCGTTCGATCATCGAGTACTACTACAAGTCGGACGAGTTGAACGACCCAATGGTCACCGAGGAACATGTCACCGCCTTCGGCTGGGCGACGCCGCAAGATCTGGACGAGATCATGTCCATGTCGCTGCGCATTAACGACTTCCTTTGCGGTCTGTTCCTGGGCGTCGGCATTCGCCTGGTCGACTTTAAGATCGAATACGGCCGGCTGTGGGAAAACGACCAGATGCGCCTGGTGCTGGCCGACGAGATCAGCCCCGACTCCTGCCGCCTGTGGGACATCAAGACCAACGAGAAAATGGATAAGGACCGCTTCCGCCGCGATCTTGGCAACGTCGCCGAGGGCTATCAGGAAGTCGCCCGCCGGCTCGGAATTATGCCGGAGGGTGGGCCGCGCGACCTCAAGGGCCCGGCGGTGATGCAGTGAGCCTTCGGGTGCCATCATGAAGGCGCGCGTCCATGTCACCCTCAAGGACGGCGTCCTCGATCCCCAGGGCAAGGCTATTGCCCATGCCTTGGGTAGTCTGGGGTTCCAGGGCGTCGGCGACGTCCGCCAGGGCAAAGTGATCGAGATCGAATTGGCCGAGACCGACCCGCAGCGCGGCCGCGAGGCCGTCGATGCCATGTGCCGCAAGCTCTTGGCCAATACCGTTATCGAACGCTACGAGATTCAGATCGACCGGTGAGCAGTATCCACTTTTTCTGCACGCCCCTATTCACGAAGACATATCGATAGTCCGATGCGCGCCGCCGTCATCGTTTTCCCTGGATCGAACTGCGACCGTGATGTGGCCGTAGCCCTTGAGGCCGCCGTCGGTCGCCCGCCGGCGATGATCTGGCACAAGGACACCGACCTGCCGCCGCTTGATCTGATCGTCGTTCCCGGCGGCTTCAGCTTCGGTGACTACCTGCGCGCAGGCGCCATGGCCGCCCGATCGCCGGTGATGGCCGCCGTCGCAGCGCGTGCCAAGACCGGCGTTCCCGTCTTAGGCATCTGCAACGGTTTCCAGGTGTTGACCGAGGCCGGCTTGCTGCCCGGCGCCTTGATGCGTAACACCAGCCTACGCTTTGTTTGCCATGATGTTTTTCTAGGCGTCGAGACCACGGACAGTCCATTTACACGCGGCTACCGGAAGGGACAGGTCGTGCGCTTCCCCATTGCCCACCACGACGGCAATTACGTCGCCGACGATGCGACCATCGTTCGGCTGGAGGATGAGGGGCGCGTCGCCTTCCGCTATGTCGATGCCGCCGGTCAGCCGACCGCTGCGGCCAACCCGAACGGCAGCCGCAACAATATCGCCGGCATTCTCAGCGAATCGCGCACCGTCCTCGGCCTGATGCCCCATCCGGAACGACTGGCCGACCGCGCCCTTGGCGGCACCGACGGCCAGGCGATGTTTCACGCCCTCGCGGCCCTCGCCCCAGCATGAGCAATACAATCAGTGCCCCAGCCGCCGGCCGGTCGACCCTGGCCACCGCCGACATGGCAGCCGAAGTCGGTCTGTCGGACGATGAATGGGCTGCGATCCTACGCATCCTCAATCGGCCACCGAACGTCACCGAACTCGGCATCTTCTCGGCGATGTGGAGCGAGCATTGTTCCTATAAGTCCTCCAAGCGCTGGCTGCGCCGGCTGCCGACCAAGGCGCCATGGGTCATCCAGGGTCCAGGCGAAAATGCCGGAGTCATCGATATCGGCGAAGGCTTGGCCTGCATCTTCAAGATGGAAAGCCACAACCACCCGTCCTTCATCGAGCCCTATCAGGGTGCGGCCACAGGGGTCGGCGGCATTCTGCGCGACGTCTTCACCATGGGCGCGCGGCCCATCGCCAATCTGAACGCCCTGCGCTTCGGCCGACCGGAACACGAGAAGACTCGTCACCTGGTGGCAGGCGTCGTCGCCGGCATCGGCGGTTACGGCAATTGCATCGGCGTTCCGACTGTCGGCGGCGAATGCCAGTTCGATACCGCCTATGACGGCAACATCCTGGTCAACGCCATGACCGTGGGCATCGCCAGGACGGATCGCATCTTCTATTCGGCCGCCGCCGGCGTCGGTCTACCACTGGTCTACGTCGGCTCCAAGACCGGGCGCGACGGCATCCACGGCGCCACCATGGCCTCGGCCGAATTCGACGCGGATTCGGAAGCGAAGCGCCCAACCGTACAGGTCGGCGATCCTTTCACCGAAAAGCTGCTACTCGAGGCTTGCCTCGAACTGATGGCCACCGACGCCATTGTCGCCATCCAGGACATGGGGGCGGCCGGCCTGACCTCGTCATCCTTCGAGATGGCGTCGAAGGGTGGAGTTGGAATCGACATGAATCTGGACGCCGTGCCCCAGCGCGAGGCCGGGATGAGCGCCTACGAAATTATGTTGTCGGAATCGCAAGAGCGCATGCTGATGGTGCTGCATCCTGGTCGCGAGAACGATGCCCGGCGCATCTTCGAGAAATGGGACCTGGATTTCGCCATCGTCGGCCGCACCACCGACACGCGACACATGATCCTGCAACATGGCGGCCGGATCGTCGCCGACCTGCCGATCGACCCGCTGGCCGAGGCGGCGCCCGAATACGACCGGCCGTGGACGCCAACCGAGGCGCCCGCACCGTTGCTGGCCGACGCTGTTCCGGCCCCCGCCGATGCCCTGGCACCGCTTCGACTGTTGGTCGGGTCGCCCGATCTCTGTTCCAAACGCTGGATCTGGGAGCAATACGACCACATGGTGATGGGCGATACCGTCGTCCGTCCCGGCGGCGATGCCGCCGTGGTGCGCATCCATGGCTCCAACCGCGGTCTGGCCATGAGCAGCGATTGCAACCCGCGTTACTGCCTCGCCGATCCCCGCCAAGGCGGACGTCAAGCGGTGGCCGAATCCTGGCGCAACTTGACCGCCACAGGCGCCAGGCCGCTCGCCGTCACCGACAATCTCAATTTCGGCAATCCGCAGAAGCCCGAGATCATGGGCCAGATCGTCGGCTGCATTACCGGCATGGCCGAGGCATGTACCGCTTTGGACTACCCGGTCGTGTCCGGCAACGTCTCGCTCTACAACGAGACCGAGGGACGCGCCATTTTGCCGACGCCGGTCGTCGGCGGCGTCGGCCTGATCGACAATCTGGATCGGATGGCGACAGTGCCCTTCAAGGCCGCCGGCCACGCCATTCTGCTGATCGGCGAGACGGCCGGACATCTGGGTCGCTCCGCCTATCTGCGCCAGATGCTCGGCCGCGACGACGGCCCGCCGCCGCCGGTCGACCTTGCCGCCGAACGGCGCAACGGCGACCTGGTACGCGGCCTGATCGCCGACGGCCTCGTCACCGCCTGCCACGACGTTTCCGACGGTGGCCTGCTGGTCGCCGTCGCCGAGATGGCGATGGCCTCGGGTATTGGCGCTGCACTTCAGCCGCCGACGGGACTCCTGATTCCATTGCACGCTTGGCTCTATGGGGAAGACCAAGCCCGTTACGTACTCGCCACCGCCGATCCAGATACGGTACTAGCCCGCGCCCACGCCGCCGGCGCGCCGGTAGGGCGCATCGGCACCACGGGGGGAAGCGAACTGGCGCTTGCCGGTGCCCTCAGCCTACCGCTGGCCGAACTGCAGGTCGCCCACGAAGGGTGGCTGTCGGGGTACATGAACGGCCGCTAGAGGTCGCTGGGGATAGCGCCCGCCGGTCGTCTTTTAAGTTGAAATTCCTGGAGATCCCCGTTCCAGGCGCGCCGTGGGCCGACCTTCTTCCAATGTGACCCGAGTCGCGAAATCGTAGCGGTCGATATCGAGAGCAATGTCGAGATCACCGCGAGGCAAATGAGGATACGCAGGTGTTCCGTATCGCGCGGCCTCTTTACTCGCTAAAATGATTTGTCGCACCGCTGAAGCATTACCGCATCTGCCTTCTAAAATATTGCGCATATGTAGGGCGCATAATTCGTCTTCGTCCGCGCGATCCATCGCCTTGTTCCCCATCGCTACTATGGTGATGGGGTTTGCATCCCCAGATGCCAGGGCCTTGGCAGTCGCATTCGCCGTGACAAGCGATGCTGCGTAGAGCCTGTTGGCCTGAACGGCGGATACGATACCTTGTGTCCCCGCACTGGTTCTTTGGATTATTGTCTTGCCTTGAAAATCGATCCCTGAAATCTCAAGTGGCGAATTTCCATGATCAAATCCCATCGGAGCGAGGCCGCCGACTTCGCTCCTACAGATTTGGCCCACACCTGCCTTCTTTAACATCAATGCATCTTGGATAGAGCCAACCATAATGATGCACGATGCCCTGTTGGCGAGAGCTACCGCTGCCGTGGTAAAGGCGCGAAATACGTCGATGATGGCAACGTTGCCCGTTGCTTGCTTGGCGCCATCAAGAAGGCTTCCAATGACGATACTCATTGAGGAAAGATAGCCTACCCATTTCGAACGGAAGCCTGGTTCACCCTTCATAAGGGTTTGAGCGTCATGCGGGTTTGATATGATAGACACACGGATCAGGCCAAAAGCCGTTCGTTTCACCGGTAATCGGAGCCCCGCCCATGAACCCCGCCGCAACAACCCGCTACACCCGTCTGTCTCCTCAGCTTGGCGCCGAGGTCACCGGCATCGATCTATCCCACCCTATCGGCGACAATGCATTCAAGGATCTACATCAGGCTTGGCTTGACCATCATGGCCTGCTGGTGGTGCGCGGCCAGAATCTCGATCCCGATGCCCATGTCGCTTTTTCCCGGCGCTTCGGCCCCCTGTTCGGCGAGGCCGATCATTTTCAAGATTCGGTAAAGCCTTTCCTGCTTCCGGGTAACCCAGCCGTGTACCGCGTGTCAAACAAGGTCAAAGACGGCGTCCCACAGGGCCGGGCGCGGGCGGGCAGCTTCTGGCATTCCGACGTCTGCTTCCGCCGCCATCCGGCGCAGGCCTCGCTGCTGCACGCCATCGAAATCCCTCCAGCCGGCGGCGACACCATGTTTGCAGACATGCATCAAGCCTATGATACGCTATCCGATTCCATGAAGGCATTGATCGACGGGCTGGACGCCGTGCATGACTTCGCCGTGGCCGCCCACAGCAGCGGTACCTATCGTCCCGATCAACTGATCGCCAACGACTTCAACGGACACAATCGGTTTGCCCATCCGGTGGTCATCCGGCACCCGGAAACCGGGCGTAAGGCGCTTTTCGTCAAC
Source organism: Rhodospirillales bacterium (assembly GCA_947470575.1). Classification (GTDB taxonomy): domain Bacteria; phylum Pseudomonadota; class Alphaproteobacteria; order Rhodospirillales; family CAMCUA01; genus CAMCUA01. Next base: position 9,383 of record CANITX010000123.1, read on the forward strand.
CCGGGACATACCGCCGGTCTGGTCGGATTCGAAGCCGAGGAAAGCCAAGCGATTCTTGGATTTCTCTATGCCCATGCCACGCGCCCGGAGTTCGTTTACCGCCATCGCTGGGCCCCGGGCGATCTGTTGATTTGGGACAACCGCTCGCTGATGCACCACGCCGTCGTCGATTACGAAAGCACGGGCGAACGCTACATGCACCGGGTAACAGTGGTCGCCGAGCAGCCGTCGCGCTGAGTTACCCAAGCGAAAGGCCCGCGCTTGGCGCGGGCCTCTGCCGGACGACTTAAATCGGAAGGCAGATCAGCGCGAATAGAACTCGACCACCAAATTGGGTTCCATCT
>CANITX010000124.1 GCA_947470575.1 Rhodospirillales bacterium
ATGCTTGAACAGGCCGGACCACGCCTTGTTGCGTTCCTCGCCGGTCATCGCGGCGATTTTGTTGATCTGTTCGTCGAGGCCCTTATCGCAGACCATCGAGGAGGTGCCGTCGCAGGCGTATTTGTAGGGCACCGAGATGATCGGCTCCAAGGTGTTGTCGTGCAGCACCTGCAGCAGGGTCGGACCGCGGTCGGGATCGTGCGGTGTCGAGAACTGCTCGGTGTACTGGCCGGGCTCCAGATTGATCAGCTTCATGTTGAGCCCGACGGCGCGGTAGCTGGTGAGCAAGGCTTCTGCCACCTCGGACGCGCCTGGGTACTTGGTCGGCCCGCCGTAGAGAATGATCTCCTTGTCGACCGGCACGCCGTCGGCCTTGGCTTCGGCCAGCAACTGCTTGGCCTTGGTCGGATCGAAGGGGCGGACGTTCTTGTCCAGTTCATAGTTGTGGCCGGGCACGCCGGGGACGACGATCTGGGTGGCATTGACCACATCCTTCGACAGGATGGTGCCGCGCATGCCCTCGCGGTCCACCGCGTAGTTCAGCGCCAGGCGGACCCGGCGATCGTCGAGCGGCGCGCGGGTATTGTCGATGCGCAGGAAGGAGACTTCCCAGGTCAGATAGCTGTGATCGAGCGTCGGATCGTTGGCGTCCTGCTTGCCGATGACGGGAACGATGTCGGCCTCGCCGATCTTGGCCATGGCGGCGCGTACCGCCGGTTCGGCGCGCCAGATGTAGCGCACGCCTTCGGCCTGTGGCTTGGCGCCCCAATAGGCATCGAAGCGCTTGACGCGGATTTCCTGGCCGCTTTTCCACTCTTCCATGGCGAAGGCGCCGGTGCCGATGGCAGTCAGCGTCGCCTTGTCGAAGGGCGTATTGGGCGAGACGATGGTCATCGCCGTCATCCGCGCCGGCAGGATCGGTTCGGGATTTTCGGTGACGATCTGCACCGTAAAGGCGTCAGGTGCCGAGAGCGTCATCTTGATATTGTTGAAATACTTGTTGCGGATCTCGCACGAAACGGGCGACTTCAGCAGCCGCTCCATCGACTTGATCGCCGTCTCGGCATTGAAATCGGCGCCGTCGTGAAACTTGACGCCTTGGCGCAGCTTGAAGCGCCACGTCAACGGGTTGACCTGTTCCCACGAGGTCGCCAGGCGCGGGACGATCTCACCGGTCTTCATGTTCTTGTCGAGCAGGGTTTCGACGATGGTCTCCTTGTTGACAAAGCCTTCGAGCTGGCGCGTCGCGCTGCAGCCTTCGAGCCCGGCCGGCTCGGCCGGCATCACCACCGTCAGCCAGTTCTTGTTGACCTGGGCCTGGCCGCTCGCGGCGCCCAGCAGCAGGACCGCGGCGGCCGATGCCGTTGCCAGTCCGAATGCGCGCTTGGTTAACATCCATATTCCTCCCATAAGCATTGTCGGCGCCGGTTTCCTCGCGCCGCACACGATGTGCGACGACAGGCCAGGGGCCGCCTCGATTGGATATTGTCGATAATTATCGGAGAACGTAAGGTGCCATCGAGACCGGGGCGTCGATGCGCAGGCGAAGAACCTCAGCCCGGATCGTCGAGGGCGGTGCTGCTCAGCAGGCGGGCCGCATAACCGGCGGCGCCCAGCGCTGCCATCACGGCGCGAACGTGGTTGACGTCGAGGGTTTCGACGACGACGTCGAGGTCGGCCCTTTTCACCGGTACGTCGTGGAACAGGCGCTGGTGGTAGACCTCGACGATATTGCCGCCAGCCCCGCCGATGACGCCAGCGACCTCGGCCAGCGTGCCCGGCCGGTCGGCGATTTCGATGCGCAGGCGCACCAGCCGGCCGGCCCGCACCAGGCCGCGCATGAGGATCGAGGCGAGCAGGCGGGAATCGATGTTGCCGCCGGAAACGACGAGGCCGACCCGGCGGCCGGCGAAGCGCGCCTTATTGGCGATCAAGGCGGCCAAGGGTGCGGCGCCGGCGCCTTCGACCACCAGGCGCTGTTCCTCGACGAAAGCCTGAACGGCGCATTCGATGACGTCTTCGTCGGCAAGCAGAATGTCGGCGACATGGGCGGCGACGATGGGCCGGGTGAGGACGCCGGGGACCGTTACGGCGATGCCTTCGGCGCAGGTGGCGCCGCCGCGCGACGATGTTTCGCCGCGGATGGCGTCGCGCATAGAGGCGTAGGCTGAGGCCTCGACACCGACGATTTCGGTCCGGGACGACAGCGCGGCGGCGGCGACGGCGATGCCGGCGATCAGGCCACCGCCGCCGATCGGCACGATTAGCGCGTCCAAGGGTGGCGCGTCTTCCAGCAGCTCCAGGCCGACGGTGCCCTGGCCGGCGATGATCGCCGCGTCGTCGTAGGGATGGATGAAACGGCGGCCTTCGGCATCGGCGATCCCGCGCGCCTTGTCGCCGGCAGCGGCGATGTCCGCGCCGTGCAGTACGACAGCGGCGCCGAGCGCTTCGGTGCGCGCCACCTTGGTGAAGGGCGTATCCTTCGGCATGACGATGATGGCGGGGATGCCGAGCGCCCGGGCGTGAAAGGCGACGCCCTGGGCATGGTTGCCGGCCGAGGCCGCGACGACACCGGCTTCGCGACTGGCGGGGTCGAGCCGCGACATGTAATTGAAGGCGCCGCGCACCTTGAAGGAGGCGGTATGCTGCAGGTTTTCCAGCTTTAGCCAGACCTCGGCGCCGGTCATCTGCGACAGCGCCGGGGCGGCGACGGTCGGCGTGCGCAACACATGGCCTTGCAGGCAGCGGGCGGCTTCCTGGATATCGGCGACGGTGACGGTCATGTGAATGCTATGAGCCTCGTTAGCGTTTCGCGGGGACGAGCCGCAATGTGTTCCCTTCGGCGGCGACTTCGGATCGCGGGCGGCCGAGGTTGAGGTAGCGGCCGTCGCGCCAGTCCTGAAGCAGGTCGCCGTAATGAACCGACAGGGGATTTCCCGATTGGCCGGTGGCGATCGTCAGCCGCGACGCATTCAGGTCGGCGAGATCGTAGACGCCACGGAAGCCGGCGCCGTGGATGCTGGCGTAAGGGGCGTTCTTGTCGTCGAAGCGCATGCCGCCGCGATTGAGCGTTTCGTCGCCGCCGTCGGCTTCGATCAGCAGGTTCGCCAAGCCGCCGACAAGCGGCACGCCGCCTAGTGTCGGGTGATCGAAGATGGCCGGATGCTCGTGGCCCCAGCGCCAGTCGGCCATGTCGCGTTTGGCGGTTTCGGCGAGTTCGGCGACGACGCTGGTCAACGACGCGGCGGCAAGGCCCGCACAGGATTCCGTGCGCTGGGTGCGAATGTCGTCGCACCAACGATCGTGCCCGTCGAGCACGCTTTTCAGCAATACCGGCCGGAAGTTCCAGAATTCAGGAAACCTGTCGCCCAATTCGTCGGCGAAGATGCGACGGGTCAGATCGCGCATCCAGGCAGCGAAGATCAACGGTTCCGGCCGGTCGCGCGCGAAGTTGCCGTCCCAGGCGCGGAGCAGACCAAGCGCGCGCCGCGCGGCTGCCGTTTCGGGTTCGACGTTGGCGAGGGAGGCCAGCAGATCGGGTACGGCCGGCGATACGCTGTCCAACTGCAACCGCGCCGCAGCCTCGGCGTCGTGCGGTCCGCCGGCATCGAGCACGGTGGCAATTCGTTGCGCCCGATGGGGCGGCGCCCAATCGTCGCTGATGAAGTGCTGGTAGCCTGGCGGCACGATGCTGTTGTTGGCATTGAGCAGGCGGCCGTTCGGCGGGTCGACGGCGCGCGGCAACTCAGCGAACGGGACGAAGCCGGTCCAGTCGGTCGCGCCGTTCCAACCGGGTGACAGCGTCCAGCCTTTTCCGGAGCGGCGGATCGGCACCCGGCCCGGTGCCAGGAAACCGATGGTGCCGCTATCGTCGGCAACCATTAGGTTCTGCTGCGGGGCGTGAAAGTCGCGCATGGCGGCGACGGCCTGGTCCCAATCCGCCGCCCTGTTGAGGTAGCGCAGCGCCTGCGGCGTGCGGTCGTCGGGCAGCAGGAAGGTGGCCGACAGCGCGATGACCTGGCCGCGCGGGACGTCGTCGAGGACATCGGACAGCACCGGGCCGTGGCGGGTCTCGCGAACCTTCAAGACCTCGTCGGGACTGCCGGCGACGGCGATGCGCTCTTCGCGGACGACATAGGGACGGGGGCCATCCGGGGTGTCGTAGTCGCCGCTATCGCCGGCGCTCGGTCGTTCGACGAACAAATCCTGCAGATCGGACTGGGTGGTGGTCAGGCCCCAGGCCAGGTGCCGGTTGTGACCGAGAACGACAAACGGCACGCCGGCCACGGTGGCGCCGGAAACGGCGAAGTCCGGCGTTTCGATACGCGCCAAGTACCAGAGGATCGGTGCGCTGAAGCCGAGATGCGGATCGTTGGCCAGCACCGGTTTGCCGCTGACGGTTCGCGAACCGGCGACGGCCCAGGCATTGGAGCCGCCGGGAGCAAGGTCCGGCGTCGTATCCGGCGGCAGGGCCGCGACCAGGCGGTCGAGATCGAGGCTTGCAAGGTCGAGCTGCCCGAGGTCGCCGGCAATGGTCAACGGGCCGTCGGCGGGGTAGGGCGGCCAGAGTTCGGCGACCCGCTCCGGCGGCAGGCTGCGCAGCAGCTTGGCGCGCAGCAGTTCCGTCCGCCAATTGCCCGACAAGCGCAGGCCCATCAGTTTGGCCCAAAAAAGCGAGTCGGTCGGTTGCCAGGGCTCGGGTCTGTGGCGAAAGATCAGGAACTCGACGGGGAGCGCGCCCGTGCGGCCAGCCATCCAGGCGTTGACGCCGGAGGCATAGGCCTCGACGGCTGCGCGGGTCGGCGCATCGAAGCCCCGCCATTGCTCTTCGACCGCATGGTTTAGGCCGAGCACGCGCATGAAGCGGTCGCTTTGCAGGCCGCGCGGACCGACGACTTCCGACAATCGGCCGGCACCCAGGCGGCGCGTCAGCTCCATCTGCCACAGGCGGTCCTGGGCATGGACGTAGCCGAGGGCGAACCAGCCATCGGCCTCGCTGGCGGCGAAGATGTGCGGCACGCCTTTCGCGTCGCGGACAATCTCGATGGGGGCGGTCAGACCGGCGATCTCGACGGTGCCGGCGGTCTTGGGCAGGGAGGTGTAAAGCCAAGCGACGGTGCCGGCGGCGCCCACGAGCAGCAGGCCGAGAAGGGCGAGGAGGGAGCGGGCGAATAGTCGTTTCATGGTGTGAGTTTTGGGTGCGTCCTACCCCTCTCCCTGTTCCTCCCCCTCACGGGGGGGAGGGAACCATGGTGCCGCGCCACAGATCGCTGTCCTGCAGACGGGAGATAGCCACAACCTCCCCTCCCCCCGGCGGCTTCGCCGCCATTGGATATTTGCCGGCGGAGCCGGCGAGGCAGAGGGACAGGGAGAGGGGGGACGCCCCTGCCGCCGCCGCGTCACACGATGCCCTTGTCGCGATAGCCGGCGATGTCGGTGTCGGTGAGGCCGATTTCGCGCAGCACGGATTCGGTGTGTTCGCCGAGCAGCGGCGGGTGGCGGCGGTAGGTGACCGGGGAGTCCGATAGCTTCAGCGGGCTGCCGATCAACGGCACCTTGCCGGACAGCGGATGATCCAGCTCGATGCGCATCTCGCGGGCCTGCACCTGCGGATCGGCGAAGACCGAGTCGATGGTGTTGATCGGGCCGCAGGAGATGTCGGCCTCCTCGAGGGCGGCGTACCACTCGGCGCTGGGGCGTTGGTGCATGGCCGCTTCTATCATCGGCACCAGGATGTCGCGGTTGCGCACCCGCTCGATGTTGGTGGCGAAACGCGGGTCGGTGGCCAGTTTGGGATGGCCGATGACTGCGGCGTAACGCACGAACTGGGCATCGTTGCCGACGGCGACGACAATGAAGCCGTCGGCGGTGGCGAAGGCCTGGTAGGGCACGATGTTGGGGTGGGTGTTGCCGCTGCGCCCCGGCGCCTTGCCGGTGGCCAGATAGTTCATCGCCTGGTTGCTCAGCGTCGCCACCGTCGAGTCGAGCAGCGAGATATCGACCAGCTGACCGCGCCCCGTGTCCTTCTTGTGCGCGATGGCGCCCAACATGGCGATGGCAGCGTACATGCCGGTGAGCAGGTCGGAGATCGGCACGCCGACGCGCAAGGGGCCGCCGCCCGGCACGGAATCCGCGTTGCCGGTGACGCTCATCAGGCCACCCATGGCCTGGACCAGGAAGTCGTAACCGGCGCGTTCGCGGTAGGGGCCAGTCTGGCCGAAGCCGGTAATCGAACAATAGATCAGGCCGGGATGTTCGGCCTTCAGGTCGTCGTAGCCGAGGCCGTACTTCTTGAGATCGCCTGTTTTGAAGTTCTCGACCAGCAGATCGGCGTCGGCAACCAGCTTGCGAACGACGGCCTGGCCCTCGGGTTTGCTCAGATTGACGGTGATCGATTCCTTGTTGCGGTTAGCCGCCAGGTAATAGGCGGCGTCGGTGGTGTCGTTGCCGTCGCGGTCCTTGAGGAAGGGCGGCCCGAAGGAACGGGTGTCGTCGCCCTTGCCGGGGCGTTCGATCTTGATCACCCGGGCGCCGAGATCGGCCAGGATCATCGTGCTGTAGGGACCGGCCAGAACCCGCGTGAGGTCGACCACTTTGATGCCCGTAAGGGGACCGCTCATCGTCATGCTTCTCCATATTCTTGTAGGTCGGCAGCGTCCCGACCGGAGGTGAGCGCCTTAGGTATCAGAGGAAGGCGGGCGGAGGCAATTGCGGGCGGGAGGCCGCCGACAACCATTCTTCGCCGTTCAGCAGGTGCAAGGCATCTTTCCGCCCCTGAGAAACGGGCATGGCTTGACCATGCCGGCTTCCGCTGCGCCTCGGGCTATCCGTGCAATGCATTCGCAGAATCCTGCCCGCCGCAAAAATTCCGAATGAACACGACGTCGGCTTCCAAGCGCGGTTAGGCAAACACGGCACGAGGGCACGACCAGCTGTCGCCGTGTGGGCCTCATCGGTCACCTCTTCGTGATCTCCGCGCCGGCGTTCGGAGCCATGGTCCAAAAGGTCCACAGGGCGCAGAGGTCGAGCACGGCGAGAGCGAGGAAGGCGATGACGAAGTCGGAGCGCGCCACAACCTCGGCATCGCGCAGGAACATGCCGACATGGAGCAGGCTGGCGGCAACGGCGACGCCGACGGCGTGACTCAACTGCTGGCACAACTGGGTCAGCGACGTCGCCGCGCTCAACCGCGTCCGCGGCACGTCGGCGACGCTCAGCGCGTTCAGCGAGGTGTACTGGAAGCCCTGGGCGACGCCGCAGGCGAACAGCAGCGGGACAATCAGGAAACCCGGCGTCGACGGTGTGAGCAGGGTGCACAGCACAAAGCCGATTGCCAGAAGACCGCTGTTGACGACGAGGCTGCGGCGAAAGCCGAACGTCTTGAGCAGGCGTTCGGCGAACATCCGGACCGAAAGGATGCCGGCGCCGATGGAGAGGGTGAGCAGCCCCGAATCGAAGGCGCTCTTGCCGAAGGGTATCTGGAAAAGCAGCGGCATCAGGAACGGCACGGCGCCGGCGGAGACGCGGAACAGGGACCCGCCGGTGGCGTTCTTGCGCAGGGTTTCGATCTGCAGGAGCGACAGATCGAGCAGCGAGTTCGGACTCTTGCGAGCGTGACGGATGGCGAAGAAGCCGGCGATCAATCCGCCGCCGAGCAGAGCCGCCATCAGATGCGTGTCGGCGCCGCTCCGGCCGATGCCCTCGAAGCCGTAGAGGAGTGCCGATAGGGTGATGCCGGTCAGGACAAAACCGGTCCAGTCCAAGTGACGGCGCTCAAGGGCTCGGTAGTTCTCGATATAGCGCCAGACCATGACGATGCCGAGGGCGCCGACCGGCAGATTGATCAGGAATATCCACCGCCACGAGACGTAGGTGCTGATGAAGCCGCCGACCGGCGGCCCAAGCATGATGCCCGCCGTCGGGAACAGCGAGACGATGACCATGGCGCGAATGTAGTCGGATTTATCGACGCTGTTCAGGACGACGAGGCGGCCGACGGGAATGATCATGGCAGCGCCGAGACCCTGAACGACGCGGGCTGCCGTCATGGTGACGAGGCCGTTGCTGATGCCGCAGATCAGGGAGCCCAGCGTGAACAGGCCGATGGCGGCAGCGAAGATAACGGCGGCCCCGAAGCGGTCGGCGATCCAGCCGCTGACCGGCACGAACACCGCCATGCTCAGCATGTAGGCGACGATGGTGATGTCGAGGCGGACGGGATTGACGCCGAAGGCAACCGCCATGTGGGGCAGGGCGGTGGAGACGATCGTGCTGTCGAGGCCGTGCATGAAAAAGGCGACCCCGACGATCGCCGAGGCGAGAAACCGCCGGTCCGGCTGGGCGGGCATGGGACAGGTCCCTTTTTGTTGTTGAGTCTGCCGCGCGCCCGCCTTGATGGCGGGCCCGCAAGCAGCGATCAAAGGAGAGCCGACGACGGGAAAAGCCCCGAACGGGGTTCAGAATGTCTACGTATCAGAGGAGCGTAGGGGAGGAAAAGGGGGGCATTGTCCCATTTACGTGATCGCGGGGGTACCGCGACACTCCCCGCCTCACTTGGTGCGCCATCCTTTTCGCTCCGTGGGGCGGAGAGGGTTTGGGGTTTATGCTTCGTTCAGCAGGCGGGCTGCCTCGACGGCGGCGTAGGTGAGGATGCCGTCGGCACCGGCGCGTTTGAAGGACAGCAGGCTTTCCATCATCACCGTGTCGTAGTCGAGCCAGCCCTGCAGGGCGGCAGCTTTGAGCATGGCGTATTCGCCGCTCACGTTGTAGGCGAAGGTCGGCACCGCGAAAGTGTCCTTCACCCGGCGGATGATGTCGAGGTAGGGCAGGCCCGGTTTGACCATCACCATGTCGGCGCCTTCGTCGAGGTCGAGCGCCACTTCGCGCAGTGCCTCGTCGGCATTGGCCGGGTCCATCTGATAGGTTTTCTTATCGCCCTTGAGCGCGCCGCCGGAACCGACCGCGTCGCGGAACGGCCCGTAAAAGCCGGAGGCGTACTTGGCGGCATAGGACATGATGCGCACCGCCTCGAAGCCGGCGCCGTCGAGGGCGTCACGGATGGCGCCGATGCGGCCGTCCATCATATCCGACGGGCCGATCAGGTCGCAGCCGGCCTCGGCCTGGACCATGGCCTGGCGGCAAAGAATCTGCACTGTCTCGTCGTTGACCACATAGCCGTCGCGGACGATGCCGTCGTGGCCCTCGGAGTTGTAGGGATCGAGGGCGACGTCACAGAGCACTCCGATCTCGGGATGGGCGTTCTTCACGGCGCGCACGGCACGGCAGACGAGGTTGTCCGGGTTGCAGGCCTCGCGGGCGTCGGGTGTCTTCAGGGTGGGATCGGTGTAGGGAAAAAGGGCGACGGCGGGGATGCCGAGCGCCTTGGCCTCGGCGATGGCGGCAGCGAGCCGGTCGACCGATAGGCGGTCGACTCCGGGCATCGAGGCCACGGCCTCGCGCGTGCCCTTACCGTCGACGACGAAGATTGGCCAGATTAGGTCGGCCGGGGTCAGAACGTTTTCCGCCACCAGGCGGCGTGTCCATTCGTCGCGCCGGTTGCGCCGCAGGCGCGTGCGCGGATAGGCGCCGAGTGCGCGGCGTGCACCGCCGTCGGCCGCACC
>CANITX010000125.1 GCA_947470575.1 Rhodospirillales bacterium
AGGAAAGCAACCTACTCGGACGCGGTCAACGCCTGCGCCTGGGCACGACACTTGCGGCGAAGAAAAGCACGATCGATATCGGATTCACGGAACCTTATTTTATGGATCGGGAAGTCTCGGCGGGCGTCGACCTGTTCCATACGAAGACCGATTTGCAGGACACCAGTTCATTTGACCGGCGAGTTAGTGGAGGAGCGCTTCGTGCCGGTTATCCGATTACCGAGGATTTGAGCCAGGCATGGAAATATACCGTCCGGCAAACCGATATCACCAACGTGAAGAGCAACGCGTCGGCAGTAATCAAGGCGGAGCAAGGAAGCAGCCTACTCAGCGAAATTACCCACGCTATTACCTACGATCAGCGCGACAGCCGGTTGACGCCAACGGACGGCTATTTCGTTCGGCTGACGACTGACTTGGCGGGTGCCTTCGGTGATTCTCGGTTTGTGCGTAATAGGCTTGACGCGGGCACTTACTATAAGGTTACCGATGGATGGATCCTGTCATTGACGGGAAGCGGTGGTTATATGACGGAACTGGGGAAGCCGGTTCGGATTTCCGATCGGTTTTTTGTGGGTGGCGACGATTTACGCGGTTTCGCCACCGCCGGCGTGGGCCCGCGCGATGTGGTGACGAAAGATGCTTTGGGCGGCGAATGGATGTACGTTAGTTCCTTGCAGTTGACGTTTCCACTTGGTCTTCCGAGCGAATTGGGAATTTCAGGGCGCGCATTCACCGACTTTGGTAGCGCCGGCCGTTTGGAAGCTCCCGGATTTGTGTTTGCCGATACGGGCAGCTTGCGAGCTTCTGTGGGGGCTGGCGTCAGTTGGCAATCGCCTTTTGGCGCGATTGGCGTCGATTTGGGCTTTCCCATCGTTAAGGAACAATTCGATCGGGAAGAGACGGTTCGTATCAATTTCGGCACAAGGTTCTAGCTCATGATCCTCCGACCCAAAGCTTTGCTGCTATTGGGAGCTGTCTTTCTGGTTGTGATGCAGCCGCTATCTTCCCGAGCGCAACAGGCACCTGCACAGAAACCGCCTGTTCAACAGCCTTCTACTCAGCAGCCGCCAGCTCAACAGCAATCGCCGCAAGAGCAGCGTGGTGCGCTTGTCAAGATTGCCATCTTTGATTTGGAGACGATCAAGAGCGATGCCGCAGCGTTTAAGGACATTCGCCGGCAGCGACAGGAATTACTCAACACTTTTAATGCTGAACGTCAGAAAGAAGGCGATGCCCTGCGGGTCGCCGAGGAAGAATTGGCTCGCCAGCGTGCTATACTTTCTCCGGAGGCCTTTGCCGAAGAACGACGTAAATTAGGTCAGCGGGTGGGGGATGTGGATCGCAAGCTTCAGATTCGCATGCACCAAATCGACGTTGTCAGCAATAATGCTGCGAATGTGGTTGAAAAAGCTCTACAGCAATTGGTCATCGAAATCGTCAAAGAAAATGGCATCACGTTGCTTTTTACACGCCAGGCACTTCATGTTGCGGCTCAGAACCTGGACATTACGGATGAAATACTTTCTGCCCTGGACAAGCGCATTTCGACCGTCAAGCTGGCCAATCCGAATACCGTAAAGGTTGATACCCCGCCTTCGCCGTCGGCCGCCGCGCCGGCTCAGGCTCCCGCTAAGCCTGTCACGGCCGCTCCAGCGCCTGCCAAGCCGGCCCCTGCACCGGCGCGTCCGGCACCTGCCCGCTAGGTCATGGCGGACTCCCGCTTCTTTGCCACGGCAGGACCGTTCAGTCTCGGCGAGTTGGCCCGCATTGCGGGCGCCGAAATTGGGGGGGAGGCGGGATCGGCATCGAGAGTTTACCGAGGGGTTGCGCCTCTCGACGTTGCTGGCGCCAAGGACATTAGCTTCTTTGATAATAAACGTTATTCCGATGCATTTTCGGCCAGTCGTGCCGGTGCTTGCATCGTGCGTCCGGACGCCGTCACTCGGGCGCCGGCCGGCATGGCTTTATTGGTGACGGCAGATCCCTATCTCGGCTACGCGAAGGTTGCTTCCGCATATCACCCGCCCGTTGCCCTGCGCCCCGGCATATCCGTCCGAGCCACTGTCGATCCATCGGCACGACTGGGAGACGGTTGCCAAGTCGATGCCGGAGCGGTCATCGGTGCGGCGTCTGAAGTGGGCGAGAATTGTCATATCGGCCCCAATGTGGTGATTGGTCCTGGTGTGCGGCTCGGCAATGGCTGTGCGATCAGGGCCGGCGCCAGTCTGGCTTGTTGTCTTGTTGGGTCCCGCGTGCTGATCCATCCAGGGGCCCGCATTGGACAGGACGGTTTCGGGTTTGCCACTGGCCCCAAGGGGCACGTCAAGGTGCCGCAGTTAGGACGGGTCGTCATTGGCGACGATGTCGAGATTGGCGCGAATACGACGATTGATCGAGGGGCCGGGCCTGATACGATCATCGGCGATGGCACCCAGATCGATAACCTAGTGCAGATCGGCCACAATGTCGTTCTTGGTAAAGGATGCGTTGTGGTGGCCCAGGTCGGTATCTCCGGAAGCACGAAGGTTGGCGATTACGTGGTCATAGGTGGTCAGGCTGGCTTCACCGGTCATTTGAGCATCGGTAACAAAGTAAGAATAGCTGCGCAAAGCGGTGTTATGCGGGATGTTGCCGAAGGGGAGACCATCGGCGGTTCGCCGGCAACATCCATGCGGGAATGGTTGCGCCGTGTTGCCGTCATCGATCGGCTGGCGCGTAAGGACAAAGGGACATAGCGATGGACAGCGGGGTTGTGACGCCGTCTGAAGGTGTTATCGAGGTTACCCGGATCATGGAAATGATCCCGCACCGCTATCCATTTTTATTGATCGATAGGATCGTCGAGACGGTAGCGGACCACAGCGCTGTCGCGGTCAAGAATGTCACGATGAACGAGCCGCATTTCCAGGGTCATTTCCCCGGCCATCCGATCATGCCGGGCGTGCTGATCATCGAGGCCATGGCACAGACGGCCGCCGTGCTGGTCGTGCACACCTTGGGGAAGGGGGCTGAAGGTAAACTTGTTTATTTTACTTCCATCGAGCAGGCCCGTTTCCGTCACCCTATTGTGCCCGGCGATAGCGTTCGCATTCATGTTGAGAAGGATCGTCAGAGGGGCAACCTATGGAAATTTCACGGCAAGGCTAAAGTCGACGGGCAAATACGCGCCGAGGCCAGTTTTGCTGCGATGATCATGGATCGTTGAATGAACAATATTCATCCCAGTGCCATTGTCGAAGACGGCGCCCAAATTGGTCAGGGCGTCACTATCGGACCGTTCTGTCTTGTCGGCCATGAAGTGCGCCTTGATGATGGGGTTTCTCTGCATAGCCACGTGGTGATCGCCGGTCGTTGCCGCATCGGTGCCAACACCAAGATATTTCCGTTCGCTTCCATCGGTACTCAGCCGCAAGACCTCAAGTACAAGGGTGAGCCATCCGAATTAATCATCGGCTGCAATAACATCATTCGGGAACACGTCACCATGAGCCCCGGAACCGAAGGCGGCGGCATGGTGACAACCGTTGGCAACAATTGCCTGTTCATGGTCGGCAGCCATGTCGCGCATGACTGCGTCATCGGGGATCATGTCATTTTGGTGAATAACGCCACGCTTGGTGGTCATGTCTCGGTTGGCGACTGGGCGATCTTGGGCGGGTTATCGGCGGCCCACCAATTCGTGCGTATTGGCCGCCACGCCATGATTGGCGGTATGTCGGGTGTGGAGAACGACGTAATCCCCTATGGTTCGGTGATCGGCAACCGCGCCCGGCTATCGGGGCTTAATATCGTTGGATTGAAACGCAGGGGATTCTCGCGAAACACCATCCATGCTTTGCGCAATGCCTATCGCCTTCTTTTTGCGCCCGAGGGGACGATGGCCGAACGAATGGAAGACGTTGCCGAAGTATTCCATGATAACGAGCCAGTGATGGAAATCGTCAATTTTATCCGTGCCGATGCGTCGCGGGCGATTTGCCAGCCGGCGCTGGAAGATGCAGCCTAAGCTTGGCGTTATCGCTGGGGGTGGTCCGCTTCCCAGGCGTATTGTCGATTACTGCCGCCGGCAAGGTCGCGAAGTGTTCGTTATTGCTTTGAAGGGGCATGCGGATTCCCAGTTGGTCCATGACGTGGACCATGAATGGGTGCGCCTCGGTGCAGGCGGAACGACACTGGATATTCTTCGCCGCGAGGCTGTCTCCGAAATCGTCATGGCCGGGGCAGTGCGCCGGCCTTCCCTGGGTGAACTCCGCCCGGATCTTTGGACGGCGGGATTTCTGGCGCGGAATGGCGCAGCGGCCTTTGGTGACGACGGTCTATTGCGTGCCATCATCCACGAGTTGGAAACACGTCATGCGGTGCGCGTGGTTGGTATCGATGATGTCCTGCCGGAAGTGCTCGCTCCCGCAGGTTGCTTGGGTAGATTGGCTCCCGATCAGCTTGCGCAAGCCGATATCGCACGGGCCTTCAGCGTAGCGCGAGGTATTGGGGCTCTCGACATTGGGCAGGGCGCGGTCGTGCAGCAGGGCATCGTACTTGCTGTCGAGGCGGTGGAGGGCACGGATGCCATGTTGGCTCGTTGCAGAGATTTGGCCCGGCCCGGACCGGGAGGGGTGCTAGTCAAGGTCAGTAAGCCGGCTCAGGATCGTCGCGCCGATCTTCCGACTATTGGTGCCGAGACGGTGCGCGCCGCTGCGGCAGCCGGTTTGCGGGGCATTGCGGTTGAGGCGGGTTCGGTGATTATCGTCAATCAATCCGAAACAGTGGACGCTGCCGATGCCGCCCACCTGTTTTTGTTCGGCTTAACCACACCGCCCGATACCCCCTCGTGACCAATCCTCCTGACGATTTACTTGTTTTTCTGGTTGCCGGCGAGCCTTCTGGGGATGCTCTGGGTGCCCGGTTGATGGATAGTTTGCGGCGCCTTAAGGGCAATGCCGTGCGGTTTGCCGGAGTTGGCGGCCAGGCCATGGGTTTGCGGGGATTGGACAGCCTTTTTCCTCTGTCGGACCTCGCCGTCATGGGGTTGATCGAGGTTTTGCCCCGCCTACCTCGTCTCATCCGTCGATTGCAACAAACCGTGGACGCTGTCGCAGCGATGCGGCCGGACGTCGTGGTGACTATCGATTCGCCTGGTTTCAACCTGCGTTTGGCAAAGCGGCTGCGCGGCTTGGGCATTCCCGTGGTGCATTACGTTGCCCCTTCGGTTTGGGCGTGGCGTTCCGGTCGGGCGAAGAAGATGGTTGGTCTGTTCGACCGCCTGATGGCCTTACTACCGTTCGAGCCGCCGTATTTTTCCGAGGTAGGTCTTCCCTGTACATTCGTAGGCCATCCGGTTTTGGAGTGCGGAGCTGATGTAGCCGATGGAGCGGCCTTTCGGCGCCGCCACGGAATTGGTGTGGAAATTCCTGTGCTCGTTTGCCTGCCCGGTAGTCGACGCAGCGAGACAAGCCGCTTACTTCCCGTCTTCGCTGCAACGATCCGACGGCTTGCTGCCGAGCATCCTTCTTTGCGTGTTGTCGTGCCGACGGTGGAAACCGTCGCCGATGCCGTCAAGAAGCACATCGGCAATTGGGCTGGAAACCCCATCGTGGTCATGGAGGAGTCCGAACGCTATGCGGCCTTTGCTGCGGCAAATGCGGCCCTGGCGGCTTCTGGGACGGTTTCCGTAGAGCTTGCCCTCGCCGGTGTGCCGACCGTCGTTGCCTATCGCGTCAATGGACTAACGGCCTGGTTGGCGCGGCGTTTGATCAAGGTTCGCTATGTCAACCTGATCAATATTGTCCTGGGCAGAGAAGCGGTGCCGGAACGGCTTCAGAATGCCTGCCGGCCAGATGTTCTAGCTGCCGATATCGATGTGTTATTAAACGACCCGCTGACTCGGAAAAATCAGGCGGAAGCTGTCGCTGAGGCGTTACGGATACTTGGCCGCAACGATGAGTCTCCTAGCCTGCGTGCGGCGCGCGAGGTCCTGGCCGTATCGTCGGTTAAGGCCAGAAGCAGCAAGATTTGACAGCCTAGGTTAGGCCTCGTTCGCGGGCTGGAATAGTGAGCGATCCAGCAAGGCCGACACCGATACGGTCATTGGCCGTCCGTGTCTTATCTCCGATACCAGTTGGACGTGTGTCGGAAGATCCGGAATTTCAACCAATCTCTTGACGACCAAAGCAGGCATCCAGCTGCCTACTTTGACAAAACGATCACCGCATTGAACGGAAAGTTTTTGTGCCATGTTTTTGCGTGCTTTCCAAAAGACCCCAAGCAGACTCCAAGTCACTATCCCCTGTGACGATCATTTCCAAATTCTAAAGAGGGAAAGATTGATAAAATATTATACTTACGGATGAATCTATAAACTTTGGAGTTTGTCGCCAATAAAGAAAAAGAAACGGCGCGGTGAGTTCCGCGCCGTTTGGTAGGACCGAAGGCTTCGCTTTGGTCGGTGGCGAAAACTATTTCCGCTTGTTGAGGGGAACAAACTCCCGATGGGTCTGGCCGATGTAAAGCTGACGCGGACGGCCAATGCGTTGTGCCGGATCTTCGATCATTTCGTTCCACTGCGCGACCCAGCCAACGGTTCGCGCTACCGCGAACAGGGCCGTGAACATCGACGTGGGGATACCCATGGCGCGGAAGATGATGCCGGAATAGAAGTCGACGTTCGGATACAGCTTCTTTTCGATGAAATAGTCGTCTTCAAGGGCGATACGCTCCAACTCCATGGCAATGTCGAGCAGGGGTTCATCTTTAATGCCAAGTTCTGCCAGAACCTCGTGGCAGGTCTGCTGCATCATGCGGGCGCGTGGATCGTGGTTCTTGTAGACGCGATGACCAAAGCCCATGAGGCGGAAAGAATCATCCTTGTTCTTAGCCTTATCGACGAATTCGCGGATGCGGTTCGTGCTGCCGATTTCCTGCAGCATGTTCAGCACAGCCTCGTTGGCCCCGCCATGAGCCGGCCCCCACAAGGAGGCGATGCCGGCCGCGATGCAGGCATAAGGATTGGCGCCGCTCGATCCGGCCAAACGCACTGTGGAGGTGGAAGCATTCTGTTCGTGGTCGGCGTGACGGATCAGAATGCGGTCCATGGCCCTTGACAATACGGGGCTGACTTCATAGGGCTCGCACGGCGTCGCAAACATCATATGCAGAAAATTCTCTGCGTATGTCAGGTCGTTGCGAGGGTAAACGAAGGGTTGGCCGATCGAATACTTATAAGCACTGGCCGCAATGGTCGGCATCTTGGCGATCAGGCGGAACGACGCGATCATGCGGTGACGCGGGTTCGAAATGTCCATATCGTCGTGATAAAAGGCCGACAACGCACCGACCACGCCGCACATTACCGCCATTGGATGAGCATCGCGCCGGAAGCCGCGGTAGAAGGAATTGATCTGTTCGTGCAGCATGGTGTGGTACGTCACGTCATGCACGAATTTGGCTTTCTGTGCGGCGGTCGGCAGTTCCCCGTAGAGGATGAGATAGGATATCTCAAGGTGATCGGCGTGTTGGACCAGCTGATCTATGGGGTAGCCCCGGTAGAGCAGGATGCCCTCGTCGCCGTCGATGAACGTGATTTTGGAATCGCAGCTGCCCGTCGAACCATACCCTGGGTCGAAGGTGAAGTGACCGGTGTCGGCGTAAAGCTTGCGCATGTCGATTACATCCGGCCCCACGGTGGCCTTCAGCACCGGCAGCGTATAGGCCTTGCCAGTTGAATTATCGGTAAGCGTGAACGTCTTGCCGCCGGTCGCAGGGGGCTTCATTCGCCATTTCCTCCAGTCAGGCCACAGATCCAGACATACCGGATTGCAGCATCAGGGACTCGGGTACCGTCGGCTTCACACAGCCGCCGGCGCGTTCGATAAAGGGGACGTCGAGACATCGTCTAGCCGCCCAAGACATTCCTTTTTTCCGAGCACCTCCATGACCTCGAAGATGCTTGGCGACACGGTGCTGCCCGTCAGAGCGGCACGCAGTGGCTGAGCGATCTGACCCAATTTAACACCGGCGATCTCGGCGCAATGGCGGATCAGGCTTTCAATACTCTGTTCGTTCCATTCTTCCGCAGATGCGAGATGATCTCGCACCTTAAGCAACAAAGTTGACGCTTCAGGGGTCAAATTACGGGCAGCTTTATCGTCAACAGGGATAGGACGTGAGTGCGCATAAAATATAGAATTCTCAGCAAGTTCCGAGAGATTTTTTGCCCGTTCTTTCAATCCCCTCATGCCTCTTTTTAACCGATTTTGTGCATCTGCGGCAAGCCTTCCCTCCAACCGAGCTGTCAAGCCTGGAAGGATCAGGTCGGCCAAACGCCCATCGTCGGCTTGGCGGATGTAGTGGGCATTGAGGCTGTCCAGCTTGGCAAAATCGAAGCGCGCCGGAGAGCGACCGACGGCATTTAGGTCGAACCAGGCAATGGCTTGCCGGCGATCGATGATCTCTTCGTCGCCATGGCTCCAGCCGAGGCGGAGCAGGTAATTGCAGACCGCTTCGGGCAGATAGCCCATGTCGCGATAGGCTTCGACGCCCAGCGCACCGTGACGCTTCGATAGCTTGGCGCCGTCGGGACCGTGGATCAGCGGGATGTGGGCAAACGCTGGCGGGGAAAAACCAAGTGCCGTGTATAGCTGGTACTGGCGGAAGGCATTGGTGAGATGATCGTCGCCACGGATGATATGCGTCACCTTCATATCGAGGTCGTCGACGACGACGGCCAGCATGTAGGTCGGCGTGCAGTCAGCGCGCAGCAGTACCATGTCATCGAGCTGGGCGTTATCGACGCGAACGATTCCCTGCACCAGATCGTCGATGACGGTCTCTCCCTCGCGGGGCGCCTTCAGGCGGATGACCGGTTCGATACCCGCTGGTGCTTCAGACGGATTGCGATCGCGCCAGCGGCCGTCGTAGAGCATCGAACGGCCCTCGGCCTTGGCTGCTGCCCGCATGGCGGCCAGTTCCTCTTGGCTGCAATAACAGCGGTAGGCTTTACCTTCGTCGAGCAGGCGGTGGGCTTCCTCCGCATGCCGCTGACGTCTGGCAAACTGGGAAATGGCCTCGCCGTCCCAATTCAATTCCAGCCAGGATAGGCCATCGAGGATGGCGGCGACGGCGGCATCTGTCGAGCGAGCGCGGTCGGTGTCCTCGATGCGGAGCAGGAACTGGCCGCCGTGATGGCGGGCAAAGAGCCAGTTGAACAAAGCGGTGCGGGCGCCACCGATGTGGAGGAAGCCCGTGGGCGAAGGGGCGAAGCGGGTGGTAACCGTCATGGGATCATCTGCTAGACTGTGAGCGATGGAGTGCCCGGTATAGCCGGCGGCGGTTGGTTTAGCACACATTCTTCCACGGGCGGCGAGCCATGACGTTGGAGAAGGCCAATGCTCTGCGGCAAGGCATGGTGGTATCGCTGCTTGCCGACAGCGACCGCTGGGTTTTGTGGTTTCCCGTATTTCTTGGCCTCGGCGTCGGGAGCTATTTCCTACTGTCGTCCGAACCGCCGCTATGGCTCGGGGCTGTCTCGGCGACAGTGGCCGTCGCGGCGGCTTGGATCGGCAGGCGAAGAAC
>CANITX010000126.1 GCA_947470575.1 Rhodospirillales bacterium
CATGAGTGCGATTTTCGTGGGCGAGGGGGATAGCGCTTGGCTCCGTGGCCGCGCCTGCCTTCGCGGACATTCGCAAGCCTAGTGTAGCGCCGACGGGCCTCGCCCCGGGCGGCGCACCCCTCGACCATCGCTCGGACCTTACACCGCCGCTTCGCGCCTCAGCGTCACCACCAGCACGTCGCGGTAGGCCGGCTGGGCGGGGTCGATCGGGGTGATCGGGGTGACGCCGTGGAGGATGCGCCGGTCGTCGACGAAGACGGCGTCCATCGGATCGGCGAGAGTGAAGGCGCCGAGCGGTTTGCGGTCCAGCGTGCAGATGCTGGTGACGCCGCTGGCGACGTTCTGGCGGCGGACCAGCATGACCAGCACCCAATCGACGCCATCGCGGTGCTGGCCCTCGGGGGTCGGCCGACCGGGGGCGTCGGGGCGGGCGAGAATGCGGAACTGGTGCATTTCCGCATGCCAGACCGGCGAGTCGCCCTGCTCGCGGGTCAGCGGCGCGAAGACGTCGCGGCAGAGACCGAGCGCCGCCTGGGTCACGGCGTGGCCGGCGACGGCATCGGTCACCGGCTCGAACCAGCGTTCGATGCCGCCGTTGAGCGGGTTGTAATCGCGGCTTTGGTAATGGGGCTGGTGCGGCTTGCGCCGGATGCGCTGCTCCGACAGCGAGAAGACGGCGAAGCGGCGCTGCCGGTAGCGGCCGCCGTCGGCCATGTAGAGGTCGGGGCCGAGCTCGTTCCAACTGTCGGCGAAGGAGGCCCAGACGCCAGGCGCCGGATCGCCGAGCAGGCCGCGCAGGGACGGGGCGGTGCAACGGGCGAAGCCGGTATCCCGGATATCCCCGACGATGGCGTCCTGCGGCGTTCCTATCTGCACGTCATTCATCGCGTCGAGCCCGTCCTTCGCGCGGCGGTCGTTGGCCCGGACCGTCCGGCCATCGCGACCGGCCGCAGACTGAGCCCAACGGGGGCCGACGGCAAGGCGCATGTGGGTGGCGCATGTGGGTGGGGAGGGCGCGAGGTGCCGTCAGGGCAACCAGCCGTTTTCGCGATAATAGCGCGCGGCGCCAGGGTGAACCGGCGCGCCGCCGGCCGGACGCACCATCTCCGCCACCGACAAGGCTTCGAAAGCCGGGTGCAGCCGCCGGAAATCGTCGAAATTGTCGAAGACCGCCCGGACGATCTCATAGGCCACGGCGTCGGGCAGGCGGGCGGTCGCGACGACCGCGGCGCGAACGCCGAAGGTCCGCACATCCGCCGGGTTGACCGGATAGGTGCCGCCGGGAATCACCGCCCGCTCGTATTCCCTGAATTCAGACAGCATCCGATCGATGCCCGGACCTTCGACGGCGACCAACATGCCGTGACAGGTGGCGGTCGCGTCGCGAATCAAGCCGTTCGGATGGCCGACCGAATAGACGATCGCGTCGAGTTCGTCGGCGCAAAAGGCCCGATTTTGCTCCGCCGGCGAAAGTTCGCGCACGACGGTGAAATCGCCGCGCATCAGGCCGAGGGCGGCCAAGACGCGCCCCATGTTGATTCGTTGCCGCGATCCCGGATCGCCGATGCCGATGCGTTTGCCGCGCAGATCCGCTACCGCGCGAATGCCCGCTCCCTGGTGGGCGATGAGCGTGAAGATGTCGGCATGCCCGGCGAACAGGACGCGCAGGTCGACCGCGGGATTCGCCGCGGCGAACGGCGGATGGCCGGCCACGGCGTCGGCGAGCACATCGGACGGCACGATGCCGATTTCGATGTCGCCGCTGCGCAGCGATTGGATGTTGGCGACGGAGCCGGCAGAAAGCTCTTCGGCGCAGCGCAGGCCATGGCGCGGCGTATCGAGGTTGAACAACCGGCAGATGGAACCGCCGAGCGGATAGTCGACGTCGGCCGGACTGGCCGTGCCGATCACCACATCTGGCCGCCCCCGCACCTGCGCGCATCCCCACTCGCCAACGGCCAAAGCGGCGATGCAGCCTGCCATGACCAGCGGGCGCGCCCAGCGCCGGGGACGCGGAATCCTCCTAGGTCGCGAGCGCATATTCGATGATCTCTCCCTTCATTTCGACCGGCGCTTTTACCCATCGCCGGTCCCGGTCGTAGAAAACGCTGCCGGCGTAATGGGGCGTGATGATCCTGTGGTGGCTGGTCGGCACCGATCCTTGCGGCGTAACGACCGGCTCGTCGCCGAGCCGCTTGACGACAAGCCCGACTTCGCCGCCGTACTGCACGTCGATCAGCTTGGCCTCGAGCACGATCCGGCTGTCCCAAAACGAATTCGAGGTCAGCAGATGCGCCGCGGCGAGAAACGGTCCGTCATTGCCGACGATGCGAAAGCCATCCCCGAGCGCGCTGCCGGAGACCCGCATGCGCGTGCCGTCGCGCTCCGTCGTGCTGACGACCGAAACCAGCCGACCGGATTGCCAGATCTCTCGCGCGTCGTGCATGAGGCGGAACGCGTCGAAGATAAGAAACTTGACGGCCAAGTCGATGTGCGTGTCGACGATCAGGCGCTCGCCATCCGTTCGGAACGCAATGCTGTGTTCGCCAATCGACTTTCCCTGCCGCAAGGCGATAAATCGCAGATCGCCTTGGACCGCGGCGTGAGCCGGGGGAAGCGATCCGAGCAACGGCAGGGCGGCGACGCCTACCGCTTGGCCGAGCATCCGCCGACGGCTGATGGCCTTGGACAATCCCATCGGGTCGGAGAGCTGGGGCACGGTGCCTTCGCGATGACGTAGACGGCGGACAAGAGGGCCGGGGCTTCTTAGTCCGGCGCCCTTGCAAACCGCTGCTGTCATCCGACGATACCCACCGTCCGCCCCAGGCGGAATTCCCCGAAGCCGGCGCTAGATCCGTCCGAGCAGCAGCAGCACGAGAAGGATGATCAGGATAAGCCCCAATCCGCCGCTCGGGTAATATCCCCAACTTCTGCTATGCGGCCATGTCGGCAAGACGCCGACCAGCATGAGCAGCAATACGATGAGTAGAATGGTGCCGAGACTCATGATCTTCTCCACTTCGACCTGTGCCGCTCGAAAGCGCTAATTCCGGCTGCCGAACAAGGCGACCAACCCACCTCCGACAGCGGCGGCGATACCAGCGGCGAAGTACCACATGGTCTCGTCGCTATAGCGACCGGTCATGGTGTCGGAAAGTTTTTCCAAGGGTGCGTCCGTAGCGCGAAAGGCAACGACCAGGAGCGCTATGCCGATGGCGAAAATGGCGGTGCCGATGATTCGATTCATTTTCATGTGAGATATCCATCCCCCTAAGTCGTCTTGACGATCAACGCGCTGCCTACCCACCCCGTTTCCTGCCATCGGCAGAAAATTTCAGGGCGTGGCCGCTAGCGGACGACAAGGTTGTTTTTGACTTCCTTGACGCCGGGTATGCCGCGCGCGATGTCGCCGGCCCTGGCCTTGATCTGCGGCGAATCGACAAAGCCGCTCAACTGAACGACGTTCTGCATGGTCTCGACGCCGATCTGCTTCAATCCGAGATCGTCGATGATCGAAGCCTTCACCTTGGTGGTGATCGCTGCATCGTCGATGTATTCGCCGGGCGTTTCCCGACCTGCCATCGGCGCGCAGGCGGGGAGAGAAACCGCCAGGGCAATTGCCACCAGCACGACTCGCAACGGATTTGTATTTCGCATCGTGTACCCTTCCATTCCTTGCCGGTATGAATGCTTGGCCGCCGTCATCAAGAAAGCCCCTGAACGATTTGTCGGTCGATCCATGTCAGCCGCCGATCGGCGCCCATCGAGGGGAGAGACAATTAAAGTTTCGCCGGGCGCGCCGACTCCGCCGCCGCTACTGGCGCGCTTGCTGGTAGAGGTGCCGCAAATACCGATCACGAGAGCGAGTATTGTATCGGGACGGTCAGCCTTTAAGTGCAACCTAGTAATGGATGCACCACCCAGCATTGATTTGAGTCAAAAACGCAACAACAGGAGTGGAGCCGAAAATTAGAAGTATGGGCCAGCCGGTGTCTCGGCCTTCGGCGACAGCAGTGGGCGCGGTCGAGCGCTACAAGAGGGGCACCGTCATAGGCGATGGCGATCCAGATCGCGATGCGCCCCGACACCGGCGTCAGCGGAATCCACACGATCATAAACGTGCGACCCTGCGGACGTCAGGCGACGGCGGTCGCCATGAATTCGAGGAAATTGCCGCTGGTTACCGAAGGCAACCGGAGGGGTGAAAAATCAATAGCTCATGCTGGCGGCGTTGATCGCGCCGATGGCCAGAGAGGCGCCGGCGAGCGCGATGGCGGCGGCCATGTTGCCGGCCTCGATGCGGTGCGAGATGCCGCTGAACAGTCGGTCGACCAGCAGGAAGACGGCGATCTGTACCACCAGCGCGATGGCGCTCCAGATCGCCATGTCGATCAGTGACACGGCATGGATGACGACGCTGGCCAAGGGCAAGGTGAAGCCAAGCAGGGCGCCGATCAGGCTAACCGCGGCGGCGGCATTGCCCTGGGCGATCAGCGCTGCCTCGCGATGGGTGGTCACCGACATGTAGACCAGCAGGAACACGATTTCGGCCAACAGCGCCGCGCCGAAGTACTGCAGGAAGCCGCCGACGCCTTGCAACGACATCATCACGTCCATAGCGATCGTTCCTCTCGGTGGGGGGACGGGTGGCAAGTTTGCCCCGGCGGCCGGGCCGCGGACAGAGAAAAGGCCGCGCCGGTCCCGATGCTGTCGGGAGCGGCGCGGCCCGCGTCTCTTCGCCAAACCGTCGGCGAACCGCCCCGTAAGTCCGCTGCGCCGGGCAGCGGACCTTCGGGACAGCCGTTTACGGCTTGAGTTCGATCAGCACGCGACGGTTTTCCACCGACTTGACGTCGTCGTCGGTCTTCCGCGCCTGGCGGTTCTCGCCGAAGAACACGACACCGACCTGATTGCGCGGCACCCCGGCGGCGATCAGAGCGGCAGCCACGGCCTTGGCCCGCCGCTGCGACAGATCGGCATTATAGGCCGGATTGCCCGAGGTATCAGCATAGCCGCTGACCGCCAGGGTACTCGGCTTGGCGCTGCGGAAAGCCGCAACGGCCTGGGCAACGACCCGCTTGGCATCGGCGTCGAGCTGGTTGCTGTTGTGGCCGAAATACAAGGTGAACGGACCGGGCACCGTCGGACCCTTGGGCGCGGCGGCCGCAGGTGCCGGAGCCGGTGCCGGGGCCGGAGCAGCCGCAGCAGGCATCATGTTGGCGCGGAGCTGCACCATAGCATTTTCGAAGCCAGAACGGCAGATCCGGATGTCTTCGGGCTGCCGGTTCTCTTCCTGCTCTTCCATCCAGCATTCGTATTGGACCTGGGCGAGGGCCGCGACATCGGGCCACTTCGCCGCGGCGCCGGCATCGAGCGCGGCGACAAGCTGCTGACGGGCCGCCGTTAGATCGGCCTTGGCCGATTCAGGCAGGTCGCGGGCGGCGACGGCCTCGGGGGCCGTCGGCTTGCCGGAAGCGGCAGCCAAGGCACGCACGGAGAAGATATCGGCGTTGCTATAATCGCCGTCCTTGTATTCCTCGGCCGCCTTTGCCACGTAGTTTTTGTGCAGGGCCTTGGAGAAAGCATCCCCGGTCGGCGAAGCCATCTTCGCCTTGTCGTATTCCATGCCAGCGCAGGCCGACAAGGCCAGGGCGGCGATACCGAAGGCCATGGCCTTCCATACGTTACGCATTGTGAAACCTCGCTGTTGCCCAAAGATTAATCGTTTGGAAGGTGAATTCTTCGCACCTCGGCGTCGCGAAGGCAACACCGTCACCGCCCCAATCGTACTAGTACTTATGCCGCCAGACGCTTACTCCGTCAGCGTCGGACCGGTGCCGGCGACGCGCGACTGGCGCATCAGGCGGCGGTACTTGTCGGCGTCGTAGCCGGTGCCCCGGTGCAGCAGGCAACGGTTGTCCCAGATCACCAAATCGCCCGGCTGCCACGCATGGCCGTAGACATGCGCAGGGCCAACCGCGTGCGCCAGCAGACCGTCGAGCAGGGCGCGGCTGTCGCTATCGCTCCAGCCGACGATGTTCCGGGCGTGGGAGCCGACGTAGTAGTTCTTCGCGCCGGTGCGCGGGTTGCGGCGGACCAGCTTTTGTTCGACCGGCGGCAGGGAGGCGGCATGCGAGGGCGTCACCGCGTCGGGGGCGACCTTGGAGCGGGAATAGACATAGTCGTGGACGGCGATCAGCGGATCGATCCTGTCCTGTTCCGCCGTGGGCAGGCGGGCATAGGCCGCCCGCGTGCTGACGAACTCGGTGATGCCGTCCTCATCGGGCACTTCATAGGCGCACATGATCGACAACAGGGCGGGGATTTTGCGGAAGGATGAATCCGTATGCCACACGTTGTTGCCGGTCATGAAGACGGTCTTCTTATGGCTATTGCCCAGCTTGCTGCCATCGGGTTGCACATTGCCGATGGTACCCAGGTATTCGACAATGCCCTCCTGGCCGAACTTGACGTGGTTGAACTCGGGTTCGCCCAATTGGCGGGTGAAGGCGACCTGGCGGTCGTCGTCGAAGGGCTGGTCGGGGAAGCACAGGAAGGAATAGGTGTCGATGGCCGCCCGAATTTCGTCGAGCACATCCGGCGATAGCGGGGTCCTGAGGTCGACACCGGTAACGCGGGCGCCGAAATCCGTGTGCAGCGGTGCGAAATTTAAGGTGGCCACGGGGCGGTCTCCGTCAACTGATGGGGCGATGGGCACATGGAAGCACCAAGGCGCCGTCGAGGGCAATATCGGCAAGCCACAAGTCAGGATGCCGAATGGCCGGGACGGCGCTTCAGGCCCTCCAGATAGAGATCGACGTAGGTCGCCGTCAACTCCACACGCTCGCGGCCATCGGCCTCGACGACGGCGCGACCGACGACTTCGACGAGAACGCCGCCTTTGGTCATCCATGTGTGGTGGCAGAACCGGCCGGCGGCATAGACCTGGTTCGAGCAGGAACTGCTGGTGGGTTTGCCGAATTCGTCGACCATGGCGTTGACGACGCCGCGTTCGGCGTTGCGCTCCAACAACCGCACGGTGCGGAATCGGTAGGCTTTGTACCCGTGCTCGCCATTGAGGAAGGCGACGGTATGGTGGATGCCCCGCGATTCGTAGGTGCCGGCGAGTTCACCGCCGGCAGTGGGGGCCAGCGCCAAATCGGGGCGCAGGCGCGAGGCCCGGCCGACGGAGACCCCGAAGTTGAGGCCGGAGAAGCGCGTCGCCGCGGCCATCTCGGTCTCGCCAGACTTCGTAACATAGGTTTCCCAAAGGGTGACGCCGTCGAAGCGCATGCCTGTGACCACGACGATGAGCAGGGCGGCAAGGGCCGCCAGGCAAAGGCCGACCAAACGGGCGCAGCTGCCGCGGGTGGCGACATCGTCGTCGTCCGCATAGGCTGACCAGTCGATCGCGGAGAGGCGCTTCCCGTTGTCCCCGCTATGCCGCAAGCTGGCTGTCGTCATAACCTGCTTCCTCGGTTCGTTGCCCAAAAGAGAAAACCGCGCTTCGACATAAAAATATATTTGAGTTGTATTTGTTTGTCGAAAGTATTGTTTAGATGAACTGTTGAACTATTTTACTTTTATTATTAGATAAAATTTTATCGAATTTCCCCATGGCTTGACCGCACGGCCCCGTCCCGCCCATGGTGCCGGGCACATCGGATTGCAGGAGCGGGATGGCGATGAACGATGCGGGACGGAAGCTCGAACCTGGGGTACGGGCGCGGCTGGCCGCCGTGCGGCTGTTGTCGGTCGACGTCGACGGGGTGCTCACCGACGGCGGCGTCTATGTCCATGACGACGGCAGCCAGATGCGCAAATTCAACATCAAGGACGGCATGGGTCTTCAACTGCTTCAACGGGCAGGCATCGCGGTTGCCATCGTGACCGCCGCCACGACGCCGGCTGTTCGCCACCGCATGGAAAGATTGGGTATCCACCACTTGTGCCTGGGGGTCGAGGACAAGCTGGCCGCGCTCGACGGATTGCGTGTCGAAGTGGGCCTCGACTGGCCGGCGATCGCCCATATCGGCGACGACGTCAACGATCTGCCGGTGCTGCGCAAGGTCGGATGCCCGCTGACGGTGGCCGATGCGGTCGATGCCGCAATAGCTGCCGCCATCCATATCACCACCCGGCGCGGCGGCGACGGCGCCGTGCGCGAGATCTGCGACCTGCTGCTCAGCCTGCGGTAAGGACGGAACGGGTACGAGGTGTGCCCGCCGCCTTGGTGCAATGCGCGCGCGCGAATTCGAGGCCGACCGCGCGGCTGACCGGCGATCCGCTGGGCCTGGCCGCGGCCCGTAGGGACGCCTGATGCTCGGCGGCGGAATCGAGCCGTCGCTGTTGCGCACCCATCCGCAGTGCGCCGAACGGATCGTTCGCCTCGAGGCATTGGCCAGGGATATGGCTCCGTGCGACGGACTGCCGGCGCTGGGCGCCGGGCCGTTGGCGCCCGGACTGCGGGGCGGCGGGCGGCGGCCGCGTTTGCTGTGGTGATGGCGCTAGAGCGATTCAGCCGCCACGCCTGAGACGGGCTTGTTCCAGCAACACCTCGGCCTCGGCGGAACGGCCGGTGCGGCCGAGCAGATCGGCGAAGTTTTCCAGGCAATCGGCAAAAGAGGCGTCGGCCCCGGCGGTGCCCTCGTAGAGCGAGAGAGCTCGGCGATAAAGGGGTTCCGCCTCGCCATAGCGGCCACGTGCTTGGTGCAGGAAGGCCAGGTTGGCGATCATTTCGGCAAGCCGCGGGTGGCTCGATCCCCAGGCCGCCTCGACGATGCCGATGGCCTGGACGATGAGCGGTTCGGCTTCGTCGTAATCGCCGCGCTTCCGATAGATCTCGGCCAGCCGGTGGAAGCTGTGGGCGGTGGCGAAGCTGGGCGAGCGATAGAGCTCGGCATCGATGGCGATGGCCCGGCGATAGCCGTCCTCCGCCGCGCCCAGACCGCCCTGAGCGAAGTGGACGTCGGCCCGTTCCACCCACAGCGCGGCGACGCGGGCATCGACCTCGCCATAGGCCTGGGCCAGGATGTCGCGGGCCAGCGACAAACGCGGTTCGGCGCCGGCCAGATTGCCTTGGCGGACATAAAGGGCGGCCAAGCTCCGCTGGGCCTCGGCGACATTGGGGTGACGCAGGCCATGCGTCCGTTCGACCACCGTCACCACCCGCAGCAGCGCCCGTTCGGCTTCGGCGAAACGTCCCTGCGTCGCGTAAAAATTGCCGAGATTGCCGAGCAGGTCGGCCAGGTGCGGGTCGGAATCGCCATAGGCTTCCTCCCAGACGGCGAGCGCCCGGCGGTAGTGGGCCTCGGCCTGCGCCGGGCGGCCGCGCACGCTTTCGAGGGCCGCCAGGTTGTTGAGAATGTCGGCGAGGTCGGGATGGCCGCCGTCGGGGACCCGTTCGGCGACACTCAAGGCCCTGCGATAAAGTATTTCCGACTCTTCGCTGCGGCCTTGCATGCCGACGACGGCGGCAAGATTGTTCAGGGTGGTGGCGACGTCGGGGTGATTGGGTCCGAGGACGGCTTCGCGGAGCGCGAGTGCCCGGCGGTGCAGGGCTTCG
>CANITX010000127.1 GCA_947470575.1 Rhodospirillales bacterium
CGGCGAAGCTGCCGTCTCGAAGGACCTGTCCGTGTCGCCTGCCCCCCCTGACATCGCCGCCGCCAAGCGGGAATTGCGCCAGTTTGGCCTGCGGCGCCGTGCCGAGGCCGCCGGTCGCCTGGGCGCGGCCGCCGGCGAGCGCCTGCGCGATCATTTTTTTGCTGCCCGCGCGGCTATCGGCGCATTGCCGAACAGCCCGGTTTCCGGGTTCTGGCCGATGGGCGAAGAGATCGACGTGCGGCCGCTGCTGACGGCGCTGGCGGGACTTGGCTATCTCTGCCTGCTGCCGGTCGTGCCGGCGCCCCGTCAGCCGCTGATCTTTCGCCTGTGGACGCCGGGCGATGAACTGGAGGCGGGTGTTTTCGGCACCCGCCATCCGCCGGCCATCCGTCCGTCGTTAACCCCGCGCGTGGTGCTCGCGCCCCTGTTGGCCTTCGACCGGACCGGTCATCGGCTTGGCTACGGTGGCGGTTTCTACGACCGCACCCTGGCGGCGCTGCGTTCCTACGGTGGGGTGACGGCGGTCGGCGTCGCCTTTTCCGAACAGGAGGTGGACAGCGTGCCGCACGGGCCCCACGATCAGCGGCTCGACTGGATCGTCACCGAGCAGGGCGTGCTGCAACCTGGATGAGGCCGTATTGAGAATTCTTTTGTGCGGAGACGTGGTCGGCAAGACCGGCCGCGATGCGATCACCGATAACGTGCCCGTCCTGCGCCGTCGCCTGGGCCTCGACTTCGTCGTCGTCAACGGCGAGAACGCGGCGCACGGTTTCGGCATCACCGACAAGATCTGCAAGTCGTTCTTCGAGGCCGGGGTCGACGTCGTCACCACCGGCAACCACGTCTGGAACCGGCGCGAGGTGATGGATTACATCCGTGTCGAACCGCGCCTGCTGCGTCCGATCAATTTTGCCGAAGGGGCGCCGGGTAACGGCGTCGGCATCTATCCCGCCGGCAATCGCCGGGTGCTGGTGATGAATCCCATGGGCCGGCTGTTCATGGGGCCGGTCGACGACCCCTTTGCCGCCATCGATGGCGTGCTCAAGAATCACCGGTTGGGCGAGACGGTCGATGCCATCCTGATCGATGTCCATGCCGAAGCGACCAGCGAGAAGGCGGCCATCGCCCACCATGTGGATGGCCGGGTGACGGCGGTGGTCGGTACCCATTCCCATGTGCCGACGGCGGACGCCCGCGTGCTGGCTGGCGGCACTGCCTTCCAGTCCGACCTCGGCATGTGCGGCGACTACGATTCCGTCATCGGCATGCGCAAGGATCTGGCGGTTGCTCGCTTCCTGGAAAGCGCCGTCAAACCCCGCCTGGAGCCGGCGGAGGGGCCGGCCACCCTGTGTGGCCTGCTGGTCGATACCGACGACGCCACGGGGCGGGCGGTGCGCGTTCAGCCGATCCGCCTGGGTGGCGGGCTGGAACCGGCGATGCCGTCGTGATGGCGGTGTAGGGATCGGTCCACCCGTTCCGATCCCTTGGCCATGGAATTTCTCCCCGGTAATCTTTGGTTTGCATTTGGCGGCGTATAGACGTTCCTGCGACGGCGGAGTCCACCTTTCGGGCAGACTTTGGCGCCGCGCCGCATGAACACGCTATTGTGCCGGTATCTTCTATATGTGGTATAAACCGACCGTTCGCTAACACAGTATCTGTGTTATTAACGCCTTTTACACGAATTCGGTGAACGATCTCCCATGGCCGGCCATTCCCAGTTCAAGAACATCATGTTCCGCAAGGGCGCGCAGGATGCCAAGCGCGCCAAGGTCTTTACCAAGCTGATCCGTGAATTGACCACGGCGGCGCGTACCGGCTTGCCCGACCCGGCGATGAACCCGCGCCTGCGTTCGGCGATCGTCGCGGCGCGTGCGGCGAACATGCCGAAGGACACCATGGAGCGCGCCATCAAGCGCGGCTCGGGCGCCGATGGCGACGTCAATTACGAAGAGATGCGCTACGAAGGCTATGGCCCGGGCGGCGTCGCGGTCATCGTCGAGGCGTTGACCGACAACCGCAACCGCACGGCGGGCGAGGTGCGCGCCGCCTTCACCAAGCACGGCGGTTCGCTCGGCGAAACCAACAGCGTGTCGTTCCAGTTCGAACGTATCGGCCTAATCCGTTACCCGGCCGCCGTCGCCGGCGCCGACGACGTGTTCGAGGCGGCGTTGGATGCCGGCGCCGCGGATGTCCGCTCCGACGACAGCGGTCACGACATCACCTGTGCCCCGGACGATCTCAACACCGTGCGCGAGGCTCTGGAAAAGCGCTTCGGCGATGCGGAATCGGCGCGCCTGGATTGGAAACCGCTGACCCTGGTGCCGGTCACCGCCGAGGCCGCCGAAACCTTGTTCAAGCTACTGGACGTTTTGGAAGACAGCGACGACGTGCAGCGCGTCGCCGCCAACTTCGAGGTCGACGACGCCGTGATGGAACGGTTGAGCGCGTGAGAATTCTCGGTCTCGATCCGGGACTGCGCCGCACGGGCTGGGGCCTAGTCGAGGCGCGGGACAATCGGCTGACCCACCTGGCCAACGGGGTGGTGGTCAGCCGCGACGGCGACTCGCTCGCCGACCGGCTGGTGACCCTGCACGACGGCCTGCTCGCGGTGATCGAACGGCTTGGGCCGGTCGAGGCCGCGGTCGAGGAAACCTTCGTCAACAAGAACCCGGTCAGCACGTTGAAGCTGGGGCAGGCGCGCGGCGTCGCCCTGCTGGTGGCCGCTCGTTCCGGGCTACTGGTGTTCGAATACACGCCCAACCTGGTGAAGAAGACGGTCGTCGGTACCGGCCACGCGACCAAGGATCAGATTCAGATGATGGTCGAAAGGTTGTTGCCCGGCAGCCGGGGCGCCGGGGCGGATGCCGCCGATGCGCTGGCGGTCGCCATTTGCCATGCCCATCACCGCGAAACGGCGCGGCGCATCGCCGCCACGCAGGTGCCGCACAGGGAGGCGCGGGCGTGATCGCCAAGCTGACCGGGCGGGTCGATTCCGTCGGCGATGACTGGCTGATCGTCGACGTCGGCGGCGTTGGCTATCTGGTTTTCGCGCCGTCGCGGGTGCTGGGCGCGCTGCAGGCCGGCGCGCCGGTCAGCTTGCGCATTGAAACCGTGGTGCGCGAGGATGCCATCCTGCTCTACGGCTTCCTGCTGGCGGCCGACCGGGACTGGTTCCGGTTGTTGACCACGGTGCAGGGCGTCGGTGCCAAGGCGGCGTTGGGCATGCTGTCGGTGCTGACCCCCGATGCCTTGATCGCCGCCATCGCTTCGGGCGACCGCGCCGCCTTGCAACGAGCCCCCAGCGTCGGCGCCAAGCTGGCCACCCGCGTGCTCACCGAGTTGAAGGATAAGGTCGCCGGTTTCGTCTTGGGTCCCGCCGCCAGGGCGGCGACCGCGGAGGCGGCGTCGCCCACCGCCGGCATCACCGCAGATGCGGTGTCGGGATTGATCAACCTGGGCTACAGCCCCAGCGACGCGCTACGCGCCGTCACCGTCGCCGCTGGCCGGCTGGGCGATAAGATCAGCGTCGAGGCGTTGATCCGCGCCGGCCTCAGCGAGGCGGCTTCCGGCGAGGCCCGGCGATGAGCCCGCAACGCGACGATACTCAGCCGGACCGCATGATCTCTCCGGATCGCGGCCAGGGCGATGCCGGCGAGGCGTCGATGCGGCCGCAGACGCTGGACGATTTCGTCGGCCAGAACCTGGTGCGCGAAAACCTGCGCGTCTTCATCGAAGCTGCCCGCGCCCGCCAGGAGCCGCTCGACCACACCATCTTTTTCGGCCCTCCCGGACTCGGCAAGACGACGCTGGCGCAGATCGTCGCCCGCGAACTGGGCGTCGGTTTTCGCGCTACCTCGGGGCCGGTGATCGCGCGGGCCGGCGATCTGGCGGCGATCCTCACCAATCTGCAAGCACGCGACGTGCTGTTCATCGACGAGATTCACCGCCTGTCGCCGGTGGTCGAGGAAATCCTTTATCCGGCCATGGAGGACTTCCAACTCGACCTGATCATCGGCGAAGGTCCGGCGGCGCGCTCCATCCGCATCGACCTGCCGCCCTTTACCCTGGTCGGCGCCACGACCCGCACCGGGCTGATCACCACGCCGCTGCGCGAACGCTTCGGTATCCCTCTGCGCGTCGATTTTTATGAGGTCGCCGACCTGGAGCGCATCGTCCGGCGCGGCGCCGGGGTGCTCGGCTGTCCGTTGACCGCCGACGGCGCCGCCGAGATCGCCTGCCGCTCGCGCGGTACGCCGCGGGTCGCCGGGCGGCTGTTGCGCCGGGTGCGCGATTTCGCCGCCGTCGAAGGCGTTGTCAGCATCGATGCCAAGCTGGCCGATGCTGCGCTCAACCGCTTGGAGGTCGACCGTCGCGGGCTCGATGCCATGGACCGGCGCTACCTGAAATGCATTGCCGAAAGCTATGGCGGCGGCCCGGTGGGGGTCGAAACCATGGCGGCCGCGCTGTCGGAACAGCGCGATACCATCGAGGAAGTGATCGAGCCCTTCCTTATACAACAGGGTTTCTTGATGCGGACGCCGCGCGGTCGCATGCTTGCCGAGCGGGCCTATCGCCATCTTGGGCTGACGCCACCGCCGGCGCTTGCCCATTCGCTGGCGCAACTCAGCCTGCTGGCCGGGCTGGAGGGCACCGATGGTTAACGCTGCGACGGGAGACATCCTTGGAAGCCCTGGCGAGCGCATCCGCAACGGCGAACACATTTTTGCCTTACGGGTCTATTACGAAGATACGGATGCGGGGGGCATCGTCTACTACGCCAACTATCTGCGTTTTGCCGAAAGGGCGCGCACCGAGATGATCCGGGACCTGGGAATTCGTAATCCGGAACTGCACGCCCGCCACGGCGCGGCCTTTGCGGTGCGCCGTTGCAACGCCGATTACCGGCGGCCGGCGCGGCTCGACGATCTGCTGGCGGTGCATACCCGCCTGACCGCCGTCGGCGGAGCTTCGGTGGACGCAGTGCAGGTGGTGCGCCGGGACGACGAGGAACTGGTCCGGCTCGATGTGCGGCTGGCCTATATGACGGCCGATGGCCGGGCAACGCGCCTGCCCAAGGATGTGCGTGGCGCGCTGGCGGGACTATGCGGCGGATCGACTTCCGAACGCCGGGAACAAGGGTTGGAGAACGACTGAACGATGGACAGCAATACGATCCAAGCGGTGAGCCTGGCCGGGTCGGTGGCGGCGTCGCACGATTTTTCGATGATTTCCCTGTTTCTGCGCGCCGATCTGGTGGTCAAGGCGGTGATCGTGCTGCTGCTCGGTGCCTCGATCTGGTGTTGGGCGATCATCGTCGACAAATGGTGGAACCTGCGCCGCCTCAACAACTGGGCGCGCGAATTCGAATCCAACTTCTGGTCCGGCGGATCGCTCGACGACCTGTTCGACCGCATCGGCGCGCAGCCGCGCGATCCGATGGCGGCGGTATTCGTCGCCGCCATGCAGGAATGGCGCAGATCGGCGGCCAAGGGCGGCCGCAGCGCCCGCCCTGAACCGCCGCGCGGCGGCCTGCAGGAACGCATGGACCGGGTGATGCAGATCACCGTGAACCGCGAGATGGGGCGCGTCGAACGCTATATGACGGTGCTGGCCTCGACCGGTTCGACGGCACCCTTCATCGGCCTGTTCGGCACGGTCTGGGGCATCATGAACAGCTTCCAGGCCATCGCTTCCAACAACAACACCAGCCTGGCCGTCGTCGCCCCCGGCATTGCCGAAGCGTTGTTCGCCACCGCGCTCGGCCTGCTGGCGGCGATCCCGGCGGTGATCGCCTACAACAAGCTGTCGAAGGAACTGGACCGCTATGCCGGCCGGCTCGACACCTTCGCCGACGAATTCCACGCGATCCTATCGCGCCAGATGGAAGAAAGGGTCTAAGCCTTGGCAGCGACCCTTCAGCCTCGCATGGGGCGCCAACGCGGCCGGCGCGAAAGCCACCGCATGATGGCCGAGATCAACGTGACGCCGTTCGTCGATGTCATGCTGGTGCTGCTCATCGTCTTCATGGTCACGGCGCCGCTGCTCACCGTCGGCGTGCAGGTCGACCTGCCGAAGACCGATTCCAGGGCGATTCCCGGCAGCGACGAGCCACTGACCGTGTCGGTCAACGCCGAAGGCAAGGTTTTCCTGCAGGAAACGGAAACACCGATTGAGGCTTTGGGGCCGCGGCTGACGGCGATCACCGGCAACAACCCCGATGCCCGCATCTTCGTGCGTGGCGACCAGGGGATCAGCTACGGCCGGGTGATGGAAGTGATGTCGACCATCAACCGGGCCGGCTATCGCAAGGTCGCCTTGGTTACCGAGGCGCCCCGGCCGACGTCGAGCAGACCGGCGGGGGGAAGCAACCGGCGATGAACATGAACCG
This sequence comes from Rhodospirillales bacterium, assembly GCA_947470575.1. Classification (GTDB taxonomy): domain Bacteria; phylum Pseudomonadota; class Alphaproteobacteria; order Rhodospirillales; family CAMCUA01; genus CAMCUA01. The sequence goes on from CANITX010000127.1 coordinate 6,392, forward strand.
GTCCGTGCTGATCTCGGCTGCCGGCCACGCCGCTGTTGTGGTGGTGGGCTACTTCGGGCTGCCGTTGTTGCGCGAACCGCTGGATTTGACGGAATCGGCGATGATCGTGGAAGTCGTCACCGTCGCCGATACGACCAACGTGCCGACGCAACAGCAGCCGCCGAAGGCGGAGCCGAAGCCGGTCGAGACGGCAGCGCCCGAGCCGCCCAAGCCGGCGCCGCCGCCGCCCACACCGGTTGCGGTCGCCGCGCCCCTTCCGCCCGAACCCAAGCCGGAACCTTTGCCGGAGCCGAAGGCCAAGCCGACGCCGCCGCCCGAGCCTAAGCCGCAGCCGAAAGTCGAAACGCCGCCGCCCAAGCCGCTGCCAAAGCCTCTGGTCGACACCAAGCCGGACAAAAAGCCGAAGGAAGCCGACCCCTTCGCTTCGGTGCTGAAGACGGTGGAAGACCTGAAGAAAAGCAAGCCGGCCGATGTTAAGCCGGACCCGAAGGCGAAACCGCAGCCGGATAACAAGCCGTCGCCGTTCGAAGATCAGATCGCCAAGGCGTTGTCGAAGTCGCCGCAGCTTTACGATCCGACGCGCCAAATGACGATGAGCGAGATCGACTCGGTGAGGAATCAGATTTCCGAATGCTGGAATGTTCCGGCGGGGGCAAAGGATGCTAAGGATCTCAACGTTGTCCTGGAGGTCGAGGTGAATCGCGACGGCACGGTCCGTACCGCGGATATCAAGGACACCCTACGGATGATGTCCGATCCGTTCTTTCGCGCGGCCGCGGAAAGCGCCAAGCGGGCAATGTTCAACCCGAAATGCACGCCCTTGCGGCTGCCGCCCGAACGCTACGAACACTGGCGGTCGATGATCATTACCTTCAATCCGAGAGAGATGTTCGGCACATGATGCTTTTCAGCGGTACCCCTAAGGCCCGGCGAATTCACGTCATTGCCGTCCTGCTCTCTGTCGCCGCCCTGCTGCTGTCGGCTCCTGTCGAAGCGCAGCTGCGCATCGACATCACGCGCGGCAAGGTCGAGCCGATGCCGATCGCCATCACCGAATTCCAGGCGCAGACGGCGGACGATGGCCGCTTCGGCAAGGACATTACAGGTGTCATTTCGGCCGATCTGGAACGTTCGGGCCTGTTCCGGCCTATCGATCCCAAGGCCTTCATCGACGGCAAGCCGCCGCTCAACGCCCAGCCGCGCTTTCCCGACTGGCGGGTGATCAATGCGCAGGCCATGGTCCATGGCCAAGTGCGGACGCTATCCGATGGGCAATTGCAGGTCGATTTCCGGCTGTGGGATGTGTTGGCGGGCCAGCAGATGGAAGGTGCCACCATGACCGGCACGCCGGCTCAGGCGGTCTGGCGCAAGTTGGCACACAAGATATCCGATGCGATCTATAAACGGATCACCGGCGAGGAAGGCTATTTCGATACCCGCGTCGTCTACATTTCCGAAACCGGTCCCCTGACGCGGCGCATCAAGCGGTTGGCGACCATGGATCAGGACGGCGCCAACCACCAGTTCCTGACCGACGGCAGTTCGCTGGCACTGACGCCGCGGTTTTCGCCGAGCCAGCAGGAAATCACCTTCCTGTCCTATCACAACAACACGCCCCGGGTTTACATCTACAATATGCAAACGGGGCGGCAGGAAGTGCTGGGCGATTTTCCCGGCATGACCTTTGCGCCGCGCTTCTCGCCGGATGGCAACAGCGTCATCATGAGCATGGCGAAGGACGGCAATTCGGAAATCTATACGATGGATCTGCGCAACCGCCGGGTGGTGCAACTGACCAATCATTCGGCGATCGACACCGCGCCCAGCTTTTCGCCCGACGGCCGGCATATCGCCTTCGAATCCGACCGGGGCGGCACGCAGCAGATCTATGTGATGGACGCCAGCGGCGGCAATGTGGAGCGAATCAGTTTCGGCCAGGGACGCTACGCAACGCCGGTCTGGTCGCCGCGAGGCGACCTGATCGCCTTCACCAAACAGTACCAGGGCACATTCTATATCGGCGTCATGCGCCCCGACGGCAAAGGCGAGCGGCAGCTGTCGCAAGGCTTCCTGGTCGAAGGTCCGACCTGGGCGCCAAATGGCCGGGTTCTCATGTTTTTCAAGGGCGAACGGTCGGATGCGCGGGGCGGCGGCGGCAAGACGCGGGTCTTTTCCGTCGATTTGACCGGCTATAACGAGCGCGAGGTGGTGACCCCCCTCGATGCTTCCGATCCGGCATGGTCGCCGTTGAATCCTTAAGTGGATTTTAATACTGTCTTAAAACAAAAGAGATATTTACTTTCCCGACGTTCCGACCTATTTAGTCGCCAAGCCTACCAAGGCTAGGGGAATCAGGTGAGCGTGTGGGGGATGGCGGCGAGTGGCCGCTTAACGGTTGTGTCTATTTGCTCCTGCGAGGAGGATTTCTAGAATGCGTCTTAAGTTTTTGGCGTTGTTGGCCGCTGCCGTGCTGGTCGCGGGTTGTTCCTCGGCGCCGGAGGAGAATAAGGGTGGCAGCGGGTCCGGTGGAGCCGCGGCAGGTTCGTCAAGTTCCGCTCCGGCGGCTGCTGCGCAGCCGGCGGGTCCGCGTCCGGGTAGCCAGGAAGAACTCGTCGCCACGGTCGGCGATCGCGTCTTCTTCGATTACGACAAGAGCGTCGTAAAGCCGGAAGGCCGTACGCTACTTAATCGTCAGGCTGCTTGGTTGAAGCAGTACGGCTCCGTCGCCATTACCATCGAAGGTCATTGCGACGAGCGTGGCACGCGGGAATACAACCTTGCGCTCGGTGAGCGCCGCGCCAATGCCGTGAAGGATTATCTCGTTGCGCAGGGCATCAGTGCCAGCCGCATCAAGACGATCTCCTATGGCAAGGAGCGTCCGGTTGCTCTGGGTTCGAACGAAGCCGCGTGGTCCCAAAACCGCCGCGGTGTGACGGTGGTCAGCACCCCGGGCTCTTGATCCCCGGGCGTCACGACTGAAAAGAAGAGCGCCTGCTCGCGCCGACCCTGTGTCGGCCCG
>CANITX010000128.1 GCA_947470575.1 Rhodospirillales bacterium
ACGAAATTACCCTGACCGCACAAGCCACCCCGCAGCAAGTGCAGGATAACCTCGTAGAGATTCTTCACCGCCTGCTTTTGCCACTGTACGAGCGGTTCAATTTCTTCAGATTGCCGTTTCTTCTCGTGGAGGAAGAACTGACGCGTATGCGGAGTGGACGCTTTTGAGTCACCTAGCGGGCATATCTAAAATTCCTCGGCGGTACAGCTCAACGCCAACCTGATTGGATTGTATCCAGTACCATACGAGCAATTTTTTTGCCTCGGCCGGCGCTTACGAAAACACCACGGTTTTCATCTTCAGCCGCTTGGCGTTGCCGGCCATGCTTGCATCCAAGGTGGCGAGGGTGTCGGCGCCGATCTCCTGGGCGACGGCCAGGTGCAGCGCATCGCTCGCGCGCAAGCCATGCGCTGGTTGCCGGGCCAGGTGGGCGGCCTTCTCGAAGGCCTGGCGGCTGACCGGGGCCAGGCGCAAGCCGGATTGGCAAAACGTCGCGAAGCCGTGCCATGCGGCGGCCGCATGCCGGGCGGAAAGCGTCCCCGATCGCTGCTTGATGGCAAGCGCGCTGGCGAATTCGGTGAGGATCCAATCCGCCGACACGATGGCGACGTCGCAGGCGCTGAACCAGCGGTCGATCGGATCGCTGGCCGGTTCCGCTACAAACAACGGCACCGCCGCGCTGGTGTCGAGATAGATCGTCAATAGCGCGCCTCCCGGCGCATCCGTTCGACGACGGGTTCGCTCTCCGGCATGCTGCCGCGCAATTTTCGCACCCGCTCAAGGAAAGCGGCTTTGTCGAACGGCTTGGCCGGCGTCAGCGTGATGGTTCCCCCCGGCGTGATCTCCGCCTCGACGCTATCGCCTTGCCGAAGGCCGGCGGCGCGGACACATTCGGCGGGCAGTCTCACCGCCAGGCTGTTGCCCCATTTCGCCAACTGAAGTTTCATCTCGGCCTCGATGTAGATACATAGATATACATCATGATAGCCATCGGCCAGAATTTGGCAAGTCTGGCGGAACCCTGCATCGGGGAATTTGCATTCGACGCCGAAACCCCTTCCACCGTGCTACTATGTCTGCCGATTCCCCCTCGCCGCTGCCGCGGGTCCCGCATGACCATCCGCCTGCTCTCCGAAACCGTCGTCAACCGCATCGCCGCCGGCGAGGTGGTCGAACGGCCGGCGTCCGCCGTCAAGGAGCTGGTGGAAAACAGCCTCGATGCCGGGGCCCGGCGCATCGAGGTCACGGTGCGCGACGGCGGTCAGTCGCTTATCGTCGTCGCCGACGACGGTCGCGGCATGACGGCCGAGGAACTGGCGCTTGCCGTGCAGCGCCACGCCACCTCCAAATTACCCGACGAAGATCTGACCCACATCGATACGCTGGGCTTCCGCGGCGAGGCGCTGCCCTCCATCGGTGCTGTCAGCCGCCTGCGCATCGTCAGCCGTCCGGCCGGCGTCGACTCCGCCTGGGCCATCTCGGTCGAAGGCGGCAAGGTCGCGGCCCCCCGGCCCGAGGCCCACGCGCCGGGCACCCGCGTCGAAGTCCGCGACCTGTTCTACGCCACCCCGGCGCGGCTGAAGTTCCTCAAATCGCCGCGCGCCGAACAGGCGCAGGTGGTCGATGTCATGCGCCGCCTCGCCATGGCCTATCCGGCGGTCGCCTTCGTGCTGTCGGACGGGGCGCGCAACCTGCTCGATCTCGCGCCCTCCCAAGGCGAGCTGTTCTCCGCCCGGTTGGATCGTTTGGCCGCGGTCATGGGCCGCGAGTTCGCCGACAATGCCGTGCCGGTGGAAGCCGAACGCGACGAGCTGCGCCTCACCGGCCACATCGGCCTGCCGACGCTGAACCGCGCCAACGCGCAGTTCCAGTTTCTTTTCGTCAATGGCCGGCCGGTGCGCGACAAGCTGCTGTTGGGCGCCGTGCGCGGCGCCTACCGCGATTTCCTCGCCGGCGACCGCCATCCGCTGCTGGCGCTTTTCCTCGACGTGCCGGCCCGCCTGGTCGATGTCAACGTCCATCCGGCCAAGGCCGAAGTCCGCTTCCGCGATTCAGGCGTCGTGCGCGGCCTGATCGTCGGCGCCCTCAAGCAGGCTCTGGCCGGCGCCGGCCATCGCGCCTCGACGACGGTTTCCACGGCCGCGCTGGGCTCGTTTTCGGCGCCGAATCCGATTTTTTCAGGACGTTATAACGTTCCAAATAACCCCTCGGGAATTGCGGTCGAACGGGCCTTCGGCTTCCAATCGCCACCCCAGGAAGGCTACAAAAGTCACCCCTTGTTCGAAGGTCCCCCATCGGCCCGAACCGCTCCTGAATCGCCGGCCACGCCCGCGCCCGACTACCCCTTGGGCGTCGCCCGCGCCCAGTTGCACGCCACCTACGTCATCGCCCAGACCGCCGACGGCATCGTCATCGTCGACCAACACGCCGCCCACGAACGCCTGGTCTACGAACGCATGAAAAAAGCGCTCGCCGCCTCCGGCGTCGCCCGCCAGGGTCTGCTCATTCCCGAAGTCGTCGAACTCGATCCAGAAGCTGCCCGCCGTCTCGCGGCGCGGGCCGGCGAGTTGGCCGAACTCGGGCTGATCGTCGAACCTTTCGGCGAGGGCGCCGTCGTGGTGCGCGAAGTGCCGGCCCTGCTCGGCGATGCCGACGTCAAGGGCCTGATCCGCGATCTGGCCGACGAGGTGATGGAGCTGGATGAAGCGCTGGCGCTGCAGGAGCGCCTGGGCGAGGTCTGCGGCACCATGGCCTGCCACGGCAGCGTCCGCGCCGGCCGCCGCTTGACCACGGAAGAGATGAACGCGCTCTTGCGCGAGATGGAAGTGACGCCCCACGCCGGCCAATGCAACCACGGCCGCCCGACCTATGTCGAACTCAAGCTCGCCGACATCGAACGCCTGTTCGGCCGGCGCTAGGCCGCGAACGTCAGGAACGTCACCTTCGCCGCCCCATAGCGCCGTTCGTCGATGACCGTGAAACCGGCTGGCGGCTCGACGTCCTCCTTGGCGCCCGTCTCGACGACGCAGACCGCGCCGTCCACAAGCCAACCGTTGGTGGCCAGCGCCGTCAGCGCCGGGGCGGCGAGGCCTGAGCGGTAGGGCGGATCGAGGAAAGCGACATGCGCCGGCGTTTTGGCGGCCAAGGGGGGCCGGCCGAGGCGGGTGGCGTCGTGGCGCAGTACCGTGGTGGCCGTCCCGCCATCCAGCTTGCGGGCGTTGGCGCGCAAGGTGCGCAAGGCGGCCTCGTCGCTCTCGATGAAAGTAACGTGCGCGGCGCCCCGCGACAGCGCCTCCAGCCCCATCGCGCCGGTACCGGCGAACAGGTCGAGCACCACGGCATCGGTCGGATCGCCGCCCTCGATACCGTGGACCAGGATGTTGAACACCGCCTCGCGCGTCCGGTCGGCGGTAGGGCGTAGCTCTCGACCCTCCGGCGCCTCCAGCTTGGCGCCGCGCCGCGCCCCGCCGATGATTCTCATGGGACTGCCTTAGCCGCGCGCTTCGCCATGTCCCGTTCCTTAGGACGCGGAGCAGCGGCCAGACCCAACTGGTCGCGCAGGATGCGCCGCGGCACCTCTTCGACCTGGCCGCGTTCCAGGTTGCCCAACTGGAAAGGCCCATAGGACAGCCGGATCAGCCGGTTGACGGTCAGTCCGACGTGCGCCAGCAGCTTGCGCACTTCGCGGTTCTTGCCTTCGGTCAGCGCCAACGTCAGCCAAACGTTGTCGCCCTGCGCCTTGTCCAGTTGCGCCTTCACCGGGCCGTAGCGCACGCCGTCGACCGTGACGCCTGCCTTCAACGCTTCGAGCGCCTTCGGGTCGACCCCGCCGTAGGCCCGCGCCCGATAGCGCCGTACCCAGCCGGTCGCCGGCAGTTCCAGCCGGCGGGCCAGTCCACCGTCGTTGGTCAACAGCAGCAGGCCCTCGGAATTGTAGTCGAGCCGCCCGACGGAAACGACGCGCGGCATGTCGGCGGGCAGCGCCTCGAACACCGTCGGCCGCCCTTCCGGATCGTTGTGGGTGGTCAGCTTGCCGGCCGGCTTGTGGTAGCGCCACAGTCGCGTCTCCTCTGCTGCCGGCAATGGTTGGCCATCGACCCGCACGACGTTGCCCGGCCCGACCGTCACTGCCGGCGTGGTCAATACTTGACCATCGACCTCGACCCGGCCCTCGGCGATCCAGCGTTCGGCCTCGCGCCGCGAACAGAGACCGGCGCGGGCTAGCACTTTGGCGATGCGTTCGCCTTCCATGACCGCCATGTCTTCAGCTCCCGTCGCGGCAGGCGGCGACGAAGGCGGCCATGATGCGGTCGTCGCCGGGGCTGATGCTGTATTCCGGATGCCATTGTACGCCCAGGCAGAAGCGCCTGCCCGGCGCCTCGATGCCCTCGATGACGCCGTCCGGCGCGCGGGCGTTGACGACGACGCCCGCCGGCTCGTCAGCCGCCGCCTGGTGGTGGGCGCTGTTCACGGCCAGCCGGTCGGTGCCGACGATACGATGCAGCAGCGTGCCTTCCATCACGGCCACGTCGTGGCCGGGCTCGGTGCGCGGATTCGGTTGTTCGTGGGCCAGCGCGCCCGGCACGCTGTCGGGGATGTGCTGGATCAGCTTGCCGCCCAGCACGACGTGCAGAAGCTGCTGCCCGCCGCAGATGCCGAGCACCGGCAGGTCTTGGAGGAGCGCGCCCTTGACGATAGCCAGCTCGAAGGCCGTGCGTCCGGACTTCAGCTTGACGGTCGCGTGGCGCTCGTTGGCGCCGAACAGGGCGGGATCGACGTCGAAGGCGCCGCCGGTAACGATCAACCCGTCGATGCGAGCGAGATAAGCGTCCACATGCGCCGTTTCGTGGGGCAGCAGGATGGGCAGGCCGCCGGCACGGGTGACCGCCTGAGCGTAATTTTCGCGCAGCGCGTACCATGGCAGCTTGGAGTAGCCGCCCGGTTCTTCCCAATCGACGGTCAGGCCGATGACGGGTGTTTTCCCGAGTGGGGATGTTTTCATCGGCGCAATCTAGGCACCGGGGGCCGCGGGGGCAAGCGCAGGTGCTTGAGCTTTGGCAAGAGACGAGGCAGGGTCTGGTCATGTCCGCCGACGCCACTTCTTACATGGAACAAGCCCTGGCCCAAGCCCGCGCCGCCGCGGAACGCGGCGAGGTGCCGGTCGGCGCCGTGGTGGTCGAGGCGGCGACCGGACGGGTTCTGGCCGTCGCCGGCAACCGCACCGAGGCGAACGCCGACCCGACGGCGCATGCAGAGATGCTGGCAATCCGCGCCGCTTGCGCCGCCGTCGGTGCGTCTCGATTGGAGGGTTGCGACCTCTATGCGACACTGGAACCCTGCGCCATGTGCGCCGCGGCCATTTCCTTTGCCCGCATTCGCCGGCTCTACTTCGGCGCTTACGATCCAAAGGGCGGTGGCGTCGAGCACGGCGCACGCTTCTTCGCCCGCGACACCTGTCACCATCGGCCGGAGGTCTACGGCGGCATCGGCGAAGCCGCCGCCGCGACGCTGCTTAAGGATTTTTTCGCCAGCCGGCGCTGATCACGGCTGGAACAACCCCTCCAGCAGTGCCGGCGGCAAGCCGAGGCGCCGGGCCAGGCTTTGCCGGTCGACGGCGGCGGGGTCCTTCATCACATCGCCCAACGGCCGCTTGTCGAGCTTGACGTCAGCCAGCAGTTCCTGCTGCGTGACCCGGCCGTCGCGGTTGGCGTCGAAGGCGGCGTGCACGTGCGGAATGCCCAGGCTATCGGCCATCAACAAGCCGAAACCGATGGAACTGCGCTCGCGCGGCAACAGCTCGGCTTGGCGTGCTGCGTACCAGGAACCCAGGCGCTGGCGCACCGTCTGAGCATCCTGCAGGGTCAGGGCTTTTTGTGGCGTGCCAGCGGCAAAACGCCAAGCGGCGTCGACGCAGGTCTGCGCCGGCTTGGTCTGGCACGATGCGGCGGAACTATCGATGAAGGACTGCACTGCCTGGACATCGGCCTGATTGACGGGCGGCCGGCTGGCCGGTGTTTGGGCGGATGCCGCCGGCACCCACAGCAGCAACGACATAAGTGTCAGACGTTTGGCAAGGATCATGTCTCTACCGAACGATGTGGCGAAACGCGGGAGGCCGAACTTCCGTCGCAATCGTGGCGGTTCAATGGCCGCTGATCTTGGAATGCAGCGGCTTGGTCTCCTGGAAGGCGCGTTTCTGGGCATCGCTGGCTTCGGTCACGTACTTGTCCTTCCATTCGTCATAGGGCATGCCGTAGACCGTCTTGCGCGCCTCGTCGTAGGACACCTTCACGCCCTGTTCCTCGGCCGCTGCTTGGTACCATTTGGCCAGGCAATTGCGGCAGAAGCCGGCCAGATTCATCAGGTCGATATTCTGCACGTCGGTGCGGCGTTGCAGGTGTTCGACCAGGCCGCGAAAGGCGGCAGCTTCGATTTCGATGCGGGTCTTGTCGTCCATGTGGGTTCCTCCATCCGCCGGGGATCTTAGCCCCATCACGACGCTGTATATGGGTTACCGCCCGATGGCGCGCCAGCCAATATCGCGCCGGCAGAAGCCCTGCGGCCAATCGATGCAGTCGACGGCGGCGTAAGCGCGGGCTTGCGCTTCCGCGACGGTCGCGCCTAGTGCCGTGATGTTCAGCACCCGGCCACCGTCGGACAGCAGCCGGCGATGGCCGATGCGCGTGCCGGCATGGAAGAGGGTTACCCCTTCCATGCGTTCGACAAACGATAGGCCACGAATCTCGCTGCCTTTCTCGTAGGTGCCGGGATAGCCCTTGGCGGCCATGACGACGGTCAGCGATACCTCGTCCCGCCAGGCCAGCTTGGTGCTACCCAGGTCCCCCGCGGCACAGGCGGACAATGCCTCCAGCGGGTCGGAGGCAAGGCGGACCATCAGCGACTGGCATTCCGGGTCGCCGAAGCGGACGTTGAATTCCAAAAGCTTCGGACCCGCCGCATCGATCATCAGGCCGGCGAATAGTACGCCGCGATAGGGCCGCCCCGCGGCGGCGAGGCCGGCGATGGTCGGTTCGACGATGCGGTCCATGACGATGCCGGCCATCTTGTCGGTGACCACCGGGGCAGGACTGTAGGCGCCCATGCCGCCGGTATTCGGCCCGGTGTCGCCGTCGCCCACCGCCTTATGGTCCTGGGCCGAAGCCATCGGGATGGCTCGCTTGCCATCGACCAGGGCGAAGAAGCTGGCTTCCTCGCCGCCGAGAAATTCCTCGATGACGATCTCGCTTCCGGCGGCGCCGAATGCCTTGTCGACCAGAATCGATTCGATAGCGGCGTCGGCCTCTGCCGGGGTCTGGCAGAGGATGACCCCTTTGCCGGCGGCCAGGCCGTCGGCCTTGACTGCCACCCGCCCGCCGTGTTCGGCGACGAAAGCCCGTGCCCGGCCGGCATCGGTAAACCGGCCGTAGGCTGCGGTGGCGATTCCCTGGCGCGCCGCCAGATCTTTCATGAATCCCTTGGAGCCTTCCAGTTCGGCCGCGGCTGCGCTCGGCCCGAAGGCGCGGATGCCGGCTTCGGCCAGCCGGTCGACCAGGCCGCCGACCAGCGGACCCTCGGGTCCGACCACCACCAAGTCCACGGCGCGTTCCTTGGCCAGGGCGACGATAACGGGAATATCCTCGGCACCGACGGCGACGCATTCGGCGATTCGCGCGATGCCGGCATTGCCCGGGGCACAAAGCACCGCATCGCATTGCGACGACCGGGAGATGGCCCAGCACAGCGCGTGTTCGCGTCCGCCGCCACCGACCACAAGTACCCGCATATTCCGTTGTTCCCGTCTGGCCGCTTCCGAATCGAGACGCGGCCTGTTGTTTCTTCGCGGCGCTTTGTAGCATATAGGCCGATGGCGAAAAGAGCATCCATACCGAAGCTGGCGGCGCTTGACCTTGAGGCGCCCGAAGCAACCGCCGGATCCGACGAACCGGGCGGCGCCAACGTGCCCATCTTTTCGGTCAGCGAAATCTCCCAGGTATTGAAGACCTCTGTCGAGGAGCGGTTTTCCTGGGTCCGCGTGCGCGGTGAAATATCCGGCTTCAAGCGGCCGGCTTCCGGCCATTGCTACATGGCCCTGAAGGACGCCGACGCGGTGCTCGACGCCGTCTGTTGGCGCGGTACGGCAGGCAGGCTTGGTATCGTGCCGGAAGACGGCATGGAGGTCATCGCCACCGGCCGGCTCACCACCTATCCCGGCCGTTCGAAGTATCAGATGATCGTCGAGGCGATGGAACTGGCCGGCGAGGGCGCGCTGCTCAAGCTGCTCGAAGACCGCCGCAAGAAGCTCGCCGCCGAAGGCCTGTTCGATTCGGCGCGCAAGCGGCCGCTGCCTTATCTGCCGACCGTCATCGGCATCGTCACCTCGCCGACCGGTGCGGTCATCCGCGATATCCTGCATCGGCTGGCCGACCGTTTCCCCTGCCATGTCCTGCTCTGGCCGGTGGCCGTGCAGGGCGAGGCCGCCGCCGGACAGATCGCCGCTGCCATCGCTGGCTTCAATGCCTTGGAAGTCGGCGGCGCCGTGCCGCGGCCCGACCTGCTGATCGTCGCCCGTGGCGGCGGCAGTCTGGAGGACCTTTGGGCCTTCAACGAGGAGATCGTCGTGCGCGCCGCCGCCGACAGCGTCATCCCGCTGATCTCGGCCGTCGGCCACGAGACGGATACCACGCTGATCGACTTCGCCGCCGATAGGCGCGCGCCGACGCCGACGGCGGCGGCCGAAATGGCCGTGCCGGTGCGCGGCGAGTTGCTGGCCCAGATCGCCGATGACGCGGCGCGCCTGATCGGCGCCATTAGCCGCCTGCTCGGCGAACGGCGCAATCTCATCGAGGGTTTGGCGCGCGGCTTGCCCAGCCCACGCCGGCTGGTCGAGGAAGCTGGCCAGCGCCTCGACGACTGGTCGGAACGGCTGGCCAACAGCCTGCGTGTCGGCATCGACCGGCGGCACGGCAAGCTGGCGGAACTTTCCGGGCGGTTGCCGCGCCCGCGCCAGGAGATGCGGCATGCCCGATCCCGCCTCGACAATTTGGCGCGATCCTTGCCGGGCGCCCTCGGCGTAAGGTTGCGCGACGCACAGTCACGTCTGGCCCATGCCGGCGCCTTGCTCGACAGCTATTCCTATCAACGGGTGCTGGAACGCGGCTTCGCCCTGGTCACCGACGCGGGCGGACATCCGGTCGTATCGGCGGCGGCGGTCAAGCCCGGCGCCAAGCTCGACATCGCCTTCCATGACGGTCGCGCGCAGGTGGTTGCCGAGGCCGCCGGCGCCTCCTTGGGTGCGCCTTCCCCTGCCAGGCGCAAAACTCGGCGCGGCTCAGGCAACGACGACCAAGGAAGCCTGCTGTGAAGAGGTTGATCATAGCCCTGCTGTGGGTGCTCGCATCGGCTGA
>CANITX010000129.1 GCA_947470575.1 Rhodospirillales bacterium
CGCCTTTGCGGGCTCATCGTCAATGTAGAGCCCGCAGGCATCGGGTTGGACACCCATTAGACTACACAATGAAACAATCTCGATCTGATCGGATAGCGCCATTTCGCCATCCGCCTCGCTGACGGCGCAGCATAGGCGGATAAGCAGGCGAGCATCCTCGGGATTCTGGGCGACATCGATCAATGTTTCGATCGCCCGTTCGCGACCTTGCCGGGGCGACTTGCGAATACCGTCGACGAAGTCGTTGAACACATCGACTCCTTCATGAGGATTGAAAATCTTCAAAGCCTCCAACGTTTCGAGGATCTGATCCACCTTGATGCGCTCCGATAAGCTGACGTCGCCGTCGGCAATGGAAACCAGAGCACAAGCGGCCATCGCGGCTTCCAGGAAGGGCCGGTTGCGCTGTCGCTCCAGGTGATCCTGATAACGCTCCAACAATGTGCCGAGGAATCCGGGCATGATACTCCCCCCGTCCGCAAACCCTACCGGCCGGGACGTCATGAATGTTAACATTATAGCGCCTTTGCCACCGAATCCCAGAGCACGCGATCTTGCCTGTATTGGCGGTAGCGCTAACATGAACCGATGTGCGGACGATTCTCCCAAGCCCTCGACCGAACGGAAATCGTGAACCTTTGTGGCACCGCCGAGGGGATCGAGACCGTTGATGTGCGCCCTCGCTACAATGTCGCCCCGACGCAGCAGGTCGCCGTTGCCCGGTCGACCAAAAGAGGCCGGGAGATTGTTGGGCTGCATTGGGGGCTCGTGCCATCCTGGGCAAAAGATCGAGATGTCGGCAGCAGCCTGATCAATGCGCGCAGCGAAACGGTGAGCGAAAAGCCCTCGTTTCGTAACGCCTTCCGTACCCGCCGATGCCTGATTCCCGCCGACGGGTTCTATGAATGGAAAGCGGAAGGCGGCACCAAGCAGCCCTATCGCATGACGCTCGGCAATGGCGGCGGCTTTGCTTTCGCCGGACTATGGGAACGTTGGGAAGCCAGCGCCGACCGCCTTCCGCTGGAGACCTTCGCGATCATCACAACGATAGCCAATTCCCTGTTGCAACCTATCCATCACCGAATGCCGGTGATCTTGGACGAGGCCGATCACGACGCTTGGCTCGACACCTCCCGGCCGGCATCGGAGGTCCTGGCTCTGTTGCGCCCGTTTCCGGCGGAGCGCATGGCCGTCCGCCGGGTCGGTACTCGGGTGAACAGCGTCGCATTCGACGATGCCGCCTGCATCGCCGAGGACAACTGTCCGCCAGCCCCGCCCCGGCCCCAGCAACTGGGCCTTTTCTGAGGACGACACGGGTTGTTTACATGCCCTAAAGGCACTGGTAAGTTCCGCCGCGTTCTAGGGAATCAGGGTCGGTTTCGCCGCCTGCCGGGTCGCATCACAACTCCGGTCGCCAATTCCCATTGCCGCCATTGCGCTTAGGTGCCGGGAGCCATCGACACCATGAAAATTCTCGCCGGCAACAGCAATCCCCTGCTGGCCCAGGCTATTTCGGACAGCCTCGACCTACCGCTGACCAAGGCCAGCATCCGGCGGTTTTCCGACATGGAGGTTTTCGTCGAAATCGACGAGAACGTGCGCGGCGAAGACACCTTCATTATCCAGTCGACGTCCTTTCCGGCGAACGACAACCTGATGGAACTGCTGGTCACCATCGATGCCCTAAAGCGCGGCTCGGCGCGCCGCATCACGGCTGTCATCCCTTATTTCGGTTATGCCCGCCAGGATCGGAAATCCGGCCCGCGCACGCCGATCTCGGCCAAGCTGGTGGCTAATTTGATCACGGTTGCCGGTGCCGACCGGGTGCTGACGCTCGACCTGCACGCCGCGCAGATCCAAGGCTTCTTCGATATCCCGCTGGATAACCTTTTTGCCGCCCCGGTCTTCGTCAAGGACATGGAGCAACGCTTCGCGGACGAAAGCCCGATCATCGTTTCGCCCGACGTCGGCGGCGTGGTGCGCGCCCGTGCCGTCGCCAAGCGGCTGGATATCGATCTGGCCATTATCGACAAACGCCGCGAGCGGGCCGGCGTGTCGGAGGTCATGCACGTCATCGGCGAAGTAAAGGGCCGGCATTGCCTGATCGTCGACGACATCGTCGATTCCGCCGGTACCATGTGCAATGCCGCCGTCGCGCTGATGGAGCACGGCGCCAGTTCGGTATCCACCTACATCACCCACGGGGTCCTGTCCGGCGGCGCCGTTGCCCGGGTCACGGCTTCGCCCATCGAGACGCTGATCATCACCGACAGCATCCTGGCCACCGCGGCCATGCGCCAGGCCCACAACATCCAGCAAATCAGCATCGCGCCCTTGATGGCCGAGGCGATCAAGCGGATCAGCACCGAATCGTCCGTTTCCAGCTTGTTCGACTAACCCTCGGGTTTGACGGACGGGCCGCTTTCCGCCATATATCCGCCGCCGCCGCAAGGATCGCGGGGCATACCCGGGACCGGCACCCCTGGAGGCCGGCCCATTGTCAGCTTTGAAGGAGCATGAATCATGGCTGAGGCCATCACGATTGCCGCGCAACCGCGCGAGCGGGCCGGTAAGGGGGCAGCCCGCGCCACGCGTCGCGCCGGCAAGGTTCCCGCCGTCATCTACGGCAATAACATCGATCCGGAAATGATTTCGCTCGACCCGCTCGAACTCAATCGGGAATTGCATCGCACCGGTTTCTTTTCGCGCATTTTCGAAGTGGACATCGCCGGCAAGAAAGAACGCGTGCTGGCCCGCGACGTTCAATTCCATCCGGTAACCGACCGTCCGATGCACGTCGACTTCCTGCGTTTCGGCGCCAATACCCGGTTGCATGTGGACGTAGCCGTGGTGTTCGTGAATGAAGACAAGTGCCCCGGCCTGAAACGTGGCGGTGTGCTTAATATCGTTCGCCACACCGTGGAACTGATCTGTAAGGCGGACAGCATTCCGGAATCGCTGGTCGCCAACCTGGAAGGCCTGGACATCGGCGACGGCATCCACATCAGTCATATCACGCTGCCTGAAGGCGTCGCGCCAGCCATCACCGATCGCGACTTCACCGTCGCTACCATTGCCGCCCCAACCGTGGCCGTGGCCGAAGATGAAGTCAAACCTGCCGGCGAAGCCGCTGCTGCCGCAGCCGGCGACAAGACCGCCGAAGCCGGCAAGGAAGGCAAGGAAGGGGCCTAACAGCCCCTCCCCCACCCCCCCCGGGAGGGCTCCGTTGCCATGTTGCTCGCCGTGGGTCTCGGCAATCCGGGAGCGCGCTACGCCGGGAACCGACACAACATCGGTTTCATGGCTATCGATGCGGTCGCCGCGCGCTTCCGTTTTCCCGCCTGGCGCACCAAGTTCCAGGCGGAGATCAGCGAAGGCGACATCGCCGGCACGCCTGTGCTGTTGATGAAGCCCACGACCTTCATGAACGAGTCGGGCCGTGCCGTCGCCGGTGCCACCCGTTTCTACAAGCTAACTCCTGGAGACGTGACGGTGCTGTACGACGAACTCGATCTGGCACCCGGCAAGTTGCGCGTCCGGACGGGCGGCGGGCTGGCCGGCCATAACGGTCTGCGCAGCATCAACGCCCACATCGGCCCGGAATTCCGCCGGGTACGCATCGGCATCGGCCACCCCGGCGACAAGGACAAGGTCATGGGCCATGTGCTCAAGGACTTCGCCAAGGCCGACCGCGTCTGGCTCGATCCCTTGCTCGGTAGCATCGCTGAATTTTTTCCCCTGCTCGTCAGCGGCGACGACGCGGCCTTCATGAGCAAGGTCGCCCTGGCAATTGCCCCACCGCGACCCAAGGCAGCCGAGGCCGAAGCAGCGTCGCGCGTCGTCTCCGACATCACCAGCCGGCGGACAGACACCGATGGGGTTTAACTGCGGGATCGTCGGCCTGCCGAATGTCGGCAAGTCGACACTGTTCAACGCATTGACGGCGACGGCGGCGGCGGAAGCCGCCAACTATCCGTTCTGCACCATCGAGCCCAACATCGGCCGGGTGGCCGTTCCCGACTCCCGTCTGCAAACCATTGCCGGCCTCGCCAAATCGGCCAAGGTGGTGCCGACCCAGCTCGGTTTCGTCGATATCGCCGGTCTGGTGCGCGGCGCCAGCAAGGGCGAGGGCCTGGGCAACAAGTTCCTGTCCCACATCCGCGAGGTGGATGCCATCGTCAGCGTCGTCCGCTGCTTCGAGGGCGACGAGGTGACCCACGTCGAAGGCAAGGTCGATCCCGTGCGCGATGCCGAGATCATCGCCACCGAACTGTTGCTCGCCGACCTGGAAAGCCTGGAACGGCGTGTCGACCAAGCGCGCAAGCGGGCGACCGGCGGCGACCGCGAAGCCAAGGATAACCTCCGGGTCATGGAGCCGGTTTTCGCCGCACTTTCGGAAGGCAAGCCGGCCCGCTCGGTGGAGATCGGCGCCGATGACCAGCGTCGCTTCCGCTTGCTACAGCTCTTGACCGCCAAGCCGGTGCTCTACGTCTGCAATGTCGAAGAAGAGTCGGCCGCCAGCGGCAACGCGCTGTCCGAGCGCATGCGCGCCTATGCCGCCGAACAAGGCAACGAGGCCGTGGTCATTTCGGCCAAGATCGAAGCGGAAGTCGCCATGCTGGCCGATGCCATCGAGCGCAAGGATTTCCTCGACGCCCTCGGCCTTCAGGAGACCGGGCTCGATCGCATCATCCAGGCAGGCTACAGGTTGCTAGAGTTGATCACCTTCTTTACCGCCGGGCCGAAGGAATCCCGCGCCTGGACGGTGGAGCTTGGCGCCACCGCCCAGCAGGCGGCCGGCACCATCCATACCGATTTCGCCCGCGGTTTCATCTGCGCCGAGACCATCGGCTACGACGACTTCATCGCCTGCGGCGGCGAACATGGCGCCAAGGAAGCCGGCAAGATGCGCCAGGAAGGCCGCGACTATACGGTGCACGACGGCGACGTGATGCTGTTCCGCTTCAACGTCTGATCCCCTGGCCGGCGGCCTTGCCCGCCTGGCTTACTCCCTGCTTTAATCCAGCCGCCATCACTCAGGGAGGACATCGACATGGGCCAAACCATCACGCTCAAGGCCGCCGACGGCCATGCGTTCGACGCCTACAAGGCCGAGCCGGCCGGAAAGCCGCGCGGCGGGCTGGTCGTCATCCAAGAAATCTTCGGCGCCAACAGCCACATCCGCGCCGTGACCGACAGTTTTGCCGCCCAAGGCTATCTGGCGATCGCGCCGGCTCTGTTCGACCGGGTCAAGAAGGGTGTGGAGTTGGGCTACGATCAAGCCGATATGGCGGCCGGCCGGGAAATCCGCGGCAAGATATCGTGGGAGAATGCCTTGAAGGACGTCGCCGCCGCCATGGATGCGGTCAAGGGAGCGGGCAAGATCGGCGTCGTCGGCTACTGCTGGGGCGGTTCCCTTGCCTGGCTGGCGGCTACCCGAATGAAGCCGGCTGCCGCTTCCTGCTACTACGGCGGTCAGGTCTACGACTTCAAGGACGAAAGACCGAGCTGCCCCACCATGCTGCATTTCGGCGAGAAGGATGCCAGTATCCCCCAGGAAAAGGTCGCGGAAATCAAGGCTGCGCACCCGGGCCTTCCGCTGTTCGTTTACAAGGATGCCGGTCACGGCTTCCATTGTGACCACCGCGGCAGCTATCACCCGGCGAGCGCCAAGCAGGCCATGGACCGCACGCTCGAGTTCTTCCGCAAGCACATTGGCTGAGCAGAGGAAAGACAGGGGCTGAGCAGAGGAAAGACAGGGGCTGAGCAGAGGAAAGACAGGGGCTGAGCAGAGGAAAGACAGGGGCTGAGCAGAGCAAAGACAGGCGGGTTTGAAACCCGCCTCTACGGGCGTAGGGGGCCGGTTTCAAACCGGCCCGCCACCTTACTTACTTCGGGGAACCGTCGTGCCCGCGGCCCGTTCCGGAAACAGGCCAAGCAAACCTTCACGCGAGGCAGCGCAAACGCCGCGTTCGCAGATTAGCCCGGTGACCAGCCGGGCCGGGGTCACGTCGAAGGCGTAATTTGCCGCCGGGCTGCTTTCTGGGGTTATCGTGATCTCGACCACCGTACCATCGGCCGTCCGGCCGGCGATGCGGGCCACCTCGTCGGGTGTACGCTGTTCGATGGGAATGTCGGCGCCGCTATCGATGCTCCAATCGATGGTCGGCGACGGCAGCGCCACGTAGAACGGCACGTCGTTGTCGTGAGCGGCCAACGCCTTCAGGTACGTGCCGATCTTGTTGCAGACATCGCCGGTCGCCGTCGTCCGGTCGGTACCGACGATGCAAAGGTCGACCTGGCCGCGCTGCATCAGATGGCCGCCGACGTTGTCGACAATGACCGTGTGTGGCACGCTGTGGCCGCCCAATTCCCAGGCCGTGAGATGCGCGCCCTGGTTGCGCGGCCGGGTCTCGTCGACCCAGACGTGGATGGGAATACCGGCGTCGTGCGCCTTGTAAAGGGGTGCCAGCGCGGTACCCCAGTCGACGGTAGCGAGCCAGCCGGCATTGCAGTGGGTCAGCACCTCGACACGACCGCGTTCGCCCTTGCGCTTCCAAGCTTGGCGAATCAATTCCAGACCATGGTCGCCGATGGCCGAATTGATGGCCACATCCTCGTCGCAGAGGTCGGCAGCGCGGCGCCAGGCAGCCTCGGCCCGGCGGTCGACGGGAAGTTGGGCCAATACCGCCATCATCTCGTCCAAGGCCCAGCGCAGGTTGATCGCCGTCGGCCGGGTGACGATCAGGGTGTCGTAAGCGACGCGCAGGCTTTCGTCCGACGCATCGTCACGCATGGCGAAGCATAGACCATAGGCGGCGGTCGCGCCGATCAGCGGTGCGCCGCGCACCAGCATAGCCTTGATGGCATGGGCGGCGTCTGCCACCGTCTCCAGCCGATGCGTGACAAAGGCATGCGGCAGTTTGGTCTGGTCGATGATCTCGGCAGCCCCGCCGTCGGCGGTGCGCCAGATCGAACGGTAGTGACGATTGCCGACCTTCACGGCTTCTGCGTCCCGAGAATACGGCCGGCGACCGCATCGAGCTTGGCTAGAACGGCTGGATCACGGGCTTCCGGCGCGGTGATAAGGGCATTGTCCAAGGCGCGATGGCAGCCGGCGCTACAGCTTTCCCGGCGGCCGGCGAGCCTCGGGATCGTCGCCTTCACCAGGCTGCGGGCCTTGTCGGCATTGCCGAGCAGCACCTTGATCACCGCGTCGACGGTCACATGGTCGTGGCCTTCGTGCCAGCAGTCGTAGTCGGTGACCATGGCGACGGTCGCGTAACACATCTCCGCCTCGCGGGCGAGTTTGGCTTCCGGCATATTGGTCATGCCGATCACGTCGCATCCCCAGGAACGGTACAGATTGGATTCAGCCAGGGTCGAGAACTGCGGTCCTTCCATCACCAGGTAGGTGCCACGCCGCACGGTCTGGATGCCGAGACCTTTCGCCGCCGCTTCCAGATGATCGCCCAAGCGCGAGCAAACCGGATGACCGAAGCCGACATGCGCCACCATGCCGGTGCTGAAGAAAGACTTAGTCCGCGCGAAGGTACGGTCGATGAACTGATCGACGATGACGAAGGTACCCGGCGCCAGCTCTTCGCGGAACGAGCCGCAGGCGCTGAGACTGACAATCTCGGTGACGCCGCTGCGCTTCAAGGCATCGATGTTGGCGCGGAAATTGAGTTCGCTGGGCGGGATGCGGTGACCGCGGCCATGGCGCGGCAGGAAGACGACCGTTTGCCCGTCCAATTCGCCGAACAAGAATTCGTCGGACGGCGCCCCAAAGGGCGAATCGACCCGCCGCCATTGGGCATTCCTAAGCCCTTCGATCTGGTAGACGCCGCTACCGCCGATGATGCCGATGACGGGCGGCGTACCGGGAGTTGGAGCCATGTCGGATCGTTCCCTATTGTTACCTTGTGGATACCCAGCGCGGACCGGTGGGATGCCGCGCGGCCTTTATCGTGGCTGACCTTTGCGCACCTGACGACGACCTTTTTGCACCGAACGGAAAGCGACGCAATCGCCTTCCTTTGCAGGTCACCCGGATGACAAGTGGAACGGGTACACGGCCCGAACGAGGAGTTGTCGTATTTTCGGACATCCCATGGTACCAATAGTGCGATACGTACGTTCAACGAGCGGATGCAAGAAACTCAAAGGAAGAGGTGGTGGCTACACTGCAAGACGAACTGCACATACTGTTTGTCGACGATGAAAAAGAACTGCTGGAAGCCAGCGCGATTCAGCTGCAACGCATGGGATTGCAGGTCACCGGCGCGCTCAGCGGAACGGATGCCCTTACGGCACTATCGCGAACCCCCCACGCCTTCTGCGTGCTGGTGACCGATCTGTTCATGCCCGGCATGGATGGCAGGGAACTCATCGAACAGGCCCGCACCATTCGGGCCGATATTCCCGTGATACTTCTCAGCGGCATGGGCGATGCCATCGATCAGGATATCCTGGATGCCATGGCGCCGGTCCATGTCATGGGGAAACCGATACGCATCGTCGACTTGGTAGATATCGTACGGCAAATCGTCATCCGTCAGCCCTTAGGATGACCTAGGGAATCACAAGACGGTCGAACCGGGCGAACGGCGACGATGGTCGAGGCGCCGGGCAAATTCCTCCATGATCGCCAGATATAGGGCATCGCCCATCACCTGATCCTCGATACCGGCGTCGATATTGGGATTGTCGTTGACTTCCATCACGACGACGCCATCGGCGGTTTCCTTGAGATCGACGCCATAAAGGCCGTCGCCGATAAGGCGGGCCGCCCGCAACGCCGTATCGACCACGGCCTTGGGCGCTTCTTCGACGGAAAATGTGCGGGCGCGCCCCAAGGCGGGCCGGCTGGAACCGTGGCGGATGATCTGCCAGTGATGCGGCGACATGAAATACTGGCAGACGAATAGCGGCCAGCCATTCAGGATGCCGACGCGCCAGTCGTAGTCGGTATAGACGTATTGCTGCGCGAGGATGACGTCGGAACGCTTGAACAGTTCGCCGGCGCGTTGGCGCAGCTCTTCCCTGTTTTGCACCTTGTGAATACCGCGCGAAAACGATCCGTCCGGCACCTTCAGGACCATCGGATAACCCAGTTCCGATTCTGCAGCCGCCAGGCGGTCGGGCTCCAGCACCACGGTACGTGGCGACGGCACGCCGTTGGCCGCCAGAAGCTCGGCCAGAAAGACCTTGTTGGTACAGCGCACGATCGAATCCGGGTCGTCGAGCACCACCATGCCTTCGTATTCCGCCCGGCGCGCCACACGATAGGTGTGATCGTCGATGGAAGTGGTTTCGCGGATAAACAGCGCGTCGTATTCAGCG
>CANITX010000130.1 GCA_947470575.1 Rhodospirillales bacterium
GCGCTAAAACGCGCCGGCACTGTCCTAAGACTTAGGAGGCCGAGCGGGTGGCTGCGCGCCTAACGGGTTGGTGATCACGTCATCGCCGGGACGTACCGGCTCTCCGGTCGCCTGAGGGGTAAAGGCAAAAGCCGCAAAATCCGGCGCCCCCGGAAAACATTTGGCGACGCAGACCGTCAAAAGCGGGCATGCCTTTTGGCACTCCGGAGCGGCCGCCTGATTGCCAGCGCAACAGGGCATATCGTCCGGCATCTGAGACATGATTGCGCCCGCCATTGCAGAACCATCCACCAGTGCGGCGATGGGAATGCTAATGGTACTAACGATCGCAAGGACCGAGAGCAGATGGCGAAGCACAGACCAGAGCCTCATCGGCAATACATCTCACATCCGGGGAGATTGGAAAAGAGCGGTCTTGATTCCGGGCAGTTACTTCGCAGCAGCTGTGAGCCCAGGCCATTGTCTACCGGGGGCAATCGACCAACAGCCACATCGCAGCTTTGCTGCGGCTTGCGGTGATCGCCGATGTAAAGGCTATCAATGAGGGGGCAACCTGTACTGTCGCCGCAAGCGCGCATTACGTCGGCGAGCATGCGCTCCATCCGACGTAGATCGGAGATCCTAGTCTTGACATCCGCCAGGTGGCCAGTTGCCAGTGATCGTGCCTCACCGCACGAGGCTCGGCCACCAGCCGTAAGGCCGAGCAAAGCCCCAACCTTATCCAGCTTAAAGCCCAGTTCCTGCGCCCTCCGTACGAAGCGTAGCCTGCCCAAATCTTCGGAACCGTAGCTGCGATAGCGTCCTCGACGCGGGGGCGCGGGGAACCGTCTCACACCGCACTTAACTTTGGCGGTGGCGCCACCAGTACCTTTAGATTGATGGAAAATACCGACTCAAGCGTTACCAAGGCAGGGCTTATGTTTGGGACCGACCATCAATTTTGAGTAGTTCCTTTAAAAGGGAAATTCGTTCATGGCGTTACGCTCACCATCAATGTTTCAAGGGCTCAGCAAGGCAGAAGCATACGCGCGATTGTCGCGCGATGGTCACAACGAACTTCCGCATGCCAAGCAGCGCACACCGTTTCACATCGTCCTTGAAGTCATTCGTGAGCCGATGCTGGCCCTTTTGATAGGTGGCGGCGTCGTCTATCTCGTACTCGGAGATGTGAAGGAAGCTGCGATCCTTTTGCTTTTCGCATGTTTGTCGGTACTGATTACCGTCGTGCAAGAGGCCCGTACAGAGCGGGTTCTGGAAGCTCTCCGAGACTTGACGAGTCCCCGTGCGCTGGTCATCCGTGATGGCGAACGAAAGCGGATTGCGGGTCGTGATGTCGTCCAGGGAGATTTTATCGCTCTTGCGGAGGGTGATCGCGTTCCGGCGGACGCACATCTCGTCGTGGCCCAGGATCTCCAAGCGGACGAATCACTGCTGACCGGGGAGTCTGCTCCGGTCCGGAAGACGGCAAGTGCCGATGTGTCGCAGCTCTCGATGCGGCCGGGGGGCGACGACCTTCCCATCGTCTTCTCCGGCTCGCTCATCGTGCGCGGCTCAGGCGTTGCTGAGGTCGTGGCGACAGGGCCTAGGAGCGAGATCGGTAGGATCGGCCAATCGCTCAGTATCCTAGAAACCTCGGCGCCGCATCTGCAAACACAGACCCGCAGGCTGGTCGGTCTCTTCGCGCTGGTTGGCGGGACGGTCAGTGTCCTCGTCATTGTCCTATATGGGACTTTGCGTGGAAGCTGGCTCGATGCTGTGCTCGCCGGCATCGCCGTCGGCATGTCGATGCTGCCCGAGGAGTTCCCGGTCGTCCTCACGGTGTTCATGGCGATGGGAGCGTGGCGCATATCGCAGGCCCGGGTACTGACCCGCCACGCCGCGGCGATCGAGACCCTTGGTTCGGCGACCGTGCTCTGCACCGACAAGACAGGGACACTCACCGAGAATCGAATGACGATCGCCGACTTGCGGCTCGCTGACGGCGCCCCTTACCGCGTTGGAGTGCCACCGGAACCCATACCGCAACCATTTCACGACCTGATCGCGTGCGGCGCTTTGGCAAGCGCCCGCGAGCCGTTCGACCCGATGGAGAAGGCGTTTCATGCGCTGGCGAAGCGTGATCTCCGGCCATCGCAGACGATGCCGGGGGCCGACGGGGATCTTATCCGAGCCTACGTCCTGCGCCCCGATTGCCTTGCAATGTCGCACGTTTGGAAACGCGCCGACGGCGCCGGCGGGCTTGCGGTCGCGGCCAAGGGCGCGCCGGAAGCCATTGCTGGCCTTTGTCGTCTCGGGCCTGACGCGCGCGCCGCGATGACACGATCTGTCGACGCCATGGCGGCGGCGGGTTTGCGCGTGCTAGGCGTAGCGCACGCGTCATTCTCTGGGGCGAACCTTCCTGTAACCCAACAGGAGTTCGACTTCAAATTCGTCGGATTGGTCGGGCTTGCAGATCCCTTGCGCCCGAGCGTTCCAGCGGCGGTGAGCGAATGCCGCACCGCCGGCATCCGCGTTGTGATGATCACCGGAGACTACCCCGCGACCGCGTGCGCCGTCGCGCGGGACGCGGGTCTCGATAGTGAGGATGCCATTACTGGCGATGAGCTTGCAGGGCTCTCGGACACCGAGCTCGCCGTCCGCGTAAGGACCACGACGGTGTTCGCGCGCATCATGCCCGAGCAGAAGCTTCGGATCGTCGAGGCGCTAAAGGCGAACGGTGAGATCGTCGCCATGACCGGCGATGGTGTGAATGACGCGCCCTCGCTTAAGGCCGCGCATATTGGTGTCGCGATGGGTGGTCGCGGTACGGATGTCGCGCGCGAGGCCTCGTCAATCGTGCTGCTCGACGACGATTTCGGGTCCATCGTCACAACGGTTCGCCTCGGCCGCCGCATCTACGATAATCTACGCAAGGCGATGAGCTTCATCTTCGCGGTCCACGTGCCGATCGCCGGCCTTGCGCTTCTGCCGTTGCTCTTCGGTCTGCCGATTCTGTTCGGTCCGATGCATATCGCGTTTCTGGAAATGGTGATCGACCCAGTCTGCTCTCTCGTGTTCGAGGCCGAAACCGAGGAGGACGACGTGATGCGACGCTCGCCGCGCGATCCCGCCGAGCCGCTGTTTTCCACCTCAATGATCGTCTGGAGCCTGTTGCAGGGCGCTCTGGCCTTTGCGTTGGTCGCGGCGATCTTCGTCGTCGCGCTGCAACGCGGAATGCCGGAAGAGGAGGTGCGCGCTCTGACGTTCTTCTCGCTGGTCATCTCGATCGTCGCGCTCATCTTCGTGAACCGGTCCGCCAGTGCGTCGCTGATCAAGGCGATTAGGCGTCCGAACCGAGCGCTGGCCTTCGTGCTTCCCATTGTTGCTGCGACGCTTGCCGTGACGCTGCTCTGGCCTTTCGCCAGTAGCCTGTTCAGGTTTGGACCGCTGCACGCTGGCGACCTCGCGGTGACGATTGGCGCTGGTGTTGTCTTTCTGGTCGTCCTGGAGTTTCTGAAGCCGCTCTGGAGAGCGGGCTTCGCGACCAGACTGGGTGTATCGCCGTTGCCGGGTGCGGCTACCCGGGGCGATCCAAAAGTGAAATCCCCATGATAGCGCCGCCGTTCCTTAGGTAACCAACTGGCGTGGCTTAGCCAGTGCGATTGGGCGGCTCTGTTTGAGTATGTCGCGGCGGCTGGCCGAGAAGCTCCTGCACTCTGATCTCATCGTTATTGATGAACTGGACTATCTGCCGTTCAGTCAGCCCGACGGCCAGCTCTTGTTCCAAGGACACAGTGTACCGGATGCAATGTCGATCCTGAAACGAGCGGCGTCAACGAGCGGCTGGCCCGATGCACCGAGCAACACCGCACGCCAGACGCGCGCTCGGCTGGTGATGCGAGCAGTGCTTTAATCTTACTGTGACGAGCAACTCGGGGACAGCTCGGCCGTTTAGTTTAGTGGTGAAAAACTCGCAGGGTCGGCACCGTGTGCAGCACGGCCGTTCTCGTCAATCAGCTAATTTAAGTACACGAATATTAAACCAGAGGGAGACACCTTGTGCGAAGCAAAATGCTCACCGTGATCGTTGCTGTTGCTGTCGCCTCAATCGGCAGCCTTGCCCTGGCACAGAGCCAGCCCCCCGCCGAACCCGGCGCCTCCATGCAGGGTGGCATGCCGATGATGCAGGGCCAGCCGGGTATGCCCATGATGCAAGGACAACCCGGTGCGCCCATGGCGCCCGGTATGCCGATGCCGCAGGGCCAGCCAGGTATGCCCATGATGCAAGGACAACCCGGTGCGCCTATGGCGCCCGGTATGCCGCAGGGCCAGCCGGGTATGCCAATGATGCATGAACAACCCGGTGCGCCGATGGCGCCTGGCATGCCGATGCCGCAAAGCCAGCAAGGCGCGCCCATGGTGCCGGGCCGTTAAGGGCGCCCTTAAGGCCTGCGATTGCGCGCTGCCTCGCACAGGATGGGTGACGACAAACAAGACGCACTGTGCCGTCGCGGGTCGTGACTGAACTTCCTGCAAGGAGTGTCCGCACGATGTCGAGAATGATGAAGGCCGCCGTGTTTGTCGAACCGGGTCGGATCGCACTGCGGGAAAAGCCGGTGCCGGAGGTAGGGCCGCTGGACGCGCTGCTCCGCGTCACCACCACGACGATATGCGGCACCGATGTGCACATTCTGAAAGGCGAGTACCCCGTCGAGCGCGGGCGTACTATCGGCCATGAACCGGTCGGGGTGATTGAGCGTCTCGGTTCAGAGGTGAGCGGCTATCGCGAGGGTCAGCGCGCCATTTCCGGAGCCATCACGCCAAGCGGCTGGAGCAATGCCTGCCAATGTGGCCGCAGCAGTCAGGATGGCGCCGATACGAAGCATGGATGGAAAGCCATGGGTGGCTGGCGCTTGGGCAACACCATCGATGGTTGCCAGGCGGAGTACGTCCTGGTCCCTGACGCCATGGTGAATCTGGCGCTGGTGCCGGACGATCTCAGCGACGAGCAGGTGTTGATGTGCCCGGACATCATGTCCACCGGCTTCTCTGGCGCCCAGGGCGGTACGGTGCAAATCGGCGACACCGTCGCCGTCTTCGCGCAGGGTCCAATCGGACTCTGCGCCACCGCCGGCGCCAAGTTGATGGGGGCTACGACCGTCATCGCGATCGACCGGGTACCGGAGCGGCTTGCGATGGCCAAACGGCTCGGCGCCGATCATTTGGTCGACATCTCGCATCAGGATCCGGTGGAGGAGATCATGCGCCTTACCGACGGTCGCGGCTGCGACGTAGCGGTTGAGGCGCTCGGAACCCAGGCGACCTTTGAGGCCTGTTTGCGCGTGCTGCGGCCAGGCGGAACGCTGTCCTCACTCGGCGTCTATTCGTCTGATTTGCACATTCCTTTTGACGCCTTTGCGGCCGGCCTCGGGGACCATCGCATTGTCACCTCCCTCTGCCCGGGTGGAAAGGAGCGCATGCGCCGGTTGATGGGGGTGATCGCCTCCGGCCGTGCCGACCTTCGCCCCTTGGTGACCCACCACTTCTCGCTCGACCGCATCGAGGAGGCCTACGACCTGTTCAGTCATCAGCGTGACGGCGTCCTAAAGGTGTCCATAGTCCCGTGACGGCTCGCCGGGCCAGGTCGGTGCGTTGGATGACTGAGACGACGATTCACGGTTTCGGTACCTTAGCCGCGCACACAGGGGAACGCTCACATGATTGCATGCTCGCGTCGTCAAATGATCGCCGGGGCTTCGGCAGCGGCAGTGACTGCGGCGTTCAGCGGTGGGCCTCGTCGCGCCGTGGCTGCGGACGCGCCATCAGTGCTGCGTGCGACTACACGCATCCTCGACATCAAGGGCCAGCCCGCAACCGTTCTCGGCCTGCTTCGGGAGAACGGTAACCAGGGCGTCGTTCTGGAACCAGGCGAACGCTTTGCTCTCCGCCTAAGGAATGACTTAACCGAGCCCACCATCATCCACTGGCATGGCCAGATCCCGCCGGTGGTGCAGGACGGTGTGGCCAACCTCCCTCTACCCCTGTTGCGCGCCGGCGAGGCGCGCGACTTCAATTATGCGCCCTACCCGGGCACGCACTGGATGCATGCGCACGTGCCCGACCAGGAAATGCGCCAGCTCTCAGCGCCGCTGATCGTTCGGACAGAGGAAGACGCCCGCGCTGATCGGCAAGAGGTTGTTATCTTGCTGAGGGACTTCAGCTTCACGCCCCTGGCGGAGCTGCTTGTGAGGTTGGCGGAGCCAGAAAGTGTGCCAGCGGCATCGCCGCCGGCTGGCATGGCTGGAATGCCGATGACTGCGATGCCGATGGACCTTAACGACATCGATTTCGACGCCTACCTCACCAATGACCGCACGCTGGACGATCCTGAGATCGTGCGCGTGGCACCGGGAGGACAGGTGCTGCTGCGCGTCATCAATGCCGCTGCAGCGACCGTATTCCGGATCCATACCGGCGCAATCGAGGGCACGCTTGTCGCTGTGGACGGTCAGCCCATCGTGCCGGTCAGCGGGCAAGGCTTCGCCCTGGCAATGGGCCAGCGGGCTGATTTGCTGCTGCGCATTCCAGCCGCGGGTGGCGTCTTCCCTGTTCTGGCGTTGCGCGAGGGCGCTCAGGAACAGACGGGGCTGATCCTTGCGACGGCCGGGGCTGTGATCCGCCGCCTGCCGACGATCGGAACCGAGGACGCCGCACCCTATCAGTCGGCGCAGGAAGCAGCGCTGAGCGCGCTTCGCCCGCTGCCGGCGAAGCGCGTGGACCGGCGCCTCGAAGCCATGCTGGCCGGCACGATGCAGCCCTATGTGTGGTCGATCGATGGCCGGCCTTGGGGCCGCCACCTGCCAATGGTGACGAAGCAGGGCGAACGGGTTGAAATCGCGATCAGCAATCCGACAATGATGGCCCATCCGATGCACCTCCATGGCCATCATTTTCAGGTTGTCGAAGTCGACGGGCGGCGCATTGCGGGCCCTGTCCGTGACACCGTGCAAGTGCCGGCGATGGGCCGCATCACAATCGCCTTCGACGCGGGCGAGCCGGTTCGGTGGGTGTTCCACTGCCATCACATGCCGCATCTCGCAGCCGGCATGATGACGGAGCTCGCGGTCGGCGCGTGAGCGCCCTGGTACAATCGATGACGGGATTTCTTGCCAGCTGGTACAATTCGGGCGCTGGCGGAAAACGATATCAGGCCGTCACGACGCAGTCACCGCGTGAGAAACGCTATTCGTGACTGAAAGCCGCTCCAAGGTGCCAACCGGTCGGCGTGTCATCATTCTTGCGGCGTGCGCTCAGGACGAGAACCTCCTATCGCTTCCGACAGCCGCTGCCTCTCCCGGCGGCGCCAGGGCCAGGCGCCCTCAATCTCGACGCTGAGCGAGATGCTCAGGAAGGTCCGGATCAGCACGACCAGGGCCAGCACGCCGAAGTTGTCGAAGGTGGGCGATGCGGCCACCGTCCCCAGGATGTCCGCCGCGACAAGCAGTTCCAGCCCGAGGAGGACGCCGCGCCCGAGGTCTGAGCGGTAGGTGGGCAGATCCGCGATCCAGTCAGCCGACGCTCGAGCCCGGCGCAGAAACCGTGCGGTAGCGACGAGAGAGACGAGCAGGATCGCAGCAACGCCTGCGACCTCGAAGCCCGTTGCGATCCAACGCACTACTTCCTCAACCATGGCGCCGTTCATCTTGGGTTGCCGGTTGCGCATTCATGGTGACGCGCTGCAATACCTTGGCAGCGGTGGCGCTTTTCCCTCGCGCACCTGGAGCCACTGCCCCGCCCAGATTTGCCCCGGGCACCTGGGGCGGCTGCGGCATTCCCGTGTTCGCCAACTTTGCTGCTGAGGTAATAGCGCATGTCGGGTCTCCTCCCTGCCAAGGTCGTTTGCACATTCCCGTGGTAGTTCCGCGTGCTCGCCACTGACCTGAACAGCGTCTGCTGCGAACTCACCAAAGTCAGTGCATGTCGCGCCAGCCGGCAGTGCGGATCTGGTTCCAGGCATCGGTCTGATGGCACAGGAAGCACTGTTCGACCCGAGCGCTGGGCTGACCGGCGATCATCCTGTCCATCATCTCGAAGTGCATCATGTAGTGGCTGGGCGGGGCTTGGTGGCATTGTACGCAGTCCTGCGAGCGCGGCGACGGATGCACGAAGGTCGCGATGGTCCAGGCATCGACATTGTGGCAGTTCTGGCAGTCACGGCCGAACAGCGTTCGGTGCGGATCGCGAGTGGCGTGGCAGCCGGTGCAGTCGAGCGATGCCAACGCAGCCACGGGCATCGAACGCCGGCCGAGCGAACCGCCGGCAAGGTCCGCTCCGCTGCCGATGAGGAACGCCCTGACCCGTTCCAGAGTATGGCTACGGTCAGCGGCCCCGGATTGCGAGCCGAAGTCGTGGGCTTGGGCGGCGCGGGTGTGGCCTGCCACGACCAGTGCCGAATGATCCATGTTGATCGGCCGGCGGTCGCGGCCTTGATGCTCGACATGGCAACTGGCGCATTCGCCGATATTGGCGTGAAATGTCGTCGCGGGCTGCGGCAGCAGCGTCAGCGCGGCGGTAACGTGGCAGGTCAGGCAGGCTGTCGCCTCAACCCCGCGCGTTGGCGTGTGGCAAGTTTCGCATTGCGAGCCAATGAAGGCATGCGCTGCGGAGAGCGGTCCAGGGCTCACCATTGCGGTCCAGAGTAGCAACCCGGCCGAACCGGAACGATGAAGGGCCACCGGAACCGCGATAGCCGTCCCGAGGCCAATCATCCCCAGCACGGCATACACGATGGTGCTCGTCTTTATGGCCACCACCGCAAGCCATAATAGACGCCGCTCCAGATATGCAGTGACAGCAACGGGTAGAATACGAGAGTCCCGACGATATGCAGCACGATCCAGCGGGACATGGATCGCTTCAGAACCTCCCGTCTGCCTATCGCATCTTCAAGATCGGCGATGCCGGCCACGAGATCACGCACAGGTACGCCGGGCGGCGGCGTTTTGGTGGCAGCGACTTGGTCGTAGCGCGTCCGCAGCACTCCAAGCTCCTGTCGCTGCTCGCGGATGTCGGTAGCGATCCGCGCCAGGTAGTATCGGCCGACGAAGCCACTGAGCACGACCGTCAGCAGGGCCACCACCAGCACGATCCCGAGCGGGCTGCGATAGTTGTGGCCTGTGTGGAGCATTCCGAACGCCGCGCCGATTGCACCAGCGTAGACGTGAAAGGAGAGCATCGCTGGTAGTGAGACGTGCCGCTTGAGCCAAGGCATGTGCTTCGCCAGCGAGTAGACCAGTAGCATCACCATGGCCGCGGCAGAGATGACACCAAGCAGACTGCCCGCCAGGCTGCCCGGGA
>CANITX010000131.1 GCA_947470575.1 Rhodospirillales bacterium
CTTGAACAGTTCGAGCGCCATCTTCTTCGGCAGGCCGCATTGGTGCAGCAACAGCTCCGGGCCGACGACGATGACCGAACGGCCGGAATAGTCCACCCGCTTGCCCAGTAGATTCTGGCGGAAGCGACCCTGCTTGCCCTTCAGCATGTCGGACAAAGACTTAAGCGGCCGCTTGTTGGCCCCCGTGATTGCCCGACCGCGTCGCCCGTTATCGAACAACGCGTCAACCGATTCCTGCAACATACGCTTTTCGTTGCGCACGATGATCTCAGGCGCACGCAGTTCGATCAGTCGGCGCAGGCGGTTATTGCGGTTGATGACCCGACGATAAAGGTCGTTAAGGTCCGATGTCGCGAAACGGCCGCCATCGAGCGGCACCAACGGGCGCAGCTCCGGCGGAATGACCGGAACGACCTCTAGGATCATCCATTCGGGACGAGAACCGGACTCGATAAAGGCCTCGATCAGCTTCAACCGCTTGACCAGCTTCTTGCGCTTGGCTTCCGACGTCGTTTCCTTCAATTCGTCGTGCAGGGTCTCTCGGTTGGTCTCCAGATCGATGGCGCTCAACATTTCACGGATCGCTTCGGCGCCGATGCCGACGCTGAACGAATCTTCGCCAAATTCATCCACCGCCCGCTGATACTGGTCTTCGTTGAGCAGCTCGTGCAGCTTGAGCGGGGTCAATCCGGGTTCGACCACGACGTAGTTTTCGAAATAGAGAATACGTTCCAGGTCTTTCAGCGTCATGTCGACCAAAAGGCCGATGCGCGACGGCAGCGACTTCAAAAACCAAATGTGGGCGACCGGAGACGCCAACTCGATATGGCCCATACGCTCGCGACGTACTTTGGCCAGCGTCACTTCGACGCCGCACTTCTCGCACGTGATGCCCTTGTACTTCATGCGCTTATACTTGCCGCACAAGCACTCGTAGTCCTTGATCGGACCGAAGATACGAGCGCAGAACAGACCGTCGCGCTCAGGCTTGAAGGTGCGATAGTTGATGGTTTCGGGCTTCTTGATCTCGCCGAAGGACCACGACCGGATGCGCTCCGGGCTCGCGATCGAGATACGGATGTCGTCGAAGCGGTCAGAGCTTTTGGTCTGTCCGAAAATCTTCATCAACTCGTTCATCAATGGTCTCCTCGACTGTAGCGCCGTCCCGGAGCGTCTAATCCGGGACGGCTGACCACGTTTATGTCGGTTCCGTCGTTAACGGTGAGGGTCGAATTCAGCGGAGTTCGACGTTGAGCGCCAGGGATTGCAGTTCCTTGACCAGCACGTTGAACGATTCAGGAATGCCAGCCTCGAAGGTATCGTCGCCACGGACGATCGCCTCATAGACCTTGGTCCGACCCGACACGTCATCGGACTTGACCGTGAGCATTTCCTGCAACGTATAAGCCGCGCCGTAGGCTTCCAACGCCCACACCTCCATTTCGCCGAAGCGCTGGCCGCCGAATTGCGCCTTGCCGCCCAACGGTTGCTGAGTGACCAAGCTGTAGGGGCCAATGGAACGAGCATGGATCTTATCGTCCACCAAATGGTGCAGCTTCAGCATATAGATGTAGCCGACCGTAACCTTGCGATGGAATGTCTCGCCGGTGCGCCCGTCGACCAGGGTGACCTGACCGGAAGCATCCAGCCCCGCCTTCTCCAACATCTCGACGATGTCGGGCTCGTGGGCTCCGTCGAACACCGGCGTGGCGATCGGCATGCCGTTCACCAGATTGCCGGCCAATTCGAGGATCTGCTCGTCATCCAGGTCGTTGACCTCCTCCTTGAAGGTCTGCGCTCCGTAGATATCCTTCAGCTTGGCGCGCACCTTCTTCGGATCGGCCTTGCCGTTGGCGGCTTCCAGCATCTCGCCAACTTGACGGCCAAGGCCGGCGCAAGCCCAACCCAAATGGGTTTCGAGGATTTGCCCGACATTCATACGCGATGGCACACCCAACGGATTGAGCACGATGTCGAGCGGCTGACCGTCGGCCAGGTACGGCATATCTTCCATCGGCACGATTTTCGAAATCACGCCCTTGTTGCCGTGACGGCCGGCCATCTTATCGCCGGGTTGCAGCTTGCGCTTCACGGCCACGAAGACCTTGACCATCTTCATCACACCCGGCGGCAATTCATCGCCACGCTGCAGCTTCTCGACCTTGTTGTCGAAGCGCTGCTCAAGGGCCGAGATGCTTTGCTCGAACTGGTTCTTCAGAGCTTCGATATCGGCCATCACCGCGTCGTTGGCGATGACGATCTGGGCCCACTGCCCAGGGGTATAGCGTGATAGTGCCTCATCCGAAAGCCGCGTGCCCTCGGCCAATCCCTTTGGCCCGCCGACGGCCTTGCGGTTGATCAGCAGCGCCTTCAACCGGGTATGGAAGTTACGCTCCAGGATGGCGCGTTCGTCATCCCGGTCCTTGGCCAATCGTTCGATTTCCGCCCGCTCGATGGCCATGGCACGCTCGTCCTTGTCGACGCCGCGCCGCGAGAATACCCGCACCTCGACCACCGTGCCCGAAACGCCCGGCGGCAGCTTTAGTGAAGTATCGCGTACGTCGGAAGCCTTCTCGCCGAAGATGGCGCGCAGCAGCTTTTCTTCCGGCGTCATCGGACTTTCGCCCTTCGGCGTCACCTTGCCGACCAGGATGTCGCCCGGCTTCACTTCGGCGCCGATGTAGACGATACCCGCTTCGTCGAGGTTCTTGAGGGCTTCTTCGCCGACGTTCGGGATGTCGCGGGTGATTTCCTCCTGGCCGAGCTTGGTATCGCGCGCCATCACCTCGAACTCTTCGATGTGGATCGAGGTGAAGACGTCGTCGCGCACGATGCGCTCGGATATCAGGATGGAGTCTTCGAAGTTGTAGCCGTTCCAGGGCATGAACGCGACCAGCACATTACGCCCCAAAGCCAATTCGCCCAGCTCCGTCGACGGGCCGTCGCCAATAATGTCACCGGCCTGAACGATGTCGCCGACACGAACCAGCGGACGTTGCGTGATACAAGTGTTCTGATTGGAGCGTTGGAACTTACGTAGATTGTAAATATCGACGCCGCTCGCGGCATGCGAGGTTTCCTCGGTCGCATGGACGACGATGCGGGTTGCATCGACTTGGTCGACCACGCCCGAGCGCCGCGCGACGATGGCCGCCCCCGAATCACGAGCCACCGCAGCTTCCATGCCGGTGCCGACCAACGGCGCTTCGGCGCGGATCAGGGGCACGGCTTGGCGCTGCATGTTGGAACCCATCAGCGCGCGGTTGGCGTCATCGTTCTCGAGGAACGGTATCAGCGCAGCAGCCACGGACACCAACTGCTTTGGCGAAACGTCGATGTAATTGATGTCTTCGGGACGAACCATGACAAAATCGCCGCCACGCCGGCAGCTGATCAGGTCGGAAGTAAACCGACCTTTATCGTCGATTTCGGCATTCGCCTGGGCGACCGTATAGCGGCCTTCTTCCATCGCCGACATATAGACGACGTCGGTGCCGATACGGCCGTTCACGACCTTGCGATAGGGCGTTTCGATGAATCCGTATTTGTTGACCCGCGCATACGTCGCCAACGAGTTGATCAACCCGATGTTCGGGCCTTCCGGCGTCTCGATCGGGCAGATGCGGCCATAATGCGTGGGATGAACGTCGCGCACTTCGAAGCCGGCACGTTCGCGGGTCAAGCCACCCGGCCCAAGCGCCGAGAGGCGGCGCTTGTGCGTGATTTCGGCCAGTGGATTGGTTTGATCCATGAACTGGCTGAGCTGGGAAGAGCCGAAGAATTCGCGCACGGCTGCCGCCGCCGGCTTGGCGTTGATCAGGTCGTGCGGCATAACGGTGTCGATATCGACCGAACTCATCCGCTCGCGGATTGCCCGTTCCATACGCAAAAGGCCGACGCGATACTGATTTTCCATCAGTTCGCCAACGGAGCGTACCCGGCGGTTGCCCAAGTGGTCGATGTCGTCGATCTCGCCGCGGCCGTCCTTCAGTTCGACCAGAATGCGAACCACCTCCAGGATGTCGTCGCGGCGTAGGACACGCACCGTGTCTTCCGTCTCGAAACCCAGACGGGAATTCATCTTAACCCGGCCCACGGCGGAAAGATCGTAACGCTCGGAATCGAAAAACAGGCTATGGAACAAGGTCTCGGCCGTGTCCAAGGTCGGCGGCTCGCCAGGGCGCATCACCCGATAGATATCGATCATCGCTTCCTCGCGCGAGGTATTGCGATCGACCGCCAGGGTATTGCGGATATACGGACCGACATTGATGTGATCGATGGCGAGCGTCGCAATATCGGCGACGCCGGCTGCCTCGAACTGTTCGATCAAGGCCGCGGTCAGTTCTCCGCCGGCCTCGACATAAATTTCGCCGGTTTCCGGATTGATCAAATCCTCGGCGCTATAACGACCTGCCAGGTCTTCGCGCGCCACCAGCTGCTCTTCGAAACCTTTTTCCGAAAGCTGGCGCAACAGTCGAGGAGTCAGCTTGGTTCCGGCTTCTGCCATCACCTTGCCCGTCTTGGCATTCACCAGATTGTTGATCAGCTTCACGCCGCGCAAGGCATTCGGATCGAACGCGGTCTTCCAACCCTTCTTGGTAAAGCTGTAGGTCACCCTCTTATAGAAGTAGCTGAGAATTTCCTCCGAGGTCATGCCGACGATCTCTTCGGACGACAGCTTCTTGCCGTCGACGGCCCGCTCGACACGCAGCTTGGCGGTCTTCGGCCCGTCGAGCGCCATCAGCAAGGTCGTTACCGGCAGCTTGCGGCGCCGGTCGATACGCACGTACACAAGATCCTTGGCGTCGAATTCGAAATCCAGCCACGAACCGCGATAGGGGATGACGCGGGCCGCGAAAAGGAATTTGCCCGAAGAATGGGTCTTGCCCTTGTCGTGATCGAAAAAGACGCCGGGCGAACGATGCATCTGCGAGACGATGACACGCTCGGTACCGTTGATGACAAAGGTGCCGTTGTCCGTCATCAAGGGCATATCGCCCATGTAGACGTCCTGTTCCTTGATGTCGCGAACCGATCGCGCGCCGGTTTCTTCATCCACGTCCCAGACAACCAAGCGCAGCGTAACCTTCAACGGCGCGGCGTAGGTCATCCCACGCTGCTGGCATTCCTCGACATCGTACTTTGGAGGCTCGAATTCGAAACGAACGAATTCCAGGGTACCGCGTTCGGAAAAGTCCTTAATCGGGAAAACCGACCGGAAGACCTCTTGCAGCCCGCTGCTTTCCCGTTGCTCGGCCGGGATATCCATTTGCAGGAACTGATCGTAAGACTTCTTCTGAACCTCGATGAGGTTCGGCATCGGTGCCACGGCCGCAATGCGACCGAAATTCCGACGTACCCGCTTACGACCTGTGAAGGTCATGGCCATAACTCGATCCTCGCGATTGTCCTGATTTCACTCGGTACGACACGTGTCACTCGGATAGGTTCGCTCCGACCGCCGCATCGGCTGCTAACGCCATCCCACATTCGAATCCCCAACGCCTAACGCCCCGAATCCAACTGGATCCGGTGGCTCAACATCGACCATGGGGACGAGGTACCCGCTTTACCGGCTGCGGCAAAGCCTATTCGGGCGGGCCCTGAAATGCACGCGTCACGGCGGGGACGGACATCCCCGTACATCCCCGCCTGACTCGTTACAGTATGTGGCGCATCCGGTCACATAAAGCAAACGTAATCGTCCTACTTCAAGGTAACGGTAGCGCCGGCCTCTTCGAGCTTCTTCTTGATCGCTTCGGCCTCGTCCTTCTTGACGCCTTCCTTCACCGTCTGCGGAGCGCCTTCGACCATATCCTTGGCTTCCTTCAGGCCAAGGCCGGTAATGACGCGTACTTCCTTGATAACATTGATTTTCTTGTCACCGATAGCGGTCAGGACGACATCGAAGTCCTCCTTCACCTCGGCCGGTGCGGCAGCGGCGGCAACGGCAGCCACGGCAACCGGCGCCGCGGCGGACACGCCCCACTTCTCTTCCAGCATCTTCGAAAGTTCCGCCGCCTCGATGACGGTCAGGGTCGACAGTTCGTCGACGATCTTCAGCAAATCAGCCATTTTATGCGACTCCTAGGGTAGGGCTTGAATATCGGATTGCGGCTTTAGGCCGCCTCTCCCTTTTGGGCTTGGGCGCTGAGCACACGGGCCAGTTTCCCTGCAGGCGCCTGAAGGACGCCCGCGATGCGGGTTGCCGGCGTACTGATCATGCCGACGAGCTTGCCCCGCAGTTCATCCAGCGACGGCAACGCCGCCAGGGACCTGATGCCGTTCTCGTCGAGGGTTAGCTTATCGAGCGCCCCCCCGAGGATGATCAGCTTCTCGTTGTCCTTGGCGAAAGCGACCGCCGCCTTGGCCGCACCCACCGGATCCGTCGAATACGCAACGACGGTAGGTCCGGTAAATAATTCGGCCAATGGCTTGAACTTGGTGCCTTCAAGAGCGAGGCGCGTGAGCCGATTCTTGGTCACCTTAAGACCGGCCCCGACGTCCTTCATACGGCTGCGAAGGTCGTTCATCTGGGCCACCGTCAACCCCGAATACTGGGCGACGACAACCAGATTGGTACCTTCGAAGACCTTATTCAGGGCCGCGACCATATCTTGCTTCTCGGTGCGGTTCACGGATTGCCTCCGTTCCTTGCCCCGGTCCGTCCGCGTGGGAGCGATACCGGTGCTGTTGGTCCAATGACCCCGCCGCGACGCGACGAAGGCCAGTCTTCCCGTCCCCAACAGCATTCAAACCCCCCGTCGGCACGCCTGAGTGCCGCCGAAGCGCTTTTCATCACTGTCTAGGCAGGCCGTTGCCATTAAGCCGCACCGGAAAACACACCCGGCTTAGCGCCTGCGGTCTCGGACAGGTTTGGAACCGGAAATCTCCGGCTCCGCCGCATCCTCCCGACGCCGACGGCGGCGGGCAATGCGGAATTTCTATGCCAGCATCAGCCGGCGGCTCTCACCGCGCTGCTGATATCCACCTTCAGGCCGGGGCCGACGGTCGAACTCAGGCTGATGCGCTTCAAGTAGGTTCCCTTGGCGCCGCTCGGCTTGGCCTTGACCAGTGCATCGACGAAGGCCCGCACGTTTTCACCCAATGCCTCGGCACTGAAGCTGGCCTTGCCAACACCGGCGTGAACAATGCCCGCCTTCTCGACGCGGAACTGCACCTGACCGCCCTTGGCTGCGGCAACCGCCTCGGCGACGTCCTGGGTAACCGTGCCCAGTCGCGGGTTTGGCATCAGTCCACGCGGACCCAGTACCCGGCCAAGGCGGCCGACGATGGCCATCATATCGGGAGTTGCGATACAGCGATCGAAGTTCATCTCGCCGCCCTGGATCGCCGCGGCCAGATCTTCGGCGCCGACGATATCGGCCCCTGCCGCCGTGGCCTGCTCCGCTTTCTCGCCACGGGCGAAGACCGCAACGCGCACCGACTTGCCCGTACCGTGCGGCAGCGAGGTCACTCCGCGCACCATCTGATCGGCATGCCGCGGATCGACGTGCAGGTTGACCGCGATCTCGACGGTTTCGTCGAATTTGGCGGTAGCCATTTCCTTGATCAACTTGACCGCGTCTTCCAACGGATAGAACGCGTCGCGATCGATTTTCGCCTGGGCTGAGCTCAGCCTTTTGCCACTGCGTGCCATCGTTCCCCCGCCACCTCTAGGCCCATCGACCGCGCCGACCCGACAATCATCTTGGCTGCCTGATCGATATCCCGGGTATTGAGATCGGCCATCTTGGTCTGGGCAATCTCACGCACCTGGGCCATCGTCACACGCCCGACAGGATCCTTGCCGGTCGTCTTCGAGCCTTTGGCGAGATTTGCAGCCTTCTTCAGGAAGTAGCTGACCGGCGGGGTTTTGGTCACATAGGAAAACGTGCGATCCGCATAGGCGGTGATCACCACCGGAATCGGGATACCCGGTTCCATGTTCTGCGTCGCAGCGTTGAAGTTCTTGCAGAACTCCATGATGTTCAGCCCGGCTTGGCCCAGGGCCGGCCCGATGGGGGGCGATGGGTTGGCCTTGCCGGACGGCACTTGCAGACGGATGTAACCCGTCACCTTCTTTGCCATGTCTTGACCCTCACGTTATCGGTTACGGGGGTGCGTGGTACGGCTATGGCTGGCCTCCCACACGCCAGAGCGCCCTTGCGCTCCGTATAAAACTCTTAAGCTCAGCGCCCTTGCGCTCCGTATAAAACTCTTAAGCTCAGCGCCCTTGCGCTCCGTATCTAACTTTCGGTCCGGTGCGCGATGCCCCGGCGGATACTTAACCTAAAGCTTCTCAACTTGCGAGTATTCCAATTCCACCGGCGTGGAGCGGCCGAAGATGGAAACCGCAACCTTAAGCCGCGCCCGCT
Organism: Rhodospirillales bacterium; assembly: GCA_947470575.1. Classification (GTDB taxonomy): domain Bacteria; phylum Pseudomonadota; class Alphaproteobacteria; order Rhodospirillales; family CAMCUA01; genus CAMCUA01. Next base: position 8,382 of record CANITX010000131.1, read on the forward strand.
CTTCGTCGACGTCCTCGACCATGCCGTTGAACGAGGTGAACGGGCCGTCGGAAACGCGGACCTGCTCGCCGATCTCGAATGTGATGGACGGCTTCGGACGTTCGATGCCTTCCTGTACCTGCCGCATAATATGCTGGGCCTCGGTTTCGCTGATCGGCGTCGGCCGGCCCCCGCTGCCAAGGAACCCAGTCACTTTCGGGGTGTTCTTCACCAAATGCCAAGTTTCGTCGCTCATGTCCATCTTGACCAGGACATAGCCAGGAAAGAATTTGCGCTCGGCGTTGATCTTTGAGCCCCGGCGTACTTCGACCACTTCCTCGACTGGCACCAATACCTGCTCGATGCGCTCAACCAAGCCGGCCTGTTTGGCCTGCTCCTCGATCGACTGGGCAACCTTCTTTTCGAAACCGGAATAGACGTGAATGACGTACCAGCGCGCAGCCATGTCGCTCAGCCTCCCAGCCCGAAGACAACACGGACACCCCAGGCCATGACCTGGTCGACCACGAAAAAGAAGATAGCCGCCAGGAATACCATCAGGAATACCATGCCGGTCGAAATCGTCGTTTCCTTACGCGTCGGCCACGTCACCTTGGCCGCCTCTTGGCGGACCTGTTGGATGAACTGCGCCGGACTGGTCTTGGCCATCACTTCCTGTTCCCGGGCATCAGCCCGTCTTTCGTTCGTCGCCTGCCGGTAGCACTGGCAGGAGTGGAGGGTCTCGAACCCCCAACCCCCGGTTTTGGAGACCGGTGCTCTACCAATTGAGCTACACTCCTAATTCCGGCTGCGGTGGGCTCGCGCCCGGCCGCCCTGCTCTATCTATACCGGTTATTCGACGATGCTGGCGACGACGCCGGCACCGACGGTACGCCCGCCCTCGCGGATGGCGAAGCGCAGGCCCTCGTCC
>CANITX010000132.1 GCA_947470575.1 Rhodospirillales bacterium
GCCGCCAGCCGCGAGGGCCAGCAGTTGCTCGCCGAATGGGGGCGTGGCTTCCCGGCCCAGTTCGCCGGCCTGCAGCACGAAGCGGCCTCGCTGCTCGGCAGCCTGCCAGCGGCCGAGCGCAACCGCGTCACCCAGTGGTTCGACAGTTTGAGCCCGAAGACCCAGATGTCCTGGTTTCGCGCCCTGTCGCGCGCCGGCCAGGGCCGGCGGCGCTGAATCCCAACTCGCGACCGTCAGAAAGGAAGCCGCCATGCCCTCCACCGTCACCGACCGCATCGCCGGGCTGAGCACGTCGGTCGCCATCAAAGCGCCCTGCCGGGTGGCGACCACGGCGAACATCGAGCTGTCGGGCGAACAGACCGTCGACGGCATCGTCCTGATCGCGGGCGATAGGGTTCTGGTCAAAAGCCAAACCGATGCGAAGCAGAACGGCATCTGGGTGGTGGATACTTCGGCTTGGTCGCGGGCACGCGACTTCGACGGCAACCGCGACGTGGTGACCGGCACGCTGGTTCCGGTCAATTCGGGAACCGTCGGCGCCGGTTACATCTTCAAGGTGACGACGATCGGTGCGATCGGCATCGGTGCCACGAGCCTTGCGTTCGTCCCCGCCACCCTGACCAACGCGGCGATTTCAGCGCTCTGGCAAGGGCTGTTGGCGGAAACGACCATCGCCGACGTGCTGACCGAGTTCGGCTTTTCGCCGTTCTTTCAGACGCTGATCGACGAGGCTTCGGCGACGGCGGTACGGGGCGCGCTCGGCGCCGAAAAGGCGTTTGCCAAGGGCGCCGACATCGACAGCGGCGCCACCCTCACGCTCGGTTCTTACGGCAATTATTTCGTGGTGAACAACAACACTGGCCCCATCACGGCCATCGCTGTGCTGGGGGGCATGCTGTTCATCCTGCAATTCGCCTCGACGCCGGTTCTCACTCACCACGCCACCAACCTGAACCTGCCCACGGCCGCGAACATAACGGCGGCGGCGGGCGACCGGCTGATCGGCTTCGCCACGGCGACCAACCAAGTGACGGTCGTCGCCTATCTGCGCGCCACCGGCCAAGCCTTGGCCGCGGGAGGCGGGCAAGGCGGATCGTTCTTTGCCAACCAGCTTTACCCCACCCTTTGAGGAGGCATCGATATGCCCGCCAACACATCCCCGATCTCCCCGATTGCACCGGCGACGAGCTGGCAGGCCAACTCACCGACGTTGACGGCCAACACGGCAATGGATGGAACGGGCGCGATCAACGTCATCCACACGGCGGGAGCCAATGGCTCGCGGGTCGGGCGGATTCGTGTGCAGCCCTGGGGTACGAACGCCGACACAAATATCCGCTTCTTTGTTAACAATGGCTCGACCAACACGACAGCCGGCAACAACTCTCTGATCAACGAGACATATATCGATGGCACCACAAAAACAGAAAATACCGCTTGGTATATTGCCTACGATATCCCTCTCAACATTGTAATGAAACCTGGGTATCGGCTGTTCTACACGACAGGAACGACCATCGCGGCGGGTCTAGCTGTTACCTGCGTGGACGCGGGGGATTATTGACCATGTACGGCATCCCGACGCTTAACGCGATGACCGGCGCGTCGAACAACGCAGTGCATGGCTTCGTCAATCTGTGCAGGCCGGCGAGTATCGCGCAAATAGCGCCTTACGCCGGCACTTTCGTCGTCCCCGACGGCGTGCATTTATTGTTTGTACTTGCCGCTATTGCGGGGGGGGCGGGTCGGCGGGCGGGCTATTCGGCTACGCTGGAAGCTATATCCAAAATGTAGCAATCCAAGTAGTACCCGGAATGCCTATCCCATACACAATCGGCGCGGGGGGTAATAACACCGCCGGGACCGCAACCAGTTTCGGCTCATTCATAACTTTGTCGGGAGGTGCATATGACGCAATTGATATTGCGATAACGCCGGTGGAGATAATCCTCGTGAGGGGTGCGTTTAACATACGGACTGGCACTCCGGCCGACAATACCGGCGGGGGGTGGGTTAATTCGGGTAAGGGCGGCTTTATCGCCTTGGCTTGGTGAGGAAATATGAACGTCTTGGTTGAAGCGGCAGGCGGGTGCGCTGTGTAGATCGGCGGGCCGATATTTCCGGTGGCGCTACGCATTGTTGAATCGAGGTTGTCAATGACGCCGACGTGAAACACGGCGACGTGTGGAACGGGACGGCCTTCGAACGACCGGTTCCGACCGCTCCAGCCGTTGATGCCGTCCCGGCGCGCATCGCCGAACTGGAGGCGGCGATCGGCGTGCTGGTCACGGGCACGGCTAAGGGCAAGCTACCGGAAGCGCTGCGCGACAAGGTCGAAGCAGCGGAGGGTGGGAGATGAGTGGGGCGGGCGTGGGAGGAGCGCCAGACATGAGGACAATGGAAATCGCCATTGAATTGCGATTTCTGCTGTCAGCATACTGCGAAGTCTAAAGATGCGGAAGATTGCGCGGCACGGACACTCTTGGATTGAAACGATAGCGCGTGACGTCGTCTTGGGTGCTGCGTCGCCCGGCGTGTCCGTCGGTGGCTGTCAACGAACCGGCCTCTGCTCAAGCGACATCCTTTTTCAGAACGGCGATCAAATTTGGCGACCAGATCATCGGCGGCATGGCAAGAAACCATGACACGACCGTGGTTAGCACGCGTTCCCGTATCTCTCTGTATCGGGACGTATAGGCTTGTGCCCTGAAGGATACCGGAGATAACCCTGCGGTACGTGCCACTTGTCGAAGAGATCCCGGAGAGAAGGCCGTTTTATGGGTGACGTCGTTGTATTGCACGCCCAAGGCCAGAGGTGACGCCATGTTGGGCACGCGGATCACGACTCTGCCTTGGTCAGACAGCAAGCTTGCCGCCGATGTGAGCAAGGCGGTGGCATCTTCAGGTGTGAAGTGCTCCAGCACATCGAACAGCACCACCCGATCAAACTGCCGCCCCGCCGGTTGAGAGGCGAAGAAGTCGTTGAAGTCGCATATATGCACCATAGCAGCCAATGCGGCAGGCATCTGATCTAAGATACGTGGGTCGCCGTCGACGCCGACAATATCTTTCGCCCCCAACTGCTTGAGGTATCTCAGGAAGAGGCCGTTACCACACCCCAATTCTAAGACAGACATGCTGGACTGGTAATGCGAGGCTTCAACGAAATCCTTGCGAAATTGCCTGATGTGCTTGGCCTTTAGAACAGTACCCTGATCTTTTCGATCATAAGCTTGATAGTATTTACTTTGGCTGACACTTGTGAGCTTCGACATACTTGATCTCACTTTTTTTAAATCCACCTTCAATTCCGAGTAACTGAATAGGGCAATTCAAGCTGGGTCCGGTTAACCAGCTACTAAGGCCGCCGAACCGTTTGTGTTTGCTTCAGGTAGCACAGTTACTCTCACCACGTACGATATGAAAGCATAGCCTTCTATTGCCGCTTAACCTTAATGACAACCTGGTTCGCGGCATGGTCGAGCGAACGGCGTCGATGGCGTTCGAGTAATTTTCCCCGAACATTTTTTGAACCGTTGTTGCCGTGAGCGCGATGTCGAACGGCGACGGTCAAATATCGCATTTGTGATGGCCGTACACGTCAGCACTTAGCGCTACATCCCTATTTTCCTGGACGCCCGCACGCCAAGGCGCGTTTCGTTGCCCAGACATGGAAGCCTAGTTCATCGGGCTTCGCGCCTTCTTCTTGCTCCGGCAAAGGCCGCGCGGTCGACGCCCGAAACTCAATGCTATGAAGGAGATTGCCGCATGCCATCCACCGCCACCGACCGGCTGACCGGGGCATCCGCTTCGGTTGCCGTTAAGGCACCCTGCCGGGTCGCCACCACGGCCAACATCGTGCTATCGGGAACGCAGAGCATCGACGGCGTCGCCGTGGCCGCCGACGACCGGGTCCTGGTCAAGAATCAGTTTACGGCGAGCCAGAACGGCATATGGGTCGCCAGCGCCTCGGCCTGGTCGCGGGCGCGCGACTTCGACGGGGCGCGCGACGTGGTCAAGGGCACGCTTGTCCCGGTCAACGAAGGTACGGCCGGGGCCGGTTTCATCTTCAAGGTGACGACGGCCAATCCGATCGTCGTCGGCTCCTCGAGCCTGGCGTTCCAGGCGAGCATCTTCACGGATATAGCGGTCTCGCCGTTTTGGCAGGGCGTTCTGGATGAAACGACGGCAGCGGCAGCACTAGCAGCGCTCGGTGCCGAGAAGGCCTTCGCCAAGGGCAACGACATCGCCGCGGCCTCGCCGCTGATTGTCGGCACGGATGGCAACTACTTCGATGTCACGGGGGCGACGGGGATTACATCCATGACGGTGGCGGCCGGTCGGCTGTTCATGCTGCAATTCGACAGTACGCCGCTGCTGACCCACCACGCCACCAACCTCAACTTGCCGGGCGGGGCTAACATCACGGCCGCCGTCGGAGACCGCCTGATCGGCTTCGCCACGGCAGCGAACCAAGTGACGGTGCTCGACTATATTCGTGCGGCGAAGCTGCCGATGCTTCAGGGGAAGCACGCCCTACCGGTTCCGGCCGCGGCGATGTATGCGAGGACCTCGAACGCCGCCGCGAGCGGTTCGTTCGAGACGTCCAGCGCCAAGGTCATGGCGAAGACCTTCGACTTCGATCCCGCTGCCGACGAGTTCGTGCAGTTCCAGTTGCCCATGCCCGACAGCTGGGACGAGGGCACGGTGACGGCCAAGTTCTACTGGAGCCACGGCTCGACCACGACGAACTTCGCAGTGATCTGGGGAATCCAGGGTCTGGCCCGTAGCGATAACGATGCCCTGGACACGGCCTTCGGGACGGCGGTCACGGTAACCGATACGGGAGGTACCACCGATAATATCTACGTTTCACCGGAAGCCGGTCCGATGACCATCGCGGGATCTCCGGCGAAGGGCGATCTCGTGATCTTCCAGGTCTATCGTGACGCCGACGCCGGCGGCGACACCCTCACCGTCGATGCCCGGCTGCACGCCGTCGCCGTCTATTTCACTACGAATGAAGGGAATGACGCCTGATGTTGCCTTTTATGACCGGCGCGATGTTGTCGAGTGCCAGCCAGCCATACTCGACGCTTGGCGTCACCTTCGACGGCGTGAGTGACTGGATGGAGCGCGCCAGCGGGTTCAGCGCTACGGCAGACGGGAAGAGCTTCACCTTTTCGGTGTGGTATCGGAACGCCGCGCTGGGGGCAGCCAGCGAAAAAATTCTGTCGCATACGGCCGGCGCTCCGAACGAATTCTTCATAACGACGACTCCGAAGTTCAACGTGATTTTGCGTAATGGAGCCGGCACGACGATAGCCAACGGCCTGTCCACGTCGGCGCTGACGGCTGATGGCAATTGGCATCACCTGATGATCGCCGCCGACATGGCGAATACGACGGTCAAGGTCTACCTCGACGGTGCCGTTCACGCCATGACGTGGAGCACCGGTCCGCTTAACGATTTTGTCGATTGGACGGGCACCACGATTGGGTGTGGCGCGCAGCCCGGCGGCACATCGCTGTGGTCGGGCGATCTCGCCGACTTTTACCTAAACACAGCGGCCTATCTCGATCCGGCCGCGCATCTTTCAAAGTTCCGGAGCGCGGCGGGCAAGCCGGTCGATCTAGGGCCGGATGGCTCATGGCCGACGGGCACCGTTCCAACCTGTTTCTGTGGCGTCGCTAAAGGCGGCGCGGCCAGCGACTTCGGCGTCAATCGTGGCGCTGGGGGCAACTGGACGATCACTGGCGCACTGAGCCTCGCCGCAAGCAACCCCTCGGATTGAAGGAGACTTCTATGCCTTTATTCGCTCTCGTGAAAAAATCCACTGGGGTCATACAGCGGTTCCAGTCCTTTGACGTCGCCGCGCCCGTCCTGTCGTCCGCAAAAGATTTGGAGTGGCTACCGGTCGAGGAAAAGGCCGTTTCCTTCGACGCGCCATCCGAAGCCCCAATCTCGAATGAGGGGAAGTTTGTTCGCGAGATCCGCGCGGAGCGACCCCTTTCGGAAAAGGAAGTGGCCGCCCGAGTGGCGGCAAAGGAGAAATAACATGGAACACCGCGCCGATGCCGATCTGCGCACCCACCTCGAGGCTCTCGGCCGCGAGTTGGCGAAGAATTCCCCCAACGGGAGGTTTGCACGTTTCATCACGGCGGCCTTTACGGCTGCTGTCATCGGCGGCGGGGCGGCGCTTTGGAACATGAATGCGGTGGTTTCCGAACTGGCGAGCACGGTGCGCTCCAATGCCGAGCAGTCCGATCGCATCGATGAGCGCGTGCGCTATCTCGAACGCCGCGGCAGCGGCCTATCCGGGGAGGTCTCGCGACCATGACGACGTATTCGACGTTACTTTCAGCCGCCGCCTCGATGGCGGCTTTTTTATTGCCGCAAGCCGCCGCTGCTCAGTCCCTTTGCGGCGAGCGGACGGCCGTGCTCGCCGGCCTTGCCGAACGCTTCGCCGAGCGTCCGGCCGCCGCCGGGCTTGCCGCGAACGGCCAGATCGTCGAGCTGCTGGTCGCGCCCGACGGTTCCTGGACGCTGCTGCTCAGCCGGCCGGACGGCGTGTCCTGTCTGATCGCCGGCGGCGTCGGTTGGGGGGCCGCTGCCGCCCATAACCGGAAGGGAGATCCCGCCCTATGAACCCCGATCTCGATACCTTGGCCCGCACGCTGTATGGCGAGGCCAAGGCCAACGATGCGGCCGACGCACTGGCCATCGCCTGCGTCATCCGCAACCGGGTGGTTCACACGCAATGGCCGGATACCTACGAAGGCGTCTGCCAACAACCCTGGCAGTTCTCATGCTGGAACGCGAACGATCCGAACCGGGCGCGTATCCTAGCGGCAGTTCCCGGCGACAAATGGTTCGACGGCTGCGTCGAGATTGCCCGCAAGGTGATTCAGAACAAGCCATCGGACCCGACGGGGCGGGCGACGCACTATTACGCCAAGGCGATGAAGCGCGGGCCGACCTGGGCGAAGGGCAAGACGCCCTGTTACGACACGGCGGGGCACTTTTTCTTCAACGATATCGACACGCCGGCGCCGACGACGGCCAAGGAGGCCCTCGATCAGGCCCGGCCGCTCGCCCAGACCCGGACGGTGAGCGGCGCCCGCAATGCCCTGATCGGCGGCGGCGTCCTGGCGGCTGCCGCGCAAGCCGCCGATACCGTATCGCCGTTGATGGGCGTGGTCACCACGCTCGCGCAGTACGCCCCCTGGGTGCTGGCCGCAGCACTTGTCGCCGGCATCGGCTACATGGTCTGGGCGCGGATCGATGACCGCAACAAGGGCCTGCGCTGATGCCCTTCCTGATCGGCCTGCTGAAACCCTATGCGCTCAAGCTGCTGGCCGGGCTCGCCATCGTCGGGGCGGTCCTGGCCGTGCTGCTGGGGGCGAAGAACGCCGGGCGGAATGCCGAACGGGTCGATGGCATGCGCCGCCAACTCGACAACGTAAGGGAACGGACCAATGTGGAAAACCGCGTTGCTACTGCCGATCCTGCTGAACGTAGTCGCCTGCGCCGGAAGTGGCAGCGCGATTAAGCCCGGCTGCGAATGGGCCAAGCCGATCTGGCTGTCGCAGACCGACGTACTGACGGAAGCGACGGAGACGGCCATCCTTGAGCACAACGAGACCTGGGAAAGGATATGTCGATGACGGTCCTCGCCGCAAATAGCCGAAGGGAGACGCCGATGAACGGATCCCGAGATAATATCGGCATTCGAGGGTCTTGTTCCGGATAGAAGAAAATCTCGTGGGCTCCCATCGGTTGTATCGAGGAGCCCGAATCGGGAGGAATTAGTTCCTGTCGTTAGAAGATTATTAATTTATGACCAATAGACTGCACGACGATAGAGAGGCCCATGCCTTACGGCAGTTGCACCGGCCTCTTCTTATCGTAGCCTCCCTGTTGAACCTTCGGCCGCCCCTGTCGGGCGGCCATTTCTTGTTGCGGCCTGGACGCCGGGGCCGGAATCCTTCTTGACCCCTAACGGAGCACATGGCAAATTTTTGACCATAGCAGTCTGTTCTGGGCGAGTTTGACAGGGACGAGGCGTTAAAAAATATAAGGGGGCCGCCGCGACCGTGGCGGCCCCTATCGTTTTTGCCCGCATCCGGATATTGCGTCCCGATGTGTCACGGATGGCGGCATGGGGCGTCAGGTGACCGAAACTCGCGACCGCTATGGCCATTTTCTGACCATACCGACCCGTTGGATGGACAATGATATCTATGGCCACGTCAACAACACGGTCTATTATTCCTACTTCGACACGGTGGTGAACACCTACCTGGTGCAAGCCGGCGGTTTCGATTTTCAGCGATCGCAGGTCATTGGCGTCGCCGTCGAAACATTCTGCCGGTTTCATCGCTCGGTCGCTTATCCCGACGAGATTCACGCCGGGTTGCGCGTCGGAAAGCTTGGTAACTCCAGCGTGCGTTACGAGATCGGCATCTTTCGTGCGGGCGATGACGAAGCTGCGGCTTCGGGTCATTTCGTCCACGTCTTCGTCGAACGGTCGACCAATAAGCCGGTGCCGATCCCGGGGGCCTTGCGCACGGCACTGGCCCGGCTGCTGATCCATTCCTAGTTAAGGATCGGCACCATCCGAACGGGCGTTTTGCGTGGAGACCGTGTCGTCGTTCAGGGGCGAATGACCCGATGCATGTCGAGCACCGGGGTGGGAGCGCCGGCCTGGGACAGCATGTCATGCACCTGGCCGCGATGATGGGTTTGGTGATTGAAGATGTGCGCCAGAATGAGCGCGGCCGGATCTTCCACCGAATGGCTGGCATTGTTCACATAGCGAAACGACCCGCCGAGGAAAGAGACCGTCAAGCCCGCCATGACGGACTCGATGCGCACGTCTTCCGCGCGTCGCGCTTCCCGCAGTGCCGCAAACTCCGCGTAGAGAATGGTATCGAGACCCGTCGACGGCATGGCCTGTCCTGCAATGCGGGCGAACCAGATGCGATCGCCCAGCAGGATGTGGTTGAGGGTACCGTGGATCGACTTGAAGAAGCCCTTGCGGTCGGCCTTGAGCCCGGCCTCGTCGAGGCCCGCGCAAGCGTCATAAAGGCGCTCGTTGGCAAGCCGATTGTAGCGGGCGAGCAATCGAAAGTGATCGAGCAGGTCGTTCATCCGGCGTTCTCACGATGGCCGTTGGAGTTGACCAAGGGTGGAAAAGTGTAGCCGCGACGGGGGCGAACGGCAACGCCGCGGGGCGCGGTCCTACCGGGCCGGATGATGACCTCAGCGACATTTGTGGAC
>CANITX010000133.1 GCA_947470575.1 Rhodospirillales bacterium
ACTCGTTGTTTCCGCCGCCTACGACGTTGCCGTGCTGATCAACATCAGCCCCGATCATCTCGACCGTCACGGCGACATGGCCGGTTATATCGCAGCCAAGGCGCGCATATTCCGCAACCAAACCTCACGCATGGCCGCCATCATCGGCATCGACGACGTGCCGAGCCGGCGATTGCACCGCGACTTGGTTCGCCAAGGAGGGCGTCGCGTGATTCCCATCTCGGGGCGTCGCGCCGTTGCCGGCGGCGTGTACGTTATCGATGGCGTGCTCCATGACGATTTGCACGGCCGGGCGCGACCGGTGCTCGACCTCGCCCGGGCGCCCTCGCTGCCGGGCGTGCACAATCATCAGAACGCCGCCGCCGCCTATGCAGCGGTTCGCGCGACCGGTCTGTCGTCGCGGGTTATCGCTCGCGGGCTCCGCACCTATCCGGGTCTGCCCCATCGACAGGAGCGGGTGGGCGTCCTCGACGGCGTTCTTTACGTCAACGACAGCAAGGCGACCAACCCCGATGCGGCGTTGCGGGCCTTGGCCTGCTATCGGGATATCTATTGGATTGCCGGCGGCCGGGCCAAGGACGCCGCGCTAAAGCTGCCGGCCAAACTGGCGCGCCGCGTGCGACAGGCTTTTCTAATCGGCGAGGCAGCGCCCAATTTTGCGAAAGCACTGAAGGGTGTGGTGCCCGTCGTCCAATCCGGCACGCTGGCCGCCGCCCTTGCCGCCGCGCATAGGGCAGCCTCTGTCGAGGGTCGGTCCGCGCCGGTTGTGCTGTTGTCCCCGGCCTGTGCGTCCTATGACCAATTCCGCGACTTCGAGCATCGCGGCGACACCTTCCGCGATTTGGTCGCGGCTCTGCCCGATGTGTCGGAACAAGGACGGGCGGCATGAGCACCTTCGCCCGTACCGATCGCAGCCTGATCAGCAGTTGGTGGTGGACGGTCGACCGCTGGTCCCTGGCCGCCATCGTTGTCATCAGCGCCATCGGGGCGGTCCTGACTCTGGCGGCTTCGCCGCCGGTTGCCGAACGTCTCGGCTTCGATACCTACTATTTCGTTCGTCACCAGTTCCTGTACCTGACCGTGGCGTTGGCGTTGATGACATCCGTCGCGCTGATGTCGCCGCTCACCTTGCGCCGTGCGGCTCTTGTCGTATTTCTCTGCGCGCTTTTTGCAACGGCTTTGGTGCCCATCATCGGCTATTCGATGAACGGCGCGACGCGCTGGATACGCCTGCCGGGCATGTCGTTGCAGCCCTCCGAATTCCTCAAGCCGTCGTTCGCCATTGTCGCTGCCTGGCTGTTTGCCCGCCGCGGCATGGACGAACGCTTCCCCGGCTTCCTCATTGCGACGACGCTGATGGGGATCATCGGCAGCTTGATGTTGCTGCAGCCCGACGTCGGCATGACCATCGTCATCACGGCCGTGTGGTCGGTGCAGCTGTTCCTTGCCGGCCTGTCGTTGTGGTGGGTCGCCGGTCTGGGCATTCTGGCGGTCGTCGGCGCGGTTGGCGCGTATTTCACCTTCAGCCACGTGCAGGCCCGCGTCGACATATTTCTCAACCCCGGATCGAGCGATAACTATCAGGTGTCGCAGGCTCTGCAGGCCTTCCGCGAAGGCGGCCTGCTCGGTCGCGGGCCGGGCGAGGGTGTGGTCAAGCAAGTGCTGCCCGATGCCCATGCCGACTTCATCTTCGCTGTAGCCGGCGAGGAATTCGGCCTGTTCGTGTGCCTGATCATCGTCGGGCTGTTCGCCTTCGTCGTGCTGCGCGGTTTCGCCCGCGTACTGCGCGAAAACGATCTGTTCATCATGTTGGCGGTGGCGGGCCTGCTGGTGCAATTCGGTCTGCAAAGCCTGATCAACCTAGCTTCCACCACCAATCTGATTCCGCCCAAGGGTATGACCCTGCCGTTCGTTTCTTATGGCGGATCGTCGGCGTTATCGCTCGCTCTCACCGTGGGCATGGTGCTGGCTTTGACGCGCGAACGCCACAACCGGGGGCAGCCGACATGACCGGGCAGCCGCTTGTCGTATTGGCCGCTGGCGGGACGGGCGGTCATGTATTCCCAGCCGAAGCGCTGGCCAACGAACTGGCCCGGCGTGGGTGTCGCCTGGCCATGATTACCGATCAACGGGGCGGCATGTTGCGGGGCGCTCCCGAGGACTTGGCGGTGCATCGGGTCATGGCCGCCGGCATGGCGGGCAAAAGCTTGGCCGCCCGCCTGCGCAGCGCGCCCGAGCTGGCTTTCGGGACCTTGCAGGCGCGCCGGATCCTCAAGCGTCTTGCGCCCACCGTGACGGTGGGCTTCGGCGGCTACGCGTCGGTGCCGACCATGCTGGCGGCGGGATTGGCCGGCATGCAGACGGTCATTCATGAACAAAACGCCGTATTGGGGCGGGCTAATCGCCTGCTGGCGCCACGCGCCGCTTTGATCGCCACATCCTTTGCCGTCTGTCACGGTTTGTCGCCCGACATGCTGGCCCGTCACGTTCACACCGGCATGCCGGTGCGTCCGGAGTTTGCTGCGGCCCGCAACGTGCCCTACCGACTCTTTACGGAGCAGGAGTCCGTCAATCTGATGGTGCTGGGCGGTAGTCAGGGCGCGCGGGTTCTGTCCGAAGTCGTGCCCGCCGCTGTCGGCCTGTTGCCGGCCGCCTGGCGGCGGCGCCTGCGCATCGTTCAACAGTGCCGGCCGGAAGACCTCGATGCGGTGTGCGCGACCTATGCGGCCATGGGGGTAGAGGCGGAGCTGGCATCCTTCTTCGACGATATTCCCCGGCGCATGGCGGACGCGCATCTGCTGATCTGCCGTTCGGGGGCATCGACGGTGGCGGAACTGACGGCGGTCGGCCGGCCGGCCATCTTCATTCCCTACCCCCACGCCATCGACGATCATCAAACCGCCAATGCCCAGGCAGCGGACGAAGCCGGGGCCGGCTGGCTGATGCCCCAGGATTCGCTGACCGCGCAATCCCTGGCCCAACGCCTGGAGGCCCTCTTCATCCTGTCGGCCACGCTGGAAAAGGCGGCAGCCTGCGCCCGTGCCGTAGGAACGGCCGAAGGCGCCATCCGGCTTGCCGATGCGGTGCTCGCCTTGCTGCCGAACGGCGACTGCAAGGACAGGAGGAACGCCGCATGAGGGCGCTTCCTTTGACCATCGGCACCATGCATTTCGTCGGTATCGGCGGCATCGGCATGAGCGGCATTGCCGAGGTGCTGCACAGCCTGGGCTATCAGGTGCAGGGCAGCGATCTCGCGGAAAGCGCCAATGTGCAGCGGCTGCGCGGTCTTGGCATCGAGGTTGCCGTCGGCCACGCTGCCGAGAACGTCGGCGAGGCGCAGGTGGTGGTCGTCTCCTCGGCGGTGAAGTCGGAAAATCCGGAGATCGTCGAAGCCCGCCGCCGGCTCATTCCTGTGGTGCGCCGCGCGGAGATGCTGGGCGAACTGATGCGCTTGAAGTGGTCGATCGCCGTTGGCGGCACCCATGGCAAGACCACGACGACCTCGCTGGTAGCGCACATGATCGACACCGCGGGGATGGACCCGACCGTGATCAACGGCGGCATCATCAATGCCTGGGGCACAAATGCCCGTCTTGGCACCGGGGATTGGCTCGTCGCCGAAGCCGACGAATCCGACGGCACGTTCGTCAAATTGCCGGCGACGATCGCCGTGGTCACCAATATCGATCCCGAGCACATGGATCACTACGGCACTTTTGACGCTCTGCGCACCGCCTTTGTCGCCTTCGTCGAGAACATCCCCTTCTATGGTTTTGCCGCATTGTGCATCGATCATCCCGAGGTGCAGGCGATGATTCCGCGCGTCGCCGACCGCCGTGTCGTCACCTATGGCTTCAGCCCTCAGGCTGACGTGCGCGCCGTCAACGTGGTGCTCGGTCCCGACGGCGGCCGGTTTGACGTGATCGTCGCCGATCGCAAAGCCGGTACGGAACGCACGATCGATAGCCTCTTCCTGCCGATGATGGGCGCGCACAATGTGCAGAACGCACTGGCCGCCGTCGCCATCGCCCAGGAAATGAATATCGACGATACGGTGTTGCGTCGTGGCTTCGCCGATTTCAAGGGCGTCAAGCGCCGCTTTACCCGCACGGGCGAAGTGGACGGCATCGCCGTCATCGACGACTACGGCCATCACCCGGTGGAGATCGCCGCCGTGCTGCGCGCCGCCCGCTCGGCCACCAAGCGGCATGTGATCGCCGTGGTGCAGCCGCACCGCTATACCCGCTTGCGCGATCTGTTCGAGGATTTCTGTACCTGTTTCAACGACGCCGACTCGGTGCTCGTCGCCGACGTCTATGCCGCCGGCGAGGCACCGATCGAAGGCATCAGCGGCGCCGCACTGGTGGCCGGCATGCGGGCTCGCGGTCACCGCCAGGTCATGCCGCTGCCGGATCCCAAGGACTTGGCCGCCATCGTCAACGATTTGGCCCGCCCCGGCGATCTCATCGTATGCCTGGGCGCAGGCAGCATTACCCAGTGGGCCGCCAGTCTGCCTGCGGAACTGACCCGTCTGCGTTACGGCGAGCGGGTGGAGGCGGCACGATGATGGCCGCTTTGCGCCACACTCACCTGATCGAGAGATTGCCGGTTGTCCGCGGCCGTCTGCGTGCCGACGTGGCCTTGGCCCGTTACACGTGGTTTCGGGTTGGCGGACCGGCCGAGGTGCTCTTCGAGCCTGCCGACGGCGACGATCTCGCCCACCTCCTTGCCGGCCGGCCGGCCGGCGTTGCGGTCACTGTGCTCGGCGTCGGCTCCAATCTGTTGATCCGCGACGGCGGCATTCCCGGGATCGTCGTCCGCTTGGGCCGGGCCTTCGCCAAAACCCGCGTGGAAGGCACGCTGCTGCGCACCGGCGCTGGCGCCACCTGTCCGAACGTTGCCAAGGCGGCGCGCGATGCGGGGCTAGCCGGTCTTGAATTCCTCACCGGCGTCCCCGGTTCCATCGGCGGTGCCGTGCGTATGAACGCAGGTGCGTATGGCGGGGAGATCGCCGCCGTCTTCGCCTCGGCCACCGCTATCGATGGCCAGGGCGAGCGGCACGCGCTCGATGTCGGCGCCATGGACTTCGCCTATCGCCACAGCGCCCTGGCCGAAGACTGGATCGTCGTCGAAGCCACGCTCGCCGGACAACCCGGCGATCCCGCTGCGATCGCCGCCCGCATGGAGGATGTCCAGGCCCGCCGCGAGGAGACCCAGCCTATCCGCACCCGTACCGGCGGCAGCACCTTCACCAACCCGTCGGGCATGCGAGCGTGGGAATTGATCGACCGCGCTGGCTGCCGGGGATTGCGCCGGGGCGGCGCCATCGTGTCCGAAAAGCATTGCAATTTCCTGATCAATACCGGCGGTGCCAGCGCCGCCGACTTGGAAGGTCTGGGCGAAGAGGTTCGCCGTCGGGTATTCGACGCTACCGGCTGTCGCCTGGAATGGGAAATCCGCCGCATCGGCGTGCCGGCGGCGTCCCGTTTGGCGATGGTGGCGGAGGGTTCGCCATGACCCGTCATGTCGCGGTTCTGATGGGTGGGTGGTCGGCGGAACGGGAAGTATCCCTGGTCAGCGGCGCCTGTGTTTCCGACGCCTTGAAGAACGCCGGTTATCGCGTCACGACCATCGACGTGCAGCGCGATGTCGGTAGTCTGCTCACCCGCCTTTTCCCGCGCCCCGATTGCGTCTTCAACGCCCTTCACGGCCGCTTTGGCGAGGACGGTTGCATCCAGGGACTGCTCAATATCCTGGAGATTCCCTACACGCATTCCGGCGTTCTCGCCTCGGCCCTGGCGATGGATAAGCCGATGGCCAAGCTCCTGTTCGCCAAGGCGAACCTGCCCTTAGCCGAACACAAGGTGGTGCGCCGCGACGATGTGATCGCCGGCGACGTGCTGCCCCGTCCCTACGTGATCAAGCCGGTCAACGAGGGCTCCAGCGTCGGCGTCCACATCGTCCGTCCCGGCGACAACCTACAGCCGTTGGTCGACTCCGGTTGGACCTACGGCAGTCGGGTCATGGTCGAGCGCTTTATCGAAGGACGGGAACTGACGGTCACCGTCATGGGCGATCGCGCCCTGGCCGTCACCGAGATCACCTCGGACCGCGGCTTCTACGACTATCAGGCCAAGTACGCCAAGGGTGGTTCGGCGCACATGATTCCGGCTGAGCTCGATGAACGGGTCACGGCGCGGGCACTCGAAGTGGCCCTTGCCGCCCATCGCTGCTTAGGGTGCCGGGGCGTCAGCCGGTCCGACATGCGCTTCGATGGCCGCGAGGTCTATTTGCTCGAGGTCAATACCCAGCCCGGCATGACCCCGACATCGTTGGTTCCGGAACAGGCGGCCCATGTCGGTATTCCCTTCCAGGAACTTGTCTCCTGGATGGTCGAACAAGCGGAGTACGACCAATGATCGCTTGGTTTGGCAAAGGTCGGACCAAGTCCGGACGTCGCCGCCGGGCTCGCCCGGTATGGCGGGGTCGGCTGGCCGGATCGGCCGTTATCCTGGCCGTCGGCGCCTCTGTCGTCGCCGGTGGCTGGTGGGCATGGCAAAGCAGTCACCCCGAGCGTGCCCTCGAATTCGCCAGGTCGCAGATCGTCGCGCTGAGCGCCAGGTCCGGGATGACCCTTCAGGAAATCCTGGTGACCGGCCGTCGCAACTCGCCGCGCGAGGCTCTGCTCGATGCCGTGCAATTGACGCGCGGTTCGCCCACCCTGTCGTTCGATCCGCATGCCGCCAAGGCCCGCATCGAAGCCTTGCCTTGGGTACGCAGCGCCAGCGTCCAACGGCTGTTGCCCAATACCGTGGTCATGCGGTTGGAGGAGCGTCAGCCGCTGGCCCTTTGGCAGCATCGCGGCCAGTTCCGGTTGATCGACGAACGGGGCGAGGTCATCCCCCTGGAGCGACTCGATGCATTCGCCGACCTTTTGACGGTGGTCGGCGAAGAAGCGCCGGCGCACGCAGCAAAGCTTCTGGAACTTCTGGCCACGCAGGCGAGTTTGCGCGACCGGGTGCGGGCGGCGGTGTGGGTTGGTGGGCGGCGATGGAACCTGCGGCTCGACAACGATATCGATATCGCGTTGCCGGAAGACGATTCGGTCGAGGCCTGGGCCCGTCTGGCCGAATACGAACGTGTCCATCGCATTCTGAACCGCGACATCAAGCTGGTGGATTTGCGCCTGCCCGACCGCCTTGTCGTGCGGCGGGCTTCGCCGGTCAAGAACGTCGCGGAGAAGGGCCGGAACATATGAAAAGCGACGAGGGAAGGACGGAAACACAACATGCATTCGGCGCTTCGTAGCGATGCTTCCCAGGGCAACAATCCTAACGGATTGATTGCCGCCCTGGACGTTGGAACCAGCAAGGTCTGCTGCCTGATTGCCCAGGCGGACGCAGCCGGGCGGCCGCGCGTGCGTGGCATCGGCCATCAGGAATCCCGCGGGTTGCGCGGTGGCGTTATCGTCGACATGGACGCTGCGGAAGGCGCCATCCGATCCACCGTCGAAGCCGCCGAGCAGATGGCCGGCGAAAACATCCGCGAGGTCATGGTCAATGTTTCCTGCGGCCATCCGGCCTCGCGCTTGATCGCTTACGAGGTTTCCATCGCCGGCCACGAAATCGGCGATGCCGACCTTTGCCGCGTACTCAATCCGGCGCAAGCCGCCCGCGATCTGGCACCGGAACGGGAACTCATCCATGCCATTCCGGTCGGCTACCGCATCGACGGCAGCCGCGGTGTTCGCGACCCGCGCGGCATGTTCGGCGACCGCCTCGGTGTCAACATGCACCTGATCGGCACCGACGCCGGCGCGTTGCGCAATCTGACAAGCTGCATCCGCCGTTGCCATCTCGACATCGCCGGTCGGGTGCTGTCGCCATATGCGGCGGCGCTGGCCTGCCTGGTCGACGACGAACGCCAGCTTGGCGCCACCGTGATCGACATGGGCGGCGGCACCACCAGCATCGCCGTCTTCTTCGATGGCGAACTGATTCACACCGACGTCATTCCCATCGGCGGCATTCACGTCACCACCGACATCGCACGCGGCCTGTCGACGCCGATCTCCCATGCGGAGCGGATGAAAACGCTTTACGGCAGCGTCCTGCCCTCACCCTCGGACGAGCGCGAGATCATCCGGGTGCCGGTGGTTGGAGAGGACGACGATTCAGAAGTCAGTCAGGTGCCGCGCTCCATGCTGGTCGGCATCATCCGGCCGCGGGTCGAAGAAACCTTCGAGATGGTGCGTACCCGTCTGGAGGACGCCGGTTTCGACAAGGTCGCCGGCCGCCGCCTGGTGTTGACCGGGGGCGCGTCCCAGTTGCCGGGCGCGGTCGATCTGGCCGGTCAGATTCTCGACAAGCAGGCCCGTCCGGGCCGGCCTCGTTCCATGGACGGCCTCGCCGAGGCAGCGTGTAGCGCGCCCTTCGCTACGGCCGTTGGCCTAATCAACTACTGCATCGGCGGTTTGGCGGAACGGCCCGGCCGCGCCTATCGACCCATAGAGGAACCGAGGGGCCGCATCGGCCGGCTCGGTCAGTGGTTCCGTGAGAATTTTTAGACCGACCGCAAGCCGACTCCGGGCGCCGCCCGGAGTCGAAACCCTTCCAACCCCGCCGGGCGCCGCACGCTCCGGCGCCGCCCAACCCTACGCAAAGTAACGGAGACAGCCATGACCATAAATATCAGCATCCCGAACAACGGCGACACCCCGGAACTGCGGCCTCGCATCACCGTCTTCGGTGTCGGTGGGGCCGGCGGCAATGCCGTCAACAACATGATTCAGTCGCAGCTCGAAGGTGTCGACTTCGTCGTTTCCAACACCGATGCCCAAGCCTTGGCGCAATCGCGCTCCGATCGTCGCATCCAGCTTGGCTCCACGATCACGCGGGGCTTGGGTGCCGGCTCGCGTCCGGATGTCGGCGCCGCGGCGGCCGAGGAATCGTTGCCCGAAATCATGGAGCATCTGGCGGGTTCCAATATGGTCTTCATCACGGCTGGCATGGGTGGCGGCACGGGGACGGGAGCGGCGCCCGTTATCGCTCGGGCTGCGCGCGAGGCGGGTATCCTGACCGTCGGGGTGGTGACCAAACCGTTCCATTTCGAAGGCATCCACCGCATGCGCGTTGCGGAAGCCGGCATTGCCGATATGGAACAATATGTCGATACCCTGATCGTCATCCCCAACCAGAACCTGTTCCGCATCGCCAACGAGAAGACCACCTTCGCCGAAGCCTTCGGCATGG
>CANITX010000134.1 GCA_947470575.1 Rhodospirillales bacterium
CCGGACCACCTAATGGGGGCCGATCAGCGCGCTGCGCAACGCCGGCCACGATCCTTGGTCCGCCGACTCCGAAGCCTTGCGCCAAACCTTCGCCGACGAGGTCCGCGCCCACGAATACATCCACGGCCGCAAGCCCGACGCGGGCGAGATGCGCAAGATCGCCGAGGGGGTGGCGGGGGGAACAGGTGCGACGGAGGCTAGAAACGGTGGTGTTGGCGATGAGCTCGTCGGCGGCGCGGCAAACGATGACCTGAACGATGGCACGGCGGTTGACGAGGTCGCCCCCAATGGGGAGAGCGACGATCAGGTCGCCGCAATCCCCCCCATCGTTTACGGCATTATTATCGGCGCCGTTCGCTTGTTGCCAGCAGCAATCCGGGCCGCGCGCGCGGCCCGGGCCTTGTGGCGGGCGCGGGGTTGGTTCCGCAAGAAGCGCGATGACGAGCATCCGGCGCTCGATAGGCCGGATATCCCCGACGAAGATTTGTTGCTGCCGGACAAACGTCCGCAACGACCGCTACCGGGTGATCCATCGAATACACAGGAACCCGGGATCCCATACGAGGAGATCGAGAATGCGGACCCGGACGACCCGAACTTCTTCCAAAAGACGCGGGACAATCAGAAGTTCGTGCGCGGTTCGGACGGCTTATCCGAACTCGGCGAGGCTCCGCGCATTAAGGAAGACGGCATTGGAGAAAACCTGCCCATTCGATTGGGGCGGCGAGAATTTGATCATATTGTGACGGACATAAAGACCCAGGACGCCCAGAAGCTCGGATATCGGGATGCATGGCATATGTTGGAAGACGTGGCGCTTAACTGGAAGGATATCCGTCAAGGCTACGGCGGACGAATCGTACTCGTTAAACCCAACGGATCGAACGGTGTCATTATCGTCCGGCTTACCAAAGCCGACGGTGAAGATTTTTACAGAATCGACTCGGCGGGTCTGCGCGGAGATGAGCAGATCGAACTCGATGAGAACCTGAGCAAGCTTCTGTTCAGGAGATGAATGGCTCTCTCGGGGAGCGTACCCCCGAATACCGCCGCCGGTTGGCAGATCCCGTTAGCGCCCGGCCCCATGATGCCGACGAAGGCCAAATTGCGTACGCTTCGGGTGAGAACCATTGAAAATATAGGCGTGCGCATAGCAACACGCAATGCGCGTAATATCCCAGAACGCTTCTAGATGACGAACCGATGGAATTTTGGGCAGTCCAGCGAGCATTCAAGCGGTTGCAGTAGCTACTATTGAACCCGATCCTCGTTCAATTCCTGGAACCTTCGGCGCTTCAGAACCATCCTGAGGATGTCTTTGTAGTGATCGGCCACGGCGAGATCAGGATGAGGGTACCACATGGTACCGCAACCGGCGCTGCACACTTTGTTGTTGTTGTATATTTCATCGTAAATTTCATGGATGGATTCGCGCGCGGTTTCCAGCAAGCGGTCGAGTGTTTGACCTTTCTCCAGCCGATCCATATGAATTAACAATGCTAGGTTTTCCTTGATATTGTTTTCAAGGCAAATGGCCAATTCTCGGCTGACATTCATGTCATCTACGGTTCCCTTCACTTCATCACGCATCTTTATTCTTATATGTGGCTTGGCAACTGGCAATGATTTCGTCGGCGTCGGGAATGGGCGACAAGTACTCGCCCTGGGCCTGCGCCAGTGCCGTCGCCGTCACAGTCAGCATCGCCGCCAACACCCCCGCCGCGTAGCGCATCCCATCCCCCCGCCAATATAAACGAGCGGCGATGATATGCCACCGATGGTGGCATTCTCAAGGCGGGCTTGGGCTTGCTGGATTTAGGGTGACGCCTCTCGCGCCGCCGAGCACCAGGCCGCCTTCGCCGCCGCCATCGAGCGGCGCGGCGATCTTTTGGAGGCCGAGAAGGCGGCGGAGCGGGAGAGGCTCAGCCGTGTCCTGCGCGCCAACAGCCTGCTCGGCGCTTACGAGCGCGCGACGAACGACGACCCCGAGGCGGGCCGCGCCTTCATCGAACGGGTTCGCGGCGACGGGACCGTCGGCGACGCGGGCGAGCGGGCTGCCGCCGTCGATGCGCTGGAGGCCGAACAGAAGCGGGTCGAAGACCGCCACGCGGTGGAGCAGAGCGCGCTCAAGGAACGGCGCGGCCGCGAGATCGGCCAGGCGTTGCTGGACAGCAAGCTCGCGCGCGGCGGTGGCGTCAGACCGGCCGTTCGGCCCCGGCGACGACGCGGTAGAGCACGCGGTTCTCTTGCAGGTCGTAGTCGGTATAGGCCTGATGCATCGAGGCGCGGTCGTCCCAGATGAACAGGTCGCCCATGCGCCACTTGTGGCGATAGACGAATTCCGGTTTCAGCGCCTGTTCCAGCAGCTCGGCGATCAGCTCGTGGCTGGCCTCGGGCGACATGCCGACAAAGTTCTCGACCTTGCCCTGATGCATGTAGATCGCCTTGCCGCCGGTTTCCGGCACGGTGCGGATCAGCGGATGGACGACGGGTTTGTCGGCGATGGTCTTGGTCTTCACCTCGTTGCGGAAGGATTTCCGTTTCGCGGCACTGCCCTGGAACACATTGACGGTTTTCAGCCCCTCGATCTTGCGGCGCATCTCGGGCGCGAGCGCGGCATAGGCGGCGCGGGTATTGATGACGCCGGTATCGCCGCCGCCGCTTTGCGGCAGTTCGACGGCGTACAGGGCGGTGAAGCTCGGCGGGGCTTCGCGGTTGGTGTGGTCGGTGTGCCAATAGGCGGAGTGGTAGACCCGCTCGCCCGCCTTGGAGAGCAGCGCGTTGGTGACGACGCCGACAAAGCCGTCCTTGTCCAGGCGCTCGGTGGCGAGGTTCTGCTGCACCGGCTCGGCGAAGACGCGAACGGCGGTGACGAAACTATCGGCGTCGAGCTTCTGGGCGCGCACCACCAGGCAGACGTGTTCGACCAAGGCGGCGCTCAGGCGCCGGCGGGTCTCGGTGTCGATGGGCTTGCTGAGGTCGACCCCGGTGGCCTCGGCGCCGGCGTATTTGCCGAGCGGCACGATGGTGAGCGTCATGACGGCAGCCTCCTGGGTTTTGTTGGCGTTAGCCTACGATGGGGCTGTGGCGGGGGGCAAGACGGAGGGCGAACGCTCAGGCGGTTGCCCATCCGTCGAGACGGCGCTGCGCGCCTCCTCAGGATGAGGCCCGTATGTTATCGCCCTCACCCTGAGGAGGCCGCGTTAGCGGCTGTCTCGAAGGGTGGGCCGGCACTGCGGTCTTTTCGCCTTACGCCTGCAAGGCCGCCAGCACGCGCTCCGGCGTGAACGGCATGTGGTAGAGCCGCTTGCCGGTCAGCGCGTAAAAGGCATTGGCGACCGCTGCCGGGACGAAGGGGTTGCCGATTTCGCCCAGGCCGGTCGGCGGCGTGTCGCGCTCCAGGAAGCGGACGTGGATTTCCTCGGGGGCTTCCGACATGCGCAGGACTTCGTAGTCGTGGAAGTTGGATTGGTCGACCGCGCCGCCGGACACCGTGGCGCGTTCCTTGAGCGCGCTGGAGATGCCGTAGACGACGCCACTTTCGACATTGGCGCGCGCCATGTCGGGCTGCACGACGATGCCGCCGTCGACCGCCACCCAGACCTTGTGGACGCGGATGACGCCGCTCTTCCGGTCCAGCGAGATTTCAACCACCCCGGCGCCGAGCGAGCCGGAGCGTTCCGACACGGCGACGCCGAGCGCGCGGCCCTTCGGCCGGGGGGCCTTCCAGTCGGCCATGGTCTCGACCGCGGCGAAGACCTCGGCGGCTTTCTTGTTGAGGCCCAGGCGCTCGCGGCGGAAGGCCAGCGGGTCCAGGCCCTCGGCCGCCGCCAGCTCGTCGACCAGGCCTTCGATGGCGAACAGGTTGAAGGGATGGGCCACCGCCCGCCAGTGCTTCAGCTTGATGGCGTGCGCCGTGGCGCGGCTTTCCGCCCGGCGGTTGGGTACGCCGTAGTAGCGGTCGATGGCGGTGCCGGAATGGATCAGGCTGCCGCCGTCGCCGACGATGCCGTGCCGCCAGCCGACAACCTTGCCGGCGCCGTCCAACGCCGCTTCGACGCATTGCAGGTTCTGCGGCCGGAACATGGCGTTGGCGAGGTCTTCCTCGCGGGTCCAGATCATCTTCACCGGCTTGCCGATGGCCTTGGCGAGCTTGGCCGCCTCGATGGTGTAGTCAGGGATGGTGCGCCGGCCGAAGGCGCCGCCCATGTACTGCTGGTGGTGGTTTACCTTCTCCACCGGCAGGCCCATGGCCTGGGCCACCTGACGCCGCGCGCTGTCGGGAGTCTGGGTGCCTTCCCAGATGTCGAGCGTGCCGTCGGCGTTGAAGCGGGCGACGGCGTTCAGCGGTTCCATCTGGGCGTGATAGGCGTAGTCGCTGCGGAAGGTCGCCTTGAAGGTCTTGGCGGCGCCGGCGAAGGCGGAGGCGACGTCGCCCTTGTCGCCGACGGTCTCGGCCGGAATGCCGTTTTCACGGTCGGCGAGCGCCGCGTAGGTCTCTTCCAGCGCCGTTTCCGAATCGAAGGCATCGGCGCCGTCGGCGGTCTTCCAGGCGACTTCAAGCTCCTGGCGGGCAGCGAGCACGTGTTCGAAGGTATCGGCGACGACGGCAACGCCGTTGTCGACGCGCTGCACGCCGAGCACGCCGGGCAGGCGGCGCACGGCGGCTTCGTTCCAACGCTCCGGCGTGCCGCCCTGGATGGGCGCATGCACGGTCGAGGCATAGACCATACCGGGCACGTGCACGTCGATGGAATAGGCGGCCTGGCCGCTGACCTTGGCCGGAATGTCGCGGCGCGGCACCGGCTTGCCGATCAGGCGGAAGTCGGCCGTCTTCTTCAGTTCGTCGGCGCTCACCGTCGGCAGGGTCGCAGGCACTGAGGCGAAAGCGGCGATCTCTCCGTAGCCGAGGCGGCGGTCGCTTGTCTTGTGGACGACGACGCCGGGCTCGGTGGTCAGTTCGGCGACGGGCACCTTCCAATGGGCTGCGGCGGCATTCAGCAGCACCTTGCGCGCCTGGGCTCCCGCCATGCGCATGTCGGTGAAATAGGTCATCACGGCGCGGCTGCCGACGATGGCCATGGATTTGCCGGCGCCCGAGCCGTAGATCTGCGGATCGGCCGGGGCCCAATCGAGCACCACCTTGTTCCAGTCGGCGTCGAGTTCCTCGGCGAGTGCGATCGGCACGCCGGTCATCGAGCCCTGGCCCATCTCGGCGCCGGGGGTGAGGATGGTGACGATGCCGTCGGGCGCGATACGCACCCAGGCACCGATGTCGCGCTTGCCGGCGGCAGTCGCGGCCTGGGCGGCGGGCAGCAGTCCGGCGCCGCCCAAGGCGACGGCGAAGGACAGTCCGGCGGTACTGCCGAGGAAGTGGCGGCGCGACAGGCCCGAAGCGGTCGTTTCGATCTGCGTCATGGTCTCAGCCCTCCCTGCTGGCGCGCTGGATGGCGGCAACGATGCGGGTATAGGTGCCGCAGCGGCAGATGTTGCCGTCCATGTGGGCGACGATGTCGTCGCGGCTGGGCTTGGGATTGTTGGCCAGCAGTTCGGCGGCCTTCATGATCTGCCCGGACTGGCAATAGCCGCACTGCGGCACCTGTTCGGCGATCCAGGCCTTTTGCAGCGCGTGGCTGGCATCGGGCGACAGGCCTTCGATGGTGGTCACCGATTTGCCGGCGACCTCGCCAAGCTGGGTCTGGCAGGCGCGCACGGCCATGCCGTTCACATGCACAGTGCAGGCGCCGCACAGGCCCTGGCCGCAGCCGTACTTGGTGCCGGTCAGGTTGAGATGCTCGCGGATCGCCCACAGCAGCGGCGTGCCCGGTTCGGCCGTCACCGTCACCGCCTTGCCGTTGACTTTGAATGCAACCATGTAATGGCTCTCCCACAGACCGTTGGTGCCGAAACAGTCTTCCTCGTCCCGCCGTCGTCGCGCGGCGTAGGGCTCCTATCATGTGGGGAAACCGGGGACGGATGCCACGGGATTCGTCGGCGGACGGTCTCACATTCGCGTCAGCGCCCTGCCACCTCCGTGCCTTCGAAGCTCTCGGTTCCGGCAATCTCGCGGATCAGCTTCATGCGGATGGCGGTGGCGAAGTCCTTGAAGCTGCGGGCCGGGATGGAAAAGGCGCCGGGGCCGCCGATGACGCTTCTTTCGTAATATTCGGC
This sequence comes from Rhodospirillales bacterium, assembly GCA_947470575.1. Taxonomy (GTDB): domain Bacteria; phylum Pseudomonadota; class Alphaproteobacteria; order Rhodospirillales; family CAMCUA01; genus CAMCUA01. Next base: position 6,172 of record CANITX010000134.1, read on the forward strand.
CAAGCCCGGTTCGTCTTCGAGGATCGGTAGGCCGTTGACGGTCATGCCCTGGGCCACGGCTTGGTCGCGGCCGAGTTCGGCGGGCGGGCCGTTGCGATTGGCGCCGTCGCCGGAGACGTCGATCACCTGGCGCCGTGCCTCGAAGCCGTTGCCGAGGATGGCGGCGACGCCGTAGGAGATCGCCGCGCCGACGGCGGTGCCGCCGCTGTAGAGCAGGCGCGGCTTCTGTTCCAGGAGGCGCACGAAGGCGGCCATGTCGTCGGCGGTGGCGATGGCCTGCCACGGGGCGACCTCGGCCTGCAGCAGCGGGCCGCTCCACTCCACGTAAGCCAGCGCGATGCGCCGGTTGGGGCCGATGCCGATGGCCTCGATGACGCGCGGATCGCTGAGCGCCTGGATGTAGCCCTGGCGCTGCAGGGTGAATTCGAGATCGTCGACGCTGCCCGAACCGTCGACCATCAGGATCAGTTCGAGATCGACTTTCTGAAGCTGGGCGACGGCTGCCGTTGGCGCCAAGGCCGCCCAAAGGGCCAGCGCCGCCCACAGCCCAAACCGAAGGGTCCGCATCGCCATCGGGCGATTAGACACCGGTTGGGACGGGGCGGGGAAGGGGGTAGGCGAAAGCTCAGTGCGGCCTATCGCCCTCGATGATGATGCGGAACATTTGGCGCAGGTCGGTGGGGTCGTAGTCGAAGCTGGCCTTGTGCATGACCGAGCGGTTGTCCCACACCACGATGTCGCCCGGCCGCCATTTGTGGACATAGGTGAATTCCGGCTTGGCGGCGCGCTGGAGCAGATCGTCCAGCAATTCCTGGGTCGCTTCCGGGTCCATGCCGACGATGTTCTCCGTCTTCGACGGATGGAAGAAGATCGCCTTGGTGCCGTTGTCGGGGTGGGTGCGGACCAGAGGATGAACGACGCCGCTGGCTTCCAGCGAGCCCTTGCGCTCTTTCATGGCGTCCGCCGTGTGCTTGCTGGAATTCTTCGAGGCGCTGCCCTTGAAGACGTTGACGGTCTTGAGCGGGTCGATGCGCTGGCGGACATCCTCGGGCAAGGCCGCATAGGCGGCGCGCATGTTGAGGAAATGGGTGTCGCCGCCGGTCTTCGGCAAATGGACGGCCATCAAGCAGGTGTATTTCGGCGGCTTTTCATGGTTGGTGTGGTCGGTGTGCCAGCCCTCGCCGTGTTTCACCATGTTGCCGGATTTGTCGTAGTGGTTGTTCGACAGCTCGTTGATCAGCGGCTGACCGGGCAGGGCGTATTGGTCGAAGTGCTGGCGCATCGGCTCGCCGAACATATGCACGGCGGCGAGGAATTGTTCCGGCGTCAGCTTTTGGTCGCGGATGACCAGAACGGTGCCGTCGACGACCCCCTGGTAGAGCCGGCGCTTGGTGGCCTCGTCGAGCGGCTGGGTGAGGTCGACGCCCGTCGCCTCGGTGCCGATGTCGGGGCGGATTTTGGCGATCTGCATGGCGGTGTTTTCCTGTTGGTCTTGCGTGGTTTGGTAAATGCTAAGCCCGTCGGACATGGCGGAGCAAGATAGTGTGGGCGGCTTCACGAGGCGGAGAGATCACCCCTCTCCCTGTCCCTCCCCCTCACGGGGGGGAGGGGACCATGTCGCAGCGCCGCAGCGCATAATCTTGCAGACGGGAAGTTGTAACCGCGTTCCCTCCCCCCGTGAGGGGGAGGGACAGGGAGAGGGGGTCTGCCCCGCGGCGTAGGCGGTCTCAAGCCGGCTTCCGGCCTTCGACGATGATGCGCCAGATGACGCGCCGGTCGGCGAGGTCGTAGTCGGTATAGGCTTGGTGCATCGAGGCGCGGTCGTCCCAAATCAAGAGGTCGCCCAGGCGCCATTTGTGGCGATAGACGAATTCCGGTTTGACGATGTGGGGCATCAGTTCGCCGACCAGCTCGTGGCTGGCCTCCGGCGACATGCCGACGAAATTCTCCAGCTTGCCTTGATGCAGGTAGATCGCCTTTTCGCCGTTGACCGGGTCGGTGACGATCAGCGGATGGACGATGGGCTTTTCCTCGACGGCGCGCTCCAAGCTCACCGCCTTGTGCGATTTGTTGCGCGCCGCGCTGCCGCTGTAGACATTGACCGTCTTCAGGCCCTCGATTTTAGCCTTCAGGGCGGCGGGCAGGTTGGCGTAGGCGGCGCGGGTGTTGACGACGCCGGTGTCGCCGCCGCTTCTCGGCAGGGCGGTGGGGTAAAGCGCGGTATAGGCTGGCGGGATGTCGCGGTTGGTATGGTCGGTATGCCAATAGCTAGCGTGATAGACGCGCTGGCCGGACTTGCCGGGAATTTCGTTGGAGACCAGCTTGACGACATCGTCCTTGTCGAGCTTCTCGCCCTTGAAGTTCTGCTGCATCGGGTTGCCGAAGATGCGGATCGCCTCGGCGAACTGATCGGCGGTCTCGAGCTTCTGGTCGCGAATCACTAGGGCGACGTGCCGGCGCAGGGCGTCTTGCAGGCGGCGGCGGGTGTCGGCATCGACGGGATGGCGCAGGTCGAGGCCGGTGGCTGCGGCGCCGGTATGGGGGCCGAGCGGGGCGATGGTCAGGCCCGCACCGGCAGATTCCTTCATGGTTAGCGTCATCGAACCCTCCACTCACCCCAAAAGGTCAATATCGGCCTGAAAAATAGGCAGATTCAGGGCCAAAAGAAAGGCCGCGCTTGGGGCGCGGCCTGTTAAGTTTGGTCTTGAGGGAGGAAACGCGGATTTTATAACCGTGGAATCGCCCCCTGAGGTGTGACGGCCATCACCGGCCCGTCGATTTCTTTGCCCTATTCTGCTTTCTCAACAGCCGCATTCAGCGGGATTCGAGGGTGGTTGAAATGTCGGGAGAACGGCCGAAAGCGGCCCCTTCCATTGACGCAGGGCTAGGCTGCTGCCACATTACTCTTGTCGCGATCCGGAATCGGATTCGACATCGGGCCCCTACGCGGGTTGATCGGCCCCCATTAGGTGGTCCGGGTTGAATGTTAGTGCATTGCTTCCTCCCTGGCCATTGCCGGCTGTAGGTGGAGCGAAGCGGAAC
>CANITX010000135.1 GCA_947470575.1 Rhodospirillales bacterium
AGCTCAGGGCGGCCGAGAGCGTATGTGACAAACGCACCATTGTGCCGTGAGCAAGCGCTCCGATTGCACGGGGTTTTCAGTTTATGTCGATTTTTTTCGCAAATCGCGCCGCCGTTGCGGTGCTCGCAGGATTGCTTGCCGTAGCCGCCACCTCTGCGGCTCGCGCCGACATCAAGGATTATGAGTTTCGTCCGGTTCAGACGGACATCACGCAGGGCGATGGCATCATCGTCGCCGTGCAGTTGACCGACAAACGAACCGGAAAAACCGTTCCGGATGCCGTCATCTTCGCGAGCCGCATCGATATGGCGCCCGATGGCATGCCGACGATGACCTCACCCCTTGAGGCTTTACCGTCCACGGAACCTGGTGTGTACCGTTTTAAGACCAACTTGACGATGGTTGGCGGTTGGCAACTATCGCTCGGCGCCAAGATTCAGGGCGAGGCCGATACGCTGGAAAGCAAGCTGGTTCTGAAGGCCGTACCATGAAGCGGCTTACTCTGATGGGCCTTACCGTCGCTGCCATGTCGGCGGCGGGGGTCGGGGGTTACTGGGCTGGGGTTCGTGGCGTCTTGCCGGAAAGCGCCCGCGGCATCTTCGCTGCCATGGCGCCATCGATGGCAGCTGAAACCATCTCCGGGCCGGTGATCTATTACCGTGATCCGGACGGCAAGCCGTCCTATTCGGCAACGCCGCGCCAGACCAACGATGGCCGGGATTTCCGCGCCGTTCATGCCAGCGAGGATGTCAGCTTCGATGACCCGCCGCTGAAACAGGAAAGCGGTCCTGGGTTATCCAGCCCGCGTCAGGTCCTCTATTACCGCAATCCCATGGGGCTGCCCGATACCTCGCCGGCGCCGAAGAAGGACTCCATGGGGATGGACTACATCCCGGTCTATGACGGCGAGGACGACGGCCCCATCGTGAAGGTTCCTCTCGGCAAGCTGCAACGGACGGGCGTCAGGTCCGAACAGGTCGAGCGCCGACCGCTCGGCAGGTCCTTGCGGGTTCCTGGAATGGTGCAATTGGACGAGCGCCGAATTGCCGTGGTGGCGACGCGCAGCGACGCCTATGTCGAAGAGGTCGCCAACGTGACGACCGGCGACCGCGTCACCAAGGGCCAACCCCTTTTCAGGTTTTACTCGCCCGAGATCGCGACGGCCGGTGCTCAGTTCCTGACCGACCTCAAAGGTGTGGGGAAAGACCCTCTCCCAGGTGGCGCCCGCCAGCGCCTTGAGAACCTCGGCGTCCCACTCGAGGTGATCGCCGATATCGAGCGGACCCGCATGCCGCTCCTGTCGGTGACATGGCGGGCGCCGCGTGATGGCATCGTGCTCGAACGCAATGTCACGACGGGCATGAAGGTCAGTGCCGGCGATGTGCTCTTCCGCCTGGCCGACGTATCGACGGTCTGGGTCCTGGCCGACGTGCCCGAGTACGACCTCGGTGCGATCAGGCTCAATGCCCGCGCCAACGTCCGCATCCGCAGCCGGCCCGGCGAAACCTTCGCGGGGCGCGTGTCCCTTCTTTACCCGGAGGTCAACGAGTCGACGCGAACCGCCAAAATCCGGATCGAGATGCCAAACCCCGGCGGCATGCTGCTGCCCAACATGTATGCGGACGTGGAAATCGGCACGGGTAGCGCCGATGCCGTGGTTGCCGTGCCGAACGACGCAATCATCGACACGGGCACCCGGCAGATCGTCATCCTCGACCTTGGTGAAGGACGCTTCGAACCGCGTGAAGTAAAGGTCGGACGGCGCGGCGACGGCTTCAGCGAAATCCGCGAGGGGATAGACAGCGGCCACCGGGTCGTCGTCGCGGCCAATTTCCTGATCGATGCCGAGAGCAATCTCAGGGCGGCCCTGCGCGCCATGACGGCCCCGGAGGCGCAACCTTGATCGCCCGCCTCATCGGCTGGTCGGCCCGCAACCTCGTGCTGGTGTTGGTCGGCACGGTATTCGCGGTTGCCGCCGGGCTCTATGCGCTGCGCACCCTGCCGCTCGATGCCATCCCCGACCTCTCGGACGTCCAGGTGATCGTCTACACGGACTATCCCGGACAGGCGCCGCAGGTGGTCGAGGACCAGGTCACCTATCCGCTGACAACCTCGATGCTCACCGTGCCGAGGTCGAAGGTGGTACGCGGTTTCTCCTTCTTCGGCGTCTCCTTCGTCTACGTGATCTTTGAAGACGGCACCGATCCCTACTGGGCGCGCAGCCGCGTGCTCGAATACCTCAACGCCGCCAGCCGGCGCCTGCCCGCAGGGGTTACGCCGAGCCTGGGGCCTGACGCGACCGGGGTCGGCTGGGTCTATCAATACGCCGTCGTCGCCAAGCAGATGACGCTCGCCGAACTCCGCTCCTTGCAGGATTGGGTGATCCGCTACGCGGCATCCAAGGCGGAGGGCGTCGCCGAGGTCGCCAGCGTCGGCGGCTTCGTGAAGCAATATGCCATCGTCGTCGACCCGCGCCGGCTGCGCGCCGAGGGCATTCCGCTTGACCGGGTGCGCGAAGCCGTGAAGGCGAGCAACGCCGACGTCGGCGGACGCACAATCGAGTTGTCCGAGTTCGAATTCATGGTGCGTGGCCGCGGCTATCTGAAGAGCGTCTCCGACATTGAAAACATCGCCCTGAAAGCCGACCGCGGCGTGCCGCTGCGGCTGAAGGATGTCGCCAGGGTCGAGATCGGGCCGGACGAGCGCCGGGGAATTGCCGAGCTTGACGGCGAAGGTGAGGTGGCGAGCGGCATCGTCTTGCAACGCTTCGGCGCCAATGCCTTGACCGTGATCGAAAACGTCAAGGCACGCCTGTCCGAGATCGCCTCCAGCCTGCCGAAAGGAACGGAGATCGTGCCGGTCTACGACCGTTCCGCGTTGATCGACCGGGCGATCGAGACGCTGAAGAGCACGCTGATCGAAGAGAGCATCATCGTCGGGCTGGTCTGCGTCGTCTTCCTGCTGCATCTGCGCAGCGCGCTCGTCGCCATCCTCATGCTGCCCGTCGGCATCCTCATCGCCTTCGCCGCCATGAAGGCGATCGGCCTTGGCTCCAACATCATGAGCCTGGGCGGCATCGCCATTGCCGTCGGCGCCATGATCGACGCCGCCATCGTGATGATCGAGAACGCCCACAAGCACCTGGAGCGCGCCGCGCCGGGCAAGCCCCGCCTCGACATCCTCATCGCGGCGGCGAGCGAGGTCGGGCCGGCGCTGTTCTTCAGCCTGCTGGTCATCACCGCCTCGTTCCTGCCGATCTTCACGCTGGAAGCGCAGGAGGGGCGGCTGTTCGGCCCGCTCGCCTTCACCAAGACCTTCGCCATGGCGGCGGCCGCCCTGCTGTCCGTGACGCTGGTGCCGGCGCTGATGGTGGTCTTCGTGCGCGGCCGGATCATCCCCGAGCACCGCAATCCGCTCAACCGTTTCCTAATCTGGATTTACCGCCCGGTCATCCGCGGCGTGCTGAAGGCTAAGACGCTCACCATCCTGGCCGCCGTCGTCGTGCTCGGCGTCACCATCTGGCCGGCGCGCCAGCTCGGCTCGGAGTTCATGCCGAGCCTCGACGAAGGCACGCTGATGTACATGCCGACGACCTTGCCGGGCCTGTCCGTGACCAAGGCAGCCGAACTCCTGCAAGTGCAGGACCGCATCATCAAGACGTTCCCGGAAGTGGCTTCCGTCTACGGCAAGGCGGGCCGGGCGCTGACGGCGACTGATCCGGCGCCGATGGAGATGTTCGAGACCATCATCAATTTGAAGCCGAAGGGCGAATGGCGGCCGGGCCTCACCATCGACAGCCTGAAGGCAGAAATGGACCGCGCCCTGCAATTCCCCGGCGTCTCCAATGCCTGGACCATGCCGATCCGCGCCCGCATCGACATGCTGGCGACCGGCATCCGCACGCCGGTCGGCCTCAAGGTGTTCGGCAACGACCTCGCCCAGATGGGGCAGACCGCACGGCAGATCGAGCGGGTGCTCAAGGCCGTTCCGGGCACGACGAGCGCCTATGCCGAGCGGGTGATCGGCGGCTACTACCTCGACATCGTGCCCGACCGTGATGCGCTCGGGCGCTACGGGCTTTTGGTCGGCGATATCCAGGCAGTGATCACTACCGCGCTCGGTGCCGAAACGGTGACGACGATGGTGGAAGGCCGCGAACGCTATGGGGTGACGATCCGCTATCCCCGCGACTTCAGAAGCGATCCGCAGTCGATCAGGCGCGACGTGCAGGTTTCCCTTCCGGGTGGCGGAACCGTGCCGCTGGGCGAGGTGGCGACGATCGAACTCACCCGCGGCGCCACCTCCATCCGTACGGAGAACGGCCAGCTCGCGGTCTACATCTTCGTCGACATCGCCGGACGCGACCTTGGCGGCTACGTCGCCGAGGCGCAACAGGCGGTGGCCAGCGATGTGACGCTGCCGCCCGGCACCTACGTTTCGTGGAGCGGGCAGTTCGAATATCTCGAACGCGCCGAGGCGCGGCTGAAGATCGTCGTGCCGGTCACGCTGCTCATCATCTTCCTGCTGCTCTACCTCAACTTCCGGGCCTTGGCCGAGACGCTCATCGTCATGCTGTCGCTGCCCTTCGCCCTGGTGGGCGGCATCTGGCTGATGTGGTGGCTCGGCTTCAACATGTCAGTTGCCGTTGCCGTCGGCTTCATCGCACTTGCGGGCGTTGCCGCCGAGACGGGCGTGGTCATGCTGATCTATCTCGAACAGGCGCTGGCAGAGCTGAAAGCGCAGCGGGCGGCCGAAGGCCGGCCCTTTACCCGGGCCGACCTCCACCGGGCGATCATGCAGGGCGCCGTCGACCGCGTCCGGCCGAAGATGATGACCGTCGTTGCCATCATGGCCGGGCTCCTGCCGATCCTGTGGAGCACCGGCGCCGGCTCCGAGGTGATGCAGCGCATCGCCGTGCCGATGATCGGCGGCATGGTCTCGTCGACCGTGCTGACGCTGATCGTCATTCCGGCCGTCTATGGATTAATCAAAGGCAGTCAGTTGCAGAAGGAGAGGAATCCTAGCCATGACACGTAAAATCGTTGGCCTTAGTGGCGCGGTTTTGCTCGGTCTTGCCCTGGTTTTCTTCATAGTCATGGCGAAAAAGGGAGAAGACCAAGGGGCCAATCTAACAGATGCCAAACTGGTGAGTGCCGGAGAACAGGTCTATCGCGACCACTGCGCCTCATGCCACGGGGCCAATCTCGAAGGTCAGCCGGACTGGCAAGCCCGCAAAAAAGACGGACGCCTGCCAGCGCCGCCTCATGATGAGACTGGGCATACTTGGCATCACCCGGACGACGCCTTATTCCGCATCATTAAAGAAGGCGTGTCCGGGATTGTACCGGGCTATGAGAGCGATATGCCCGCATATGGGGACAAATTGACGGAACAGGAGATCTGGGCCGTACTCTCCTTCATAAAGAGTCGCTGGCCACGGCGCATTCAAGAAACGCATGCGAATATCAACCGCCGCGCCCACCAAAAGTAACGGCTGGGTTCATGGCCCGCTCTCCCCCATCGCTAAAACTTTCCATGGCTCGGCGGAAGTAGCCCAGGGGCATTTCTAGCGCTGCGCCCTGCTGAGAACCTCGATCAACTCGGCGATTTTTATCCGCTGAGCGTCGCGATCGCCCTTTGTGATCGCTTCCTCCACGCAGTGGGCGACATGGTCGCGGAGTACTTCCTCTTCGACGCGTCGCAAGGCCGCTCTTACCGCGGAAAGCTGCGTGATGACATCGATGCAATATCGATCTTCCTCGACCATCCGAGAGATGCCACGCACCTGTCCTTCGATGCGGTTCAGTCTCTTACGGCAGGATGATTTTGTGTGTTGCTGCATAGTTGACGTATACCCCTGATGGGTATATAGATCAACACTCCAATATACCCTATAGGGGTATTTGTGGACTAACAGGAGATGACGCGATGACCCATGAACAGCATAGGCTTCTGAACGCCCCGAAAGATGTGAGCCACGGATGCTGCGGTGGGAACAAGCCTGCTCCTAAAGTAGTGGCGGACGATCACGCAAACTGTTGCCATGGCGATGGTCACCGAGCCCACCAGCATGGAGAGGCAGGGTCTCATGAGCATGTAGGGAACGGCAACGAAGTGGCCGCCGCTCACAAGGTCAAAGACCCGGTCTGCGGCATGGATGTTGATCCCCATACCACACCGCATCACGCGACCCATCTGGGTCATCCGTACTCATTTTGCTCGGCGGGCTGTAAAACGAAGTTCGTGGCCGATCCCGAGCGGTATCTGACACCAGATAAAGCAAGGGCTGAACCCGCGCCCGAGGGCACGATCTACACCTGCCCGATGCACCCGGAAATTCGTCAGAGCGGTCCTGGTTCTTGCCCTATCTGCGGTATGGCGCTGGAACCGGACCTCGTCTCGGCAGAGGCGCCGCCGAATGAAGAACTAATCGATATGACCAAGCGGTTCTGGATCGGTCTGTGTCTTGCCCTTCCGGTTGTTGCACTTGAAATGGGTGGGCATCTCACCGGTCTCCACGAGATAATCCCAACCTATCTCTCCTATTGGATCCAAGGCGTATTGGCCACGCCGGTCGTTCTCTGGGCGGGCTGGCCGTTCTTTGTGCGGGGCTGGCAATCGTTGCGGACGCGCAATCTGAATATGTTCACACTGATTGCGATGGGCACCGGTATTGCTTGGCTGTACAGCGTGCTGGCGCTACTGGCTACCGGACTATTCCCGCCTGCCTTCAGGGGGCCTGACGGTTCCGTGGCGGTTTATTTTGAAGCTGCCGCTGTCATTACCGTCCTCGTGTTGCTTGGCCAGGTATTGGAACTGAGGGCGCGCGAGCGAACCAGCGGTGCAATCCGTGCCCTTATCGATCTCGCCCCGAAGACCGCGCGCAGGCTGCAGGCGGACGATAAGGAGGAAGAAGTCGTACTGGATCTGATCCAGGTTGGCGATCGACTTCGCGTTCGCCCTGGAGAGAAAGTGCCCGTCGATGGGGTAGTGATGGAGGGGCGCTCGTCTGTCGATGAATCGATGGTGACGGGTGAATCAATGCCGGTGACGAAATCTGATGGCGACCACATCATCGGGGGGACCCTGAACCAATCCGGCTCCTTCATCATGAAAGCGGAGAAGGTGGGCCGCGATACGATGCTCGCGCGCATTGTGCAGATGGTCGCTTCTGCCCAGCGGAGCCGGGCTCCCATCCAGCGTTTGGCGGACCGGGTTTCAGGTTGGTTCGTGCCCGCCGTGATTGGCATTGCCCTGCTGTCTTTTGCCATTTGGGCTCTATGGGGGCCGGAGCCCCGCATTGCCTTCGGCCTGGTGGCAGCGGTGACCGTTCTGATCATTGCCTGTCCATGCGCCCTCGGACTGGCAACGCCAATGTCGATCATGGTCGGCGTCGGTCGAGGTGCTCAGAGCGGACTTTTGATCAAAAATGCGGAAGCGCTGGAGCGGATGGAGAAAGTCGATACGCTTATAGTGGATAAGACAGGGACCCTGACTGAAGGTAAGCCATCCGTAACCGCCATTGTCCCAACAGGAGAAATCTCGGAAGCCGATCTTTTGCGGTTGGTGGCCAGCGTAGAACGCGCAAGCGAACACCCCCTGGCACTGGCCATACTCGCCGCTGCGGAAAAGCGCTCACTTTCTCTCTCGCCAGTGTCGGATTTCGATAGTCCCACAGGTAAGGGTGCCACGGGGATCGTCGAAGGACGAAAGATTGTCCTTGGCAATGCCAAGTTCCTCAACGAGCAGGGCATTGATACAGCGCCGCTGGCTATTGCAGCCGATGATCTGCGTCGCGACGGGGCTACAGCAATCTTCGCCGGCATCGACGGCAAGGTGGCTGGCATCATTGCCATTGCCGACCCTGTCAAAGCGTCCACCCCCGAGGCCCTGGCCATGCTTCGCCGGGCGGGTATCCGCGTCGTCATGCTGACAGGTGACAACAAGACAACGGCAGAAGCGATAGCGCGGCGGCTCGGCATCACTGAGCTGGAAGCGGAAGTTCTGCCCGATCAAAAGAGCGCCGTGGTCGAAAGATTGAAACGGGAGGGTCGGGTGGTCGCGATGGCGGGCGATGGCGTCAACGATGCTCCGGCGCTGGCTGCCGCCGATGTCGGCATTGCCATGGGATCGGGAACCGATATCGCCATAGAAAGTGCTGGTGTGACGCTCTTGAAGGGTGACCTGAGGGGAATTTTGCGTGCCCGCCTTCTATCGCAAGCCACGATGCGCAACATTCGGCAAAACCTCTTCTTCGCGTTCGCCTACAATGCGGCGGGAATCCCGGTGGCGGCCGGCGTCCTTTACCCGGTCTTCGGCATCTTGCTGTCACCGATTATCGCGGCTGCTGCCATGGCCCTGTCCTCGGCAAGTGTCATTGCAAACTCGCTGAGGCTTAGGGTTGTACGGTTGGATTAACCTGGAGAGTCTTCCTGTTAGAGGCAACGCCAGGAAGACGCCTCCACCCTGGTCAGCTTACTCGGCTCATATCCGCGATAAGACGAAACCCGAACTCGTGAACTTGGCATCAGCACACTTGACCCGACGAGCATCCGTAGTTATGTCCTTATTGTCCTTTCCGCGCTTTTGCAAAAGATGACATGCGCCTTTTGAGCCTACTGATGCTTGTGATCGTCCTGGTCAGCGGTATTCCCACCGCCGGGTCAATTCACGCGCATGCTCTGGGAATGGCCAAAGGCGAAACAACTCAAACGGTGGCACAAGATATCATCAGTCTATCGACCCACGCCGATGACCATGATCATGCCGACCAAACAAACGACCAAGCCGAAAAATGTGACGGTGCAGCCCATTGTGCTGGCACCAGCAACTGCTGCCCGATTCCTGTAAGCCTCGCGGCAATTAAGATACCCGACCTGCAAGCTAGCCGCTTGGCAGCGCTCTCGTTGGTCGATCCCGCCGGTCAAACACTAACGCAAAACGACCGCCCTCCAATCCTCTTGGCGTGATGTCCTAAGGCCGCATGTCGTCGGCCTGTATATCCTGACACTCGCTAAGAGGTTCTCACCGATGAAAGCCCTGCTTTTCATGCCGGGTCTGGTTTTGATCGTGGCTGGTTGCGCCCCGATGATCCAGACGCTTGATAACAATCCCGCTTCTTCCTCGGCACCCGTTTCGACGGTCTCTTAC
>CANITX010000136.1 GCA_947470575.1 Rhodospirillales bacterium
AGTGGCACATCTGCCGCCGTGGCCCGGAGATCGTCGGCACTCTTGAAGGTGACGATGCCGGATAGCGATATGCTCATGCCGATAGCCAGCGCTCTTTCAGCTAGTTGCCGGCCAGAGCTAAAGCAATGCAGCAAACCGGGGAAGGCGCCGTCGGCGTATTCCGCTTCGAGAATGGCGGCCGTGTCGTCATCGGCGTCGCGGGCGTGGACGACCAGCGGCAGGCCGGTGGCTCGGGACGCGGCAATATGGGCGCGGAAGCTCGCTTGTTGTCGGTCGCGCGGACTGTGCTCGTAGTAGTAATCGAGCCCGGTCTCGCCAAAGCCGACAACTTTCGGATGCCGGGCCATGGCGATCAGCGTTTGCGCGTCCGTCTCCGGCTCGCTGCCGGCCTCGTGCGGGTGGATGCCGACCGTACACCAAACGTTCTCATGGGCCTCGGCGATGGCCAGCACGCGGGAAAATTCGCTGATTCGGGTGCAGATGGTTAGCATCCAGCCGACTCCGGCCGCCGATGCCCGGCCCAGAACGCCTTCGACATTCTCGGCGAGGCCGGGATAATCCAGGTGGCAATGGCTGTCGACCAGCGGCACGGTCAGGTGACCCCTTCCGCTGTCTTCTCGCCGGCCTCCTCCACGAAACGTGGGAAGATGCCTTCGGGCTTGGGCAGCGGCGTGCCGGACGCCAAAGCGCAGGTCGGCGCCATGTGGGCGAAGGTCCGAGCCTCGGCGGCGACGGCCAATTGATCGAGCAAGCGACCCGCCGCGCCCGGCATCACCGGCTGCACGATCAGGCCGAGGTAGCGCAAGGTTTCGGCCAGCACGTAGAGCACGGTACCCATGCGCGCCGGATCGGTCTTGCGCAGCGCCCATGGCGCTTGGCGGTCGACGTAGCCGTTGGCGGCGCGGACCACCGACCAGATGCTGTCCAATGCCTCGTGGAACGCCTGGCGGTCCATGTCGCGGCGTACTTTCGCCAGCAAGGCCGCAGCGGAGCCCAGCATGTCGCGATCCGCGTCGTCGAAAGCGCCGTGGTCCGGTACCGTGGCGGCGCAGTTCTTGGCGATCATGCTCAATACGCGCTGCGCCAGGTTGCCGAGGTCGTTGGCGAGATCGCCGTTGAGCCGGTTGATCATGGCGCGGTGGGAAAAGTCGCCGTCGTTGCCGAACGGCACCTCCCGCAGCAGAAAATAGCGTACCGGATCGAGGCCGTAGGTTTCGACCAGTTGCAAGGGGTCGATAACGTTGCCGACGGACTTGGAGATCTTCTGGCCCTCGTTGGTCCACCAGCCGTGAGCAAAGACCCGTTTCGGCGGCGCTAGGCCGGCGGCCATCAGGAAGGCCGGCCAATAGACGGCATGAAAGCGCAGGATGTCCTTGCCTACCATATGCAGGTCGGCCGGCCAGAACGCCCGGTAGTTTTCGGATTCCGTGTCGGGATAGCCGACGGCGGTGATGTAGTTGGTCAGGGCGTCCAGCCAGACGTACATGATGTGGGCGTCGTCGCCGGGAACCGGCACGCCCCATTTGAAGCTGGTACGCGATACCGACAGGTCCTGCAGGCCGCCGGAGACGAAGCTGGTTACCTCGTTGCGGCGGCTGTCCGGTGCGATGAAGTCGGGATTCGCCTTGTAGAAGTCAAGTAGCCGCTGCTGCCAGGCCGACAGGCGGAAGAAGTAGCTCGGCTCCTTGACCCATTCGACCTCGGCCCCCGAGGGCGCGATGCGCCGGCCATCGGGGGTCTTGGTCAGCTCGCCTTCACTGTAGAAGGCTTCGTCGCGTACCGAATACCAGCCCTCGTAGTTGCCGAGGTAGATGTCGCCGGCAGCGATCAGCTTATTCCAGATCGCCTGGCAGGCGCGGATATGGCGCGGCTCGGTGGTGCGGATGAAGTCGTCGTTGGTGTAGTTCATCACCCGGCCGAGGTCGCGGAAGTTCTGCGACACTTTGTCGGTGAAGGCCTGCGGGTCCATGCCGGCCACCTGCGCCGATTTCTCGACCTTCTGGCCGTGTTCGTCGGTGCCGGTCAGAAACATCACCCGGTAGCCGTCCAGCCGCTTGAAACGGGCCAGCACGTCGCAGGCCAGCGTCGTATAGGCATGGCCGATATGCGGCGAGTCGTTGACGTAGTAGATCGGCGTGGTGATGTAGAAAGTCTTTGGCCCGGCCATCGTCGGGGTGCTCCTGGGGGGTGGCTGCGACCGCGCTCAGGGACGGGCAGCGTCCCTGACGGCGAGCATCGCGGTCAGCATGACCTGCCGGCGATCGAGATTGACGGCATCGGTGCGCGCCAACAGGTGGTTGACCTTTTCCCACACCTCCAGCCAACGATCAAGGTTGCCGGGCCCGGCAATGCGGGCAAATAGCGCGGCTTCGGCCGCTTCCTGACCCGCCGGTACCCGGCCGGCGGCCGTGGTGGTCAATTGGGAAAGCCACCACAGCAGCAGGTGGGATGCAGCGCGGAAGGCGGTCTCACCGTCCTGGCGGGACATCTTCTCGGCAAAGCGGTGCAGACGGCCGACATCGAGACCGGGCAGTTCGCCGACCAGCCCCATCAGTTCTCCGTGGACCTCCAACCCGCCTTCGCCGGCCAGGTCGAGGGCACGTCCGATGCTACCTTCCGCGAGGCGGACGAGGACGTAGCGTTCGGCATCGCTGAGCGCCGGCAGGTGATGCGCCAGCAGGGCATCGACATCGGTGCCCTTCAAGGGCTGCAGGTTCAGGCCGCGACAGCGCGAACGGATAGTCGGCAGCAGGCGGCCCGCACTGTGGCAGACAAGCATCAACAGCGCCCGGCGCGGCGGTTCTTCCAACACCTTAAGCAAGGCGTTGGCGGCATTGCGGTTCATCTCGTCAGCACTGTCGACGATGACGATGCGCCAGCCACCCTCAGCGGCGGTCATCGACATGAAGCGGCTGACCTCGCGCACGTCGTCGGCGACGATCTCGCTGCGCCGCTTGCCTTTGTCGTCGGCGCCAACCTCGACTGTCATCAGGTCGGCGTGACCTCTGGCGGCGATCCGGCGGAAGACCGGGCTGGTCGGTTCCAGGTAAAGGCTATCGGCGGCCGGCGCTGTCGGCAGGCTGTCACCGAACAGGCCGCCTGCCCCGCTGCCGGAACCCGCCGCGGATCGCCCGCCGCCGGCCAGAATCCAGCGGGCGAAGCGATAGGCGAGCGTCGCCTTGCCGATACCGCGCGGACCGCGCAACAGCCAAGCATGGGCCATACGCTCGGAACGGAAGGCCGCCAGAAGTTCCGCTTCGGCGGGCTGCTGCCCGATCAGTTCGGGGTTGGCCCTAGGCGACAGGCTCTCCGGCGCGGTTTCAGCCCTGTGGCTCATGGCCAGGCGATGGTCAAGCGCTCGCCGACGGCCTTGCGAACCGCCTGCCAGACGGCGTCGGGCGGCGGGCGCGCGTCGATGATAGCGCAGCGTTCCGGTTCGCGGCCGGCGATGTCGAGGAATCCCTGGCGCAGCCGCTCGTGAAAATCCCGACCCATGCGCTCGTACCGATCCTCGATTCCGGCCGATCGTGACGCCCGCTTGAGACCTTCGTCGACAGGGAGATCGAGGATCAAAGTCAGATCGGGCGCCGTCTTGCCGACGACCAGGGCATAAAGGGCCTCCACCGGCTGGCGGCCGAGGCCGTGGCCATACCCCTGATAGGCCATCGTGGAATCGGCGAAACGGTCGCAGACGACCCATTTTCCGCTGTCGAGCGCCGGCCGCACCGTTCGAACCAGGTGTTCGTGGCGGGCTGCGTAATGCAGCAAGGCCTCACTCAGCGGGTCCCAGCGGTCGATGGCGCCTTGCACGAGAAGATCGCGCACCGCTTCGGCGCCCGGCGCGCCGCCCGGCTCGCGGGTGCGGACGGCCACGAACCCAGCGTCGCCAAGCGCTTGGACCAAGCGTTGGGACTGTGTCGATTTGCCGGCGCCCTCGCCGCCTTCGAAGGTAATGAACCGACCGCGGGTCACGACACCCCAAGCCGAGGCGGCATCGGGATCACGCCTGATGGCCCCAGATGACGGCTTTCAGAGCCGCGGCAAGTCGACCGAAAAGCCCGAGCTTTTCGACTTCTCTACCGGCGACCAGTGGCAATTCGATAGTTTTGGTGTCGGGCGCCGTTACAACCAGCTTGGCAATAGGCGCATCGATGGCGATGGGTGCCGATATGGGACCGTTATAGACAACCGTCACCTTCATGCCTGGGCGCGACTTGCGCGGCAGCGTTACGGTCAAGGGCGATTTGAGGATCAGCGGAACAGTCTGTTCCTCGCCCAACCAGACTTCCGCGTCGGCGACCTTTTCGCCGGCTTGCAACAGGGCGAAATTGTCGAACTCGCGGAATCCCCATTCGATCAAGGTCTCCGACTCGGCCGCGCGTGCTTTCAAGGTGGGCAGGCCGTTAAGCACCATGATCAGTCGCCGGCCGTTGCGTACCGCCGACGCGGTCAGGCCGTAGCCGGACTCATCCGTATGCCCGGTCTTCAGACCGTCGGCGCCCAGATCCCTATAGATCAGCGGATTGCGGTTGCCCTGTCTGATGCCGTTGTAAGTAAAGTATTTTTCGGAGTCGTAATGATAGTATTCCGGATAGTTCTGGATGATGTGCTTGGCCAGCAAGGCCAAGTCGTGGGCGGTGGTCAGATGTTGCGGATCCGGTAGGCCGGTCGAGTTGCGGAAGGTACTGCTGCGTAGACCCATTTCCCGGGCGCGCGCCGTCATGGCGCGGGCAAAGGCTTCCTCGCTTCCCGACAGGCCTTCGGCCAGCACGATGCAGGCATCATTACCGGACTGGATGGCGATGCCGCGGATCAAATCCTCGACCCTGACCTTTTCGAAGGGATTGAGGAACATGGTCGAACCGCCGCTCTTGGCGCCCCCCTTCTTCCAGGCGTTTTCGCTAACCGGAAAGGTGTCGTTAAGAGACAGGCTGCCGTTGCGCAGGCGTTCGTAAACCATGAGCAACGTCATGAGCTTGCTCATCGATGCCGGCGGCATGAGGACATCGGCATTCTTTTCGAGGAGAACGGCACCGGTTTCCGCATCGAGGATCAAGGCATGGCTGGCCGCTGTCTCGATGGCCCGCGCGGGCCCCCACGCAAGCAGCGACGCCAACCCCAAGGCAAACGCCGCGCAAAATGCTGCGATACGGCGGCTTCCGGCGACGGTCTGGATATTGGTCGACACGGGCATATCTCCTTCTTCGCCATTCACAGGATGTCGCGGCGGCTCGCTAGCCTACCAATGTGGCAAAAGCGTGCCCGCCACAATTGCCGCTTCAATCGACGATGATGCGGGCATCGGGGTAACCGGCGCCGATCACCTGTTCAAGCACGCGGTCGGCGGTCTCCACCGATGCCATCGGGCCGACCCGGACCCGGAAAAGATCGCGACCGTTAACCAGCACGGAAGACACCTGGACCTTGCCGACGCTGTTGAGCCGGGCCTTGACCCGGTTGGCGTTGTCGAACTGCGAGAATGCGCCCGCCTGGATGAAAATATCCGTCTTCTGTGGGGCGGAGTAGCTCATCGTTCCCACTTGCGTTTCCGGCAAGGGGGTCGATGGTGCCGCCGTCGGTGTTGGGCGCGGCAGGGCTGCGGTCTGAGTAGGCGCCGCTGCCTGTGCGCCGGGCGGCGGCGGCAGGTTGCTCGTGCTGACCACTTGCTTGGGCAAATCGGTAACCGTGATCGGCGATTCGTTGCGTGCCAGCGCACGTCCGCTTTTTAATCGAGCGGCCAGTGCCCGACTTTCATCGGACAACACCGTCACGCGGACTGGCGCTGTCCCTTTGCCTTCGAAACCGAGAAGCTGGGCGCTGCGCCGGGAGACATCGATGATGCGACCGTGAACGTAGGGCCCCCGATCATTGATCTTTAGGACGATGCTTCGGCCATTTTCCAGATTGGTCACGCGAACGAGGGCCGGGATCTGCAATGTCTTGTGTGCAGCCGTCATCTCGTTCATGTCGTAAATTTCGCCGTTGGCCGTGGCTTTGCCGTGGAAGCCGGGGCCATACCAGGAGGCGATGCCAGTCTCATCGTATGAAAAATCCTCGGCCGGGTAATACCAGACGCCGTTTACTTGATATGGATTGCCGACCTTGTATTCGCCATGCGATTTGGAAGCAGGTTCTTCGGCGGCAGGCGTCGGGGTGATTTTCTTTGCCGTTTGGGCGACGAACGCCGTTTCCGCGCATGCCGACGCCAATCCTGCCACAAGCAGAACAACAAGCGCGCGAAGGAGCTTTTCCGGAGCGGCTACATATCGCATAAGGAACAGCATCTCGTGGAAATCCCCCAGGACAACCGCTGTATCTTGTAGATCACCTTATCTACCTGGGCAATAATTCTGGTGTCGCCCTGGCCGCTTTTTCCTGTTTCGGTACCTCAACCGCTAAACGCCCGGCGCAATACATCCAGCATCTGAAGGGAAGGATATCCGTCCGCCGGAAGCCCGCGAAGGCGCTGGAAGGCGCGCAGAGCATCGCGCGTACCGCTGCCGGCAAGACCGTCCGCGCTGCCGCTGTAAAAGCCCCCTTGAGCCAGGCGTTGCTGCATTTCGATGACGTCCTCGCGACTCATCGGCGCATCGTCTTCGGGCTTTTCCGTAGCCAGCGGCGGTTGCCAGGCAAAACGGTCGGCAAGGTGGCCCACGGATATGGCGTAGTTGATGGATCTGTTCCAAACCAAGATCGTGCGGAAATTTCCGTAAACTAAGAATGCCGGGCCGCGATGGCCGGCCGGAAGGACAATTGAGCCTTGAATATCGGCTTGCGGCAGGTCTCCGCCATCCGTACGACGTACGCCCAGGCGCTGCCATTCGGCAATATTGCGGCGCGTTTCCAGGCCGGATAGGTCAAGATCGAATTTCGCCGGCAGTCGAACCTCCCTACCCCAGGTTTCTTGGCCGTTCCAGCCGGAGCGCGCAAGAAAGTTGGCGGCCGAGGTAAATACGTCAGGCAGGCTATTCCAAAGGTCGATCCGTCCGTCGCCATCGCCGTCCTTACCGTATTTTGCGAAGGTCGAGGGCATGAACTGACACTGTCCCATGGCGCCGGCCCAGGAGCCGGTCATCCGTTGGGCGGTGATGTGGCGAGCGTCGATGATTTTCAGTGCGGTCAGCAATTCTTGGCGAAAGAAATCGCTGCGCCGGGGATCGTAAGCCAAGGTTGCCAGCGCGCCGATGACCGGAAAACCGCCGGTAAAATCGCCAAAGTTGCTTTCCATGGCCCAAAAGGCCACCAAGAACCGGTCCTGAACGCCATATTCGCGTTCGATCCTTTTGAGCAACGTCGCATGTTGTTTCAGCAGTTCCCGGCCGCGGCGAATGCGCTGGTCGTTGATGCGACCATCCATATAACCCCAGAACGTCTGGGTGAACTCGGGCTGCCGGCGGTCGAGTTCGATCACGCGGGAAATGGGTTCGAGGCCGTTCAGCGCCGCATCCAGTGTCGGTGCCGCAATACCCTGCCCGCGCGCGTCATTGCGCAAGGCGGCTAGCCACGTTTGGAAACTTTCCGCAGCCGCGTCCTGCGCTTGGACTCCTGCCGACAGGCCGGTGGCCGCAGCCGACAGAAAGCAGCCCAATATTTTCGCTCTGAGGCTAACCCCGATCATCAGTGTCGCCTGTCGTGAGCTGGACCCGGTCCTGGGAAGAACGCGTCGGTTCTGTCCATAAGCCAGTAAAAGAATAAGCCCATCCACTCGTGAAGCCCGTCCGCCAACGAACTCACGCCACGGAGGAAATCGAACTGCCATCCCAGGTTGCCCCCGGGAGGAAAATGGAAATCGACCGGGTAGGGCACAAGGTTGTTCCATCCAGCCCGGCGGAAACACCCGACGGCCCGAGGCATATGAGCGGCCGAGGTGATCAGCACCCAACGTTCGTCTGGCTTCACCTTTGCTTTCTCATGGGCATAAACGGCGTTTTCGTAAGTGTTGCGAGACTGATTTTCCAAAATGACCTGTTCGGGATCGAGACCAAGCGTCCGCAACAGGGGTTCCAGAACATCGGCCTCCTTGATCTCCTGATCAAAAGGATCCCCGGAACCGCCGGTAAACACGATTTTGGCTTGAGGATACATGCGCGCCAAGTTGGCCAGTTCCGTCAATCGTTCGGCAGCCCCGCCGATTGCCACTTGTCCACGGGAACGGGTTAGCGCTTGGTTAACGACACCGCCCAGAACGACGATCCCATGGATCGGCGCGGATGGTTCGGAAATGACGGGAAAGCGGTCCTCCAGCATGATCAACAGTTTGTCGCCGGTAGGGAGCGTGGCTATCGCCCCGGCTACCAGCGCAACGATGCCGATCAAGAGGCGGCCGCGGCGATACCAGCGGGTCCACAGCAAGATGGCGCCGACGATAAGGGCAATCAGCAACACAGTAGCCGGGCTGACTGCGAACCAAAGAATTTTCGACAGCCAGAAAAGCACCCTATGGCCTCCTGAGTGGGTGGATCGAGCGCGGGACGGGCATCACGTCACAATTTGCAGAGCGTTTCGACAACGATACCGCTGCGTCCTTCCATTTCCAGCCACAGCGACTGCGCTTCCTTGTCGAGGTATGACCACACCTTGGCTTCACTGGACGGACAGGCACGTTGAGCGATGCGCGATTGCTGGATCCGACTCACGGCGCCGAAAGCGGCCTCGGTTCCCGGATCGATTTTGACGCGAATCACGATTTTCTCGATACCGATGGCACGGACGGAGACCAACTTCCACGAGGCATTCGGCGGACTTTCCACTTGATGGCCGGCTAATGATTCGACGGCTTTTTTCATCCTTCCGCCCGGATCGTCGCAAGATGCCAACATCACAAAGCTCATGACGGTAGGGATCAGCAAGCGGATAGGCTGATACTCGATTCCAAACACGCGTTTCCTTTGCCAGCGCATCAACCCGGGCTTCCCCTTCCTTTCTTGGCGGCGATTTCGGCGGCACTGAAGGCATCGGCATGGATATTCGAATCCACCATGTTCAGTGCCCGCAAGACAGCTATCGTTGCAACGACCATAGGGAGAGGGCCCGCGATGTGGGCCTTGAAGTTGCGCAGGCTGAAGAAATCTTTGGCTACCGCGTCGCTGACCATCCCTAC
>CANITX010000137.1 GCA_947470575.1 Rhodospirillales bacterium
AGGGCCACAAGCTGGTCTCGGCCGGCATGAACCCGATGGACCTGAAGCGCGGCATCGACATGGCGGTCCTCGCCGTGGTGAAAGACATCGCCCGCCAATCGAAGAAGGTTCAATCGACCGAGGAAATCGCCCAGGTGGCGACCGTCGCCGCCAACGGCGAGGCCGCTATCGGCGACATGATCGCCAAGGCGATGAAGAAGGTCGGCGACCGCGGCGTGATCACCGTCGAGGAAGCGAAGTCCTTCGAGTCCGAGCTGGAAATCGTCGAAGGCATGCAGTTCGACCGCGGCTACCACTCGCCCTATTTCGTCACCAATGCCGAAAAAATGATCTGCGACCTGGAAAGCCCCTACATCCTGCTGCTCGAAAAGAAGCTGTCCGGGCTGCAGGAAATCCTGCCGGTGCTGGAAGCGGTGGCCAAATCCACCCGGCCGCTGTTGATCGTGGCGGAAGACATCGAGGGCGAGGCTTTGGCCACCCTGGTCGTCAACAAGCTGCGCGGCGGCCTCAAAGTCGCGGCGGTGAAGGCGCCGGGCTTCGGCGACCGGCGCAAGGCCATGCTGGAAGACATCGCCATCCTGACCGGCGGCAGCGTGATCAGCGAAGACCTGGGCATCAAGCTTGAGAATGTCACCCTCGACATGCTGGGCTCGGCCAAGAAGGTTTCGATCACCAAGGAAGACACCACCATCGTCAACGGCGCCGGCAAGAAGGCCGGGATCGAATCCCGCATCGGTCAGATCAAGGCGCAGATCGAGGAAACCACCTCGGACTACGACAAGGAAAAGCTGCAGGAACGGGCCGCCAAACTGTCGGGCGGCGTTGCCGTCATCCGCGTCGGTGGCGGCAGCGAGGTCGAGGTCAAAGAGCGCAAGGACCGGGTCGAGGACGCGCTCAACGCCACCCGCGCCGCGGTCGAGGAAGGCATCGTTCCGGGCGGCGGCGTCGCTTTGTTGCGGGCCAAGTCCGTGCTCAAGAAGCTGACCGACGACAATGCCGACATCGTGGCTGGCATCGCCATCGTGCGGCGCGCCATCGAAGCGCCGTTGCGCCAGATCGTCGACAATGCCGGTGGCGAAGGCGCCATCGTCGTCGGCAAGGTGCTGGAATCGAAGGAAGCCGGTTTCGGCTTCGACGCCCAGACCAATCAATACGTAAACATGATCGAGGCCGGCATCGTCGATCCGGCCAAGGTCGTGCGCATCGCCTTGCAGGACGCGGCTTCGGTCGCCGGGCTCCTGATCACCACCGAAGCCATGGTTGCCGACCGGCCGGCGGCCGACAACGCCCCGGCCATGCCGGGCGGCGGCGGCATGGGCGACATGGACTACTGATCGCCCACCGATAACCGGAACAACGGGAAAGGCCGCCAGTGGCGGCCTTTCTTGTGTGCCGGCTCGGATCGGCCGGCCGCAACCAGGGAGACATGCCGATGGCGCGCGAAACGATCTATCTCGTCCAGGCCTTCGTCGCCAAGGGCAAGGGCTTCAGGGCCGAGCCGCCGGTGGCCTGCCTTTCCCCCGAACGGGCACGGCGCATGGCCGAGAAGCTGGCTCCGACCAAATCCGGGGTGGTCGCCTTTGCGACTTCAGGCGATGCCGAGCTTGGCGATTATGACGACACGCCGACGGTCTTCTTCAAATCCGGCCTGCTGCCACCCCAGTTCGAGGATGTTTAAGCCAGACCGGCTCAGGCCGGGTCGGGCAGCGTCGTCTTAAACGACTCGCGAGCCGCCAGCACCTCGGCGTGTCGACACAGACCGGCATGGTCCGGACGCCAGACGAACTTGGGCAACACCCGATCCAGGTAGCCCAAGGCCGCGCCGCAGGCGATATCGGCCAGCGAGAAGCCGGCGCCGAAGCAGAAGGCGCGACCGCCCAATTCGCGTTCCATGGCAGCCAGTCCGGCATCGATTTTTTTCTGCTGGCGGGCGTACCACTCGGGCGGTTGGCGCTTTTCGAGCGGCAGCCGTTCGTCGTGGGAAATGGCGACGGTGGCGTCCATGATGCCATCGCCCAAAGCTTCCCAACGCTTCACCTCGATGCGCGCATCGAGAGCTTCGGGGATGAGCCGGTTGGCCGGCGTCAATCCGTCCAGGTATTCGACAATGACGGCGGAATCATACAGCGCCCGGCCGTCGTCGCGAATCAACACCGGGATTTTCGCCAGCGGGTTGGCCGCCCCCACCTCGGCGCTCGACGCCCGGGCAACGACGTAATCGTAGGGGATGCCCTTTTCAGCGAATGCGACGCGCACCTTGCGCACATAGGGGCTACCGCCCGTTCCCAGCAATTTCATGGCTGTCTCCCCCCAAGCCTGTTGACCGACGATTCCGGATGGAAGCATCGTACCTCATTAGATCAGCAGGGGTGAGGCCGGGGCAACGGGCGAGATGGCATCTGCCAGCCTGCCCCGGGCCGATGACCTTAACCCAACTCAGATGGGTCGCTCGCCTTTCACGATCAGGCGGTACAGCAGGCGATGCTGCGACTGATCGTAATCGATGTTCGCCTTGTGCAGGGCCGAGCGGTTATCCCAGATCACCAGGTCGCCGGGGCGCCACATGTGGGTGTAGACAAACTCGGGCCGGATCGCCCGCTTGGTCAGATCCCTGAGCAGATCCTGGGTATCTTCCGGGTTCATGCCGACAATGTTTTCCGTGCGCCCGGGATGAAAATAGAGCGCCTTGCTGCCATGGTCGGGATTGGTGCGCACCAACGGATGGACCACCGCCTGAAACTTGCCGCTGGCCATGCCCTCCTTCGACACGAACTTGGGATTCTTGACGGCACTGCCGCTCAACACATTGACCGTCTTCATGTCGTCGATGCGAGCTTTGATGTCGGCGGGAAGCGCCGCATAGGCAGCGCGCATATTGCAGACCGAGGTGCCGCCACCGCTGCTCGGCAACAGGACGGGATAAAGCATGGTGTATTTCGGCGGATGTTCGTGATTGGTGTGGTCGGTGTGCCAGCTGGGATCGTATTTCGCCGGCTTGCCGTCCTTGTCCTTTTTGTCCTTCGTGCGGTTGGAAACCTGGCGAATCAAGGGCTGTTCAGGCAGCGAGTAAATTTCCGGCAGGTCCTGCTCCATCAACTCGCCGAACACCCGGCCGGCGGCGACGTATTGGGCCGGCGTGAAATTCTGGTCGCGGATGACCAGCGCGATGTGTTCGCTGAGCGCATCGATGAGTTGCCGACGCACCGTCGGGGGGATCGGCTTATTGAGATCGACCCCCGTCACTTCGGCGCCGATGTAGGGCGTGATTTTAGAGATGTGGACGGTCGATGCTTCCGCAAGGTCTGGCATGGCGACTCTCCTGATGAGATGGTGTGAACGGGAACCCGGCCGCCCCGACGGGGGCAAGCCGGTTCCCTGTCGACTCACTTGAAGGTGACGTCCTCGATGTGCATCTCGCCATTGGTGCTGGCATCGGGAATGTAGCCGATCCGGGGGTTGACCCGGGTGAAGCCGACCATGTGATAGAGCATCACGGAGGGCACGGCTTCCTCGTAGAGATAACGGAAAACCTCTTCCCACCCCTTGGCGCGGTCGGCGCCGCCGAGGCCGGTCACCCTGGCAACATCCTTGTCGAAATCGGGATTGCAATAGGTCGAGGTCGCACCGTCGCAGCCGTATTTGCTGCGCACGCTGAACACCGGGTCGCCGTTGTTGTTGTCGTGCGAGCTTTGCAGAAGGGTGGGCTGGCGGTTTTCCTTATAGGGCTTCTGCTGAAATTCCTGGTACTGCCCGGACTCGACGACCAGCAGCTTGACGTTCAGTCCAACCGCCTTCCACATGACGACGAAGGCCTCGGCGACTTCGGCGGCGTTGGGGAAAGAAGCCGGATTGCTGACGAACAGCATTTCGGTCTCGACAGGAACTCCGTCGGCCTTGGCCTCGGACAAAAGCTGCTTGGCCTTCGCTGGATCGTAACGATAGGCCCGCTTGTCGAGTTCATGGTTGTGTCCGGGAATGGACGGGAACACCATCTGGGTGGAACGGATCACCGCCTTGGGCAACAACGTGCCGGGCATGGCGCCGATATCCAGGGCAAGGTTCATGGCCAGCCGGACGCGGCGGTCGGTCATCGGCGCCTTTTCCATGTCGAGGCGCAGGAACGTGGTTTCCGAATTCAGGTAGCTAAAATCCATCTTCGGATCGGTCGCGTCCAGCGCCGAGATGGTGTGTGCGATATCGGCCTCGCCAATGGCGACCATGGAGGCGCGCACCGCCGATTCATTGCGCCAAGTGTAGCGCACGCCTTCCGCCTGCGGTTTGGGACCCCAATATTTATCGTTGCGCTTGAAGACGATTTGCTGACCCGCCTGCCAGCTTTCGTAAACGAAGGGCCCGGTGCCGACGGGACCGGCGCCGGCGGGCAGGACCTTTTCAACAGACAGGCTCGGGGCGCCGATCATCAGGCCGCTGAGCCGCATGGGCAGGATCGAATCAGGCAGCGACGTCTTGATCTGCAGCGTGTGGGCATCCGGCGTCGACACGTCGAGCGCGACGTCGCTGAAGTACTTCGAGCGGTCGCCGCAGGACAGCGGCTTGCTCCAATTGCGATCGATGGAGGCCTTCGCCGCCGCTGAATTGAACGGCGTGCCATCGTGGAAGACAACGCCCTCGCGCAATTTAATGCGCCAATTGTCGGCGTCGATCCGTTCCCACGATGTCGCCAAGCGGGGCTTGAGCGTGTTGTTCGTGGGGTCCTTGGCGATCAGCGGCTCGACGACATTGTACTTGTTGACGCGACCGACCGTTCCGCGGCTCGAATAGCAAGGATCGATAAACTCGGGCTCTGCCGGCAGGACCACCGATATCCATTTGCCGGTGTTCGCCGACTGAGCAACGCCGTTCTGTGGCGCCAGGAGCGTCAGAGCGAGCGCGGCCAACGTCACGGCCGGCACATGCCATCGCAGCAATCTCCGCATCGCAACCTCCATGTCGACTTTCTTATTGATGAATGGCTCAGAACCTCCGCTCTCGCGGCCCGCGACACACGAAGCCCTGACCCGAAAAAAAATCATAGAGGAGGTAGGCGTGATTCTCTAATGAGCAAGCATGGTTGTTCTATGAGAAAATATCACACTAACGATTGTCCGCGGCCTCGATGGACCGCCGCCTATTCCAGCCGCTCGACCTTGCGCAACGCCGGAAAGAATTTCATCCACAAGAGCGCCACGGTAACCGTGCCGACCCCGCCGAGGACGGCCGCCGGCACCACGCCAAGCAGGGCCGCCGTCACGCCGCTTTCGAATTCGCCCAACTGATTCGACGCGTTGATGAACAGGAAGTTCACCGCGCTGACCCGGCCGCGCATCTCGTCGGGCGTCGACAATTGCACCAACGAGCTGCGGATCACCATGCTCACCGTATCGGACGCGCCCATGACGGCAAGCGCCGGCAGTGTCAGCCAGAACGACTCCGACAGCGCGAAGACCACGGTGGCGCAGCCGAAGACGATGACCGCCAGGAACATCCGCATGCCGACCCGCCGCTTGAACGAATGACGAGATAGAAACACCGCCATCATCAAGGCGCCGACCGCCGGGGCGGCGCGCAGCACGCCCAATCCCCAGGGCCCGGTATGCAGGATGTCGCGAGCGTAGATCGGCAGCAGCGCCGTCGCGCCGCCGAGCAGCACGGCGAACAGGTCGAGCGAGATCGAGCCGAGGATCGCCGGATGACGGCGCACGAAGCCGACGCCGGCAAAGAGGGCGCTCAGGGTCGGCGGCTCGCGCCCCTTCACCGGACGTTGCAGCTGGATGGCACCGTTCAGCAGACTCGCCACCAGCCAAAAGACCGCCATCACCGTATAAGGCACGGCGGGAGCGATGGCGTAGGCCAGGCCGCCCAGCGCCGGCCCGCTGATGGTGGCGATCTGAAACACCGACAGGGACAGGGCGGTGGCCTTCTGCAGCAGACCGTCAGGAGCGACGCCAGGCAGCAGGGCCGCCGTCGTCGGGCTTTCGAAGGCGGTGGCCGCGCCCAGCACCGCCACGGCGGCAAACAGTTCGAACACGCTCAGCGATCCGCCGAAGGCGCCCCAGGCCAGATAGGCCGCCGTCAGGCCCTGGGCCATCTGGCAGATCTGGGCCACGCGCTTGCGCTCATAGCGATCCGCGGCGTGGCCGGCGACGAAGACCAGCACCGCCGTGGGCAGGAACTGCGTCAGCCCGACCATGCCGAGGTAGAGGGCGCTGCCGGTCAGTTCGTAGACCTGCCACCCGACGGCGACGACGCCGATCTGAGCGGCGAACTTGGAAAATCCGCGCGCCCCGAAATACAGCAGATAAGGCCGGTGGCGCAGCAGTATGCGGGTTTGAGCGAACGTATCGGAGGACATGGGGAAGGTTTCACCTGAAAATCGGAAGAGGCAGGAGCCGAAGCAGGGGTGGACGCCCACGGTGGGCCACAACTGGCTTCATAACCTTCGCCGGCCAGGATCGCAAACAGGCTCTCGCCATCCATCGGGCTCAGGCTGTGCCGGCGCCGGCCTTTGCCTTGAGGGATTCCAGCGCCCGCTGCAACACGCTCTCGATGCGCCCGGCGGTGGCGCTGTCGAGCATGTCGATATCGATGAACAGATTGAGGCCCGGGCCGTGTTCGCTAATGACCCCGGCGGCGCTGGTCGAGTCCGTCAGGTAGCCGTCGACGGCATACGGCTTGATCGCACGGCTGATACCCTTGACCTGGATCGGTTCCATGGCGTGTGCCCGCACCAGGTCGCGAACCAGAGCATAGGTTTCGTAGCTGATCACGATGCCGCCCGGCGGTGCGATGCCCTCCAGGCGCGCCGCCAGGTTCGCCTCGGCGCCGATGATGGTGTAGTCCATGCGTTCCTCGCTGCCGAAATTCCCGACGTTGCAGTAGCCGGTATTGATGCCGCAGCGGATCTGGAATGGCGCCTCGATGCCGCTGCGCCGCCATTGGGCGTCGAGCTCCTTCATCCGCCGTTGCATGTCGAGCGCCATGCGCAGGCAAGCCC
Organism: Rhodospirillales bacterium; assembly: GCA_947470575.1. GTDB lineage: Bacteria > Pseudomonadota > Alphaproteobacteria > Rhodospirillales > CAMCUA01 > CAMCUA01. Next base: position 6,995 of record CANITX010000137.1, read on the forward strand.
TGGCATCTTCTTCCGAACCCTTGCTCTCCGGGTCGCCGAAGAACACCAGCATGGCGTCGCCGATATATTTGTCGATGGTGCCGCCGTAGGCGATGGCGATCTTCGACATCTCGGTCAGGTACTGGTTGAGCAAGCCGGTCAATTCTTCCGGCTGCAGACGTTCGGTCGTCGCCGTGAAGTCCTTGATGTCGGAAAAAAAGATGGTCAGCTTTTTGCGCTCGGTGGAGATCGTCACGTCCCGCTCGCCCTTGAAGATGCTTTTGTAGATGTTGGGCGACAGATAGCGCGCCAGCTTCACCGAGATGTCGCCCAAGAAGGTGTTGGCATCCTCCAGGTCGCGGTTCATCAGGCCGATGGTCTTGGCCTGACGCCACTGCAGAGCGGCGAAGGCGGCGCCAAGTCCGCCGGCCAAGATGAAATAAGCGAGCAGATAACGGAAAGCGAAGATGTTGGCGCCGATCGGCTGATGAATGGTCAGTTCCTGTAGGCCGCGCACGTCGCCCACCTCCCAATCTCGTTTGGTGCTTTCCGGATGACTGTTGTGGCAGGCGACGCAAGCGCCGCCCATCACCACCGGTGCGGCGAGACGAATTTGGCGATCGAAGACGGTGCCCGACGCCTCGGCAATCGGCACCGACGCCGGCTTCGGCTGGCTGCGGAAGGTAGCGAGCGCCGACAACTCGAAGCCGTCGAGTTTGTGCGGCACGCGGTTGGCGAAGGGAAAATCGGAGACGAAGCGGTACTGGATGGTGGCATGCCCGTCGTCGAGCAGCTCCGACAGCTCCAGCGACAGCGTCGCCGGAATCGGGATAGCGCCGGGGATGTCGGCGTAATTGTGCACCGCCACCGACTTCTCCGTCGCCGGCACGACGCGGCCGAAAACGTTGCGCGCGTAGTATTCGCGCACCACCGTCATCACCGTGTTGAGGCCGTCGGCCTGCTGATGCAAAACGTTGTCGGAGATGCTGCGCAGGTCCAGCCACACGGCGACCGGCAGCAACGCGAGCACCCCGACAACCAGTCCGATGACGGCCAAGGGCCGATCGGTGAGACCACGGAGAATTTGTGGCATGGCGCCCCATTTTGTCGTGTGAAGCATCGTCGCTGAGCTGGGACACCTCAAGAGAAACCGGCAAGGCCCGAGAGCCTGCCTCGCGTTCGCTCTATTGGCAAGTCACTCGCAGCGGGCGGACGGCTCTAGCGCACGGTGGCGCGACAGGAGATCTGCTGGATCGAGGCAGGGTATGCAACCCCGTCAGCGAGACCGCAGACCGGCCAAACCGCCGATGAGGCCGCAATGCCGGATCGGACAGCCATCGGGAAGCTGCTCGACGATCGGGGACACCGCTTTTCGGGATCGGGGAACCGCCATCCGCCATGGCCCATTCAAGCGCGCAACGGTAGTCCGGCTTCCCCCAGCACGGCCCAAGGAATCTTCTGTTCGCATACGAACTGGAAAAATTCCGCACTCGGCAGAGGCTTGGCGATAAAATAGCCTTGCAGTTCATCGCACCCGAGCGATCGCAGCACTGCCAACGGCTCTTTTGTTTCCACGCCCTCGGCGATCACTTTGAGCTTCAGGGCTTTGCCCATGGCAATGATCGCGCTGGAAATGGCCAGGTCGTCGGAATCATGGGGCAAGCCCTGCACGAACGACCGGTCTATTTTGAGATCGTCAAGCGGCAGACGCTTCAATTGGCTGAGGCTCGAATAACCCGTGCCGAAATCGTCGAGCGCCAGCCTGATCCCGATTGCCTTCAAGGCCTGCATTGTCGCGATTGTTTTTTCGAAATCGAGCATCAACGCACTTTCCGTGAGTTCGATCTCAAGATATTCGGGGGCAAGATCGCTTTCGCGTAAAATATCCATTACCACTTGCGAAAAGTTGGTTTGCCGGAACTGCACCGCGGAGACGTTAACCGCAATCGCGTGAGGCGGTAGGCCCACCGCCTGCCATTCCTTATTTTGCCGGCAGGCCTCGCGCAGAACCCATTCCCCAATCGGCACGATCAAACCCCGCTCTTCCGCAAGCGGGATGAATTGCGCGGGAGACACCGTGCCGCGGAA
>CANITX010000138.1 GCA_947470575.1 Rhodospirillales bacterium
AAGCACCGCGCCCATGGCGATTTCCCGGAGTTGCAGGCAGAGCAGCAACACGGTGACGGCGGCGGGGCAGGGCACCAGACCGCCGGTTAGGCCGAACACGGCGATTTGCCCGTTTGTGACGTCGCGGCCGGCGAAGCGCCGGCGGATGTCCTCGGCGTGGCCCCGGGCATGGGCGTCCAGGGGAACGCCGGCTTCGGAGGGCGAATGCTCGTGGCCATGCCCATGCCCGTGTCCATGTCCATGGTCGTGCGGATGGGCATGCGCCGCGGTCCGTCCCGCTTGCCGCCCGAGCCAGGTCCGCCAGAGCATCCACAGGGCGATGGCGACGACGACGATGCCCGAGAAGAGTTGAAACCAGGGTTCCATCGCTTCCGTCCCGAATCCCTGCCACAGATAGAGGCCGCCGAACGCGAGCCCCCAGACGATGGCGGTGTGCGACACCGTCGCGGCGAGGCCGAGCAGGATCGCCTGGCCGACGGTGCCGCGGATGGCGACGATGAAGGCCGCCATCAGGGACTTCGAATGGCCGGGCTCCAGGCCGTGCAATGCGCCTAACAGAATGGCGCTGGGGATGAACAGCCAGGCGTGGGCCGATCCTTGCTGTAGAAGTTCGGCGAAGTCTGGCATGGGCGGACCTACAAGTGCTTATGGGTCTACAGGTACTTGGCGATATCCCGTAACTCGTCGATGGCACGCCTCTGCGCCCGCGGCAGCGGCCCGGCCGCGGCCTCCAGGCAGTGATCCAGGTGATCCTGGATCAGCGTCTTCTTGGCTTGGACAATGGCCCTTTCCACGGCGTGCAGCTGTTGGGCGATGTCGAGACACGGCCGCCCGGCCCCAATCATCTCGATGACGCTGCGCATGTGACCCTCGGCCCGCTTCAGGCGTTTGACGATGTCGGGGTGAGTGGCATGCAGGTGCGGTTCGTTCATGTCAAAATCCTATCCCCAGGGAGGGGATATAGTCAAGACGATGAGACACTATCACTGGAACTGGTGGAGACATCGGGCGGCAGGGGACAGTCGGTGGCTCCAACGGTGCCGCTAAGGCGGCATAATCACACTTTGGTATTGGCACCCCAGGATTTGGTGGCGTAGTCGTCGACGACGATGTCGAAGACGATGCCGTTGGGGTCGCGGAACTTGACCTCGGTGTCGCTGGCGTGACGGCTCGGCAGACGTATGTGATAGGCGCCTCCCGCCTCCGAGACTTTGCCCGATGTGCCCTCGATATCGTCGACGACGAAGCCGAAGTGGTGCAGGCCATGGAAATCCTTGCCGCGCTCGTCGCCGGCCTGCTCGTCGGTCTCGAACTTGAGGATCGCCAGGTTCATCACGCCGTCGGTGAGGTGGATGCTGCGGCGCGAGCCGCGAAACCGCGTCATGCCGAAAACCTTCTCGTAGAAGGCCGCCGCTTTCTCGACGTCGGGAACGGTGATGGCGATATGGCGCAGTTTAGCCATGCTGTTCTCCCCTGCCGGTTGTGACCCGCCGGAATGCGGGCATGGCATTCAGTGCGGCAGTTCGCCCTTGATGAGGACACGGTAGAGCAGGCGATGCTGGCTGACGTCGGCTGGGTCGTAATCGTAGTTGGCCTTGTGCAGAGCCGAGCGGTTGTCCCACAACAACATGTCGCCTAGACGCCAGGGATGCGAATAGACAAACTCGGGCTTCAACGCGTAGGACACCAGTTCGTCGAGCAGGGCCTGCGATTCGGCCGGATCGATGCCGGTAATGAATTCGGTCTTGGTCGGATGGAAATAGAGCGCCTTGCCGCCGGTGTCGGGATTGGTGCGTACCAGCGGCTGAAAGATCGGCTCGGGGTTCTTTTCGCGCTGCGTCTCCAGGCGGTCGTTGTTGTGATAGGTAATGCCGCTGGCGACGATGACGTTGGCAGTCTTTCTGCCTTCGATGCGTTGCTTGAGATGCTCGGGAAGGCTGTCGTAGCCGGCGCGCATGTTGGCGATGCTGGTGCCGCCGCCCTTGGCTGGCAACTCGACAGCGTAGAGGCAAGTGAACTTGGGCGGATATTCCTTGTTGGTGTGATCCGAATGCCAGCGGGGCCCGACCTTCTTGACGCTGCCGTCCTTGCTGCGATGGCGGCTCGATACCTCGTGCACGAAAGGCACGCCGGGGATCGAATAGGTCAGATGGTCGCGGTCCATCGGCTCGCCGAACAGTTGGCCGGCGGCCAGGAACTGCTCGGGCGTGAATTTCTGGTCGCGGATGACCAGCGCGATGTTATCGACGACGGCCTGATGCAGTTCCCGGCGGGTCGCCTCGTTGATCGGCTGGGTCAGATCGATGCCGGTCACCTCGGCGCCGATATGCTGGGATAACTTGGTGATCTTCATCTTGGGTTTGGTCAGGACGGACATTTTTCTACTCCGCGATGTCTGCTTCGAGAGGCGATCCGGGCCCTGTGCCCCGGCGGTCCTGTTTGAATACTACCCCCCGAACGCCAAACCCGGAAGCGGCGCCTTCGGCTCAGCGGCGTCGCGAGCCGCCCTTGCGGTTCTTGTCCTGGCGCGCGCCCTTGCGCGGCCCGGGGGTAAGGCCGGCGCTGGTGGCGGCCGCCTGTGACATACCGGGCGCATCCAGGCCGAGCTCAACGGCCTCCAGCCGACGGATTTCGTCGCGCAGACGGGCGGCCTCCTCGAATTCCAATTCGCTGGCCGCCTTTTTCATGCGGGTTTCCAGGTCGACAATGTGTTTGCGCAGGTTCTTGCCGACCAAGTGGACATCGCCGCTGACGCCAGTATCGACCTGCAGGTAATCCTGATCGTAGACCGATTGCAGCACATCGGAGATCGATTTCTTGATGCTTTCCGGCGTGATGCCATGGGCGGCGTTATAGGCCTGTTGCCGCTCGCGTCGTCGATTGGTTTCGCCGATGGCGTAATCGAGCGACTCGGTGATCTTGTCGGCGTAGAGTATGACCCGGCCTTCGACATGGCGGGCGGCGCGACCGATGGTCTGCACCAGGCTGGTCTTGGAGCGCAGGAAACCTTCCTTGTCGGCATCCAGGATGGCGACCAGGGAACATTCCGGGATGTCGAGGCCTTCGCGCAACAGGTTGATGCCGATCAGCACGTCGAAGGCGCCTAGGCGCAGATCGCGGATGATCTCGATACGCTCCAGAGTGTCGATGTCGGAGTGCAGATAGCGTACCCGCACGCCCTGTTCGTGCAGGTATTCGGTCAGGTCCTCGGCCATGCGCTTGGTCAGCGTCGTGACCAGCACGCGATGTCCCTTGGCGGCCGAGGCGCGCACTTCGCCCAGGAGGTCGTCGACCTGATTTTCGACCGGGCGCACGATGCACAGCGGGTCGATCAGTCCCGTCGGACGCACCACCTGTTCGGCGAAGACGCCGCCGGTACGCTCCATCTCCCACGGGCCCGGCGTCGCCGAGACGAAGACGGTCTGCGGCCGCATCGCCTCCCATTCCTCGAACTTCAGCGGCCGGTTATCGATGCAGGACGGCAGGCGGAAGCCGAAATCGGCCAGCGTCGATTTGCGGTTGAAGTCGCCGCGGTACATGCCGCCGATCTGCGGCACGGTGACGTGCGATTCGTCGACGAACAGAAGCGCATTGTCCGGTAGGTATTCGAACAGCGTTGGCGGCGGCTCGCCGGGATTGCGGCCGGTCAGGTAGCGGGAATAGTTTTCGATACCACTGCAAAAACCGGTGGTTTCCATCATCTCCAGATCGAAGCCCGTGCGCTCCTCCAATCGTTGGGCCTCGAGCAGTTTGCCCTCGTCGCGCAGTTGGACGAGGCGGAGCTTCAGCTCCGCCTTGATCTTCTCGGCGGCCTGAATCAGCGTCGGGCGCGGCGTCACGTAATGGCTGGAGGGATAGACGACGATCTCGGTGAGCGTGTGGACCTTTTCCCCGGTCAGCGGATCGATTTCCCAGAGGCCTTCGATCTCGTCGCCGAACAACGAAATGCGCCAGGCGCGATCTTCCAGGTGCGATGGGAAGATTTCGACGACGTCGCCGCGCACCCGGAAGGTGCCACGATAGAAGTTGGCGTCGTTGCGCTTGTACTGCAGCTCGACGAAGCGCTTGAGCAGGGCGTTGCGGTCGATGGCCATGCCTTGTTCCAGGCTGACCACCATCTCGGCATAGGTTTCGACGGCGCCGATGCCGTAGATGCAGGAGACCGAGGCGACGATGATGACGTCGTTGCGTTCCAAAAGCGCCCGCGTTGCGCCGTGGCGCATGCGGTCGATCTGTTCGTTGATCGAAGCGTCCTTCTCGATATAGGTATCGGTGCGCGGCACGTAGGCTTCGGGCTGGTAATAGTCGTAGTAGGAGACGAAATACTCGACCGCGTTGTCGGGAAAGAAGCTTTTCATCTCGCCGTAAAGCTGGGCGGCCAATGTCTTGTTGGGCGCCAGCACCAGCGCCGGGCGCTGCAGCCGGTCGATGACGTGCGCCACCGTGAAGGTCTTGCCCGAACCGGTGACGCCCAACAGCACCTGATCGCGCTCGCCGGCCTCCAGGCCCTCGGCCAGCGCCGCGATGGCCTGCGGCTGGTCGCCGGCCGGCTTGTAATCGGAAACCAGCCGGAAGCGCGCGCTGCCGGCCACCGGCGGGCGCTTTTCGGGCAGGAAGATGGTGTGTTCAGCGAAGGTGTCAGGCATTCGTACTATATAGGCGTTCGACCCCGCCGATAGCTAGGGTGGGCATGGCCCCTCTGTGGATCGATTTGTCATGATCAGCATGTTACATTGTCAAAAATGACATCTGCCGCATCGAACTGAATTCGGCGACCCTAGATTTTGTCGAATTCAACACGGAGAAAGGCCATGAAACGCTATGTGATCGAACGTGACATCCCGGGTGTCGGAAATCTAGACGACGCGCAGCTCCGAGACGCGGCAAAGGCCTCCAACAGCGCGCTGGCGGAGCTTTCGGGGAAGGCGCAGTGGGTCCAGTCGTATGTCGTGGACGACAAAACCTTCTGCATCTATCTGGCCGACAGCAAGGATTCGGTCCTCGAGCACGCACAATTGAGCGGTTTTCCGGCGAACAAGATCACCGAAGTGCGCAATATCATCGATCCGATGACAGCCAGGAACTGATCCACCCGCGCCGCCGCTCCTGCTTCGGAGCGGTGGCGCCATCGCCTGCAGGACGACGGATTTCAGCCAATGCCGAGAATCGCCGAGGTCGCCACGCATGAAGCTCCGAAAGTACCGCGCAACAAAACCGTGCTCGATGTAACGGTCGTATTGTTAGAAGCGGGTTATGCGTCGACGGCAATTGGACCGATCGAGGTCTTCCATTCTGCTGGCCTGCTATGGAACTGGCTGCATGGCGATACGCCGCAACCGCGGTTCCGCGTACGGACGGCCTCGATCGACGGTAAGGGCGTGACCAGCATCTGTTCGCTGGGCCTGACGCCGGAATTGGCGATCCAAGACGTCGAGCAAACCGACATCATCATCCTTCCCGCGTCCGGCTGGGACGTCCAGGAACGGATTGCACGGGATACCCCGTTGCTGCCTTGGCTGCGCGAGTGGCATGCCCGGGGCGCCTGTATCGCAGGTATCTGTACGGGTGTTGCATTCCTTGCCGAATGCGGGCTTCTCGACGGCCGGCAGGCGACAACGCACTGGGCGGTGGCCGATATACTGCGCCAGCGCTATCCCAACGTGCTGTGGCGGCCAGAACAATTCGTGACAGAGGACCACCGGATACTGTGCAGCGGCGGCGTCTATGCCTCCATCGATCTGAGTCTGTATCTGGTGGAAAAGTTCTGCGGCCGCGAAATCGCCTTGCAGTGCGCCAAGTCATTGCTCTTGAGTATGCCGCGGGGACGCCAGCCCGGGTATTCGGTATTGCCCCTATCGCGTCCCCACGCGGACGATAAGATCAGGTTGGCCGAGGAGTATTTGCGGGAAAACTTCCACCGCGACCTGTCGATCGATGTCCTCGCCGATCATGCCGGCATGGGGCCGCGCAATTTCATCCGCCGTTTCAAGACGGCGACGGGCCGGTTGCCTGGCGTGTATGCCCAGATGCTGCGGGTAGCGGCTGCCAAGGAATTGCTGGAGCATGGCGCTGCTTCCATACAGGCTGTCTGCTCGCAAGTCGGCTATCGCGATCTCGCCTTCTTCCGGAGACTGTTCAGGCGGCACACCGCCATGACCCCGGCCGAATATCGGAGACGCTTCGGGCGCATGAGCTTCGATCGTGGCGATCTGACCGACGGGAGGCCTGCGGCATAAGCCATTGGCAGCCTTGATCCCTGTCAAGGGCGGCGTTCCCACTCTTGCCTCAGTCCGCTGAACGGAGTATGCCCACCGCCGGTTTCACAGCCTATCGCCGTCCTCCGTCCGCCGTGGCCGGCGCGGCCTCCATCCAGGGGTTTTCCGTCATGTCCTTCATCGCCCAGCGCCTGAACCGCATCAAGCCGTCGCCGACCATGGCGGTGACGCAGAAAGCGCAGGAACTGAAGGCGGCGGGGCGCGACGTCATCGGCCTGGGCGCCGGCGAGCCGGACTTCGACACGCCCGAGCACATCAAGGACGCCGCCAAGGCGGCCATGGACCGGGGCGAGACCAAATACACGGCGGTTCCCGGCATCGTCGAGCTGCGCCGCGCCATCTGCGACAAGCACAAGCGCGAGAACGGGCTCTCCTATACCCCCGACCAGATCACCGTGAACTGCGGCGGCAAGCACACCATCTTCAACGCCTTCATCGCCACCCTCGATCCGGGCGACGAGGTGATCATCCCGGCCCCCTACTGGGTATCCTATCCCGACATCGTCGAGATGTGCGAAGGCACTCCGGTCATCGTCGACTGCCCGCAGGCCAACGGCTTCCGCATGGACCCGGCGGCCCTGGAAGCAGCGATCACACCGAAGACCAAGTGGGTGCTGCTGAACTCGCCGTCCAACCCGACGGGCGCCGCCTATAGCCACGACCAGTTGAAGGCGATCACCGACGTGCTGATGCGCCACCCGCACGTCTGGGTGTTCACCGACGACATCTATGAACACCTGGTCTACGACGACTTCAAATTTTACACGCCGGCGCAAATCGAGCCGCGCCTGTATGAGCGCACGCTGACCATGAACGGCCTGTCGAAGACCTATTGCATGACCGGTTGGCGGGTCGGCTGGGGCGCCGGGCCGCTGCCGCTGATCAAGGCGATGAACATGGTGCAGTCGCAGAGCATCTCGCACATCTGCTCGATCGCCCAGCATGCCGCGGTCGCCGCGCTCAACGGCCCGCAAGATTTCATCGCGGGCCATGTCGGGGTGTTCAAGGGGCGGCGCGACCTGGTGGTCTCCATGCTCAATCAGGCCCAGGGTATCGACTGCCCGACCCCGGAGGGTGCCTTCTATGTCTATCCGAACTGCGCCGGTATGATTGGGCGCAAGACGCCCCAGGGCAAGGTGCTGAAGACCGACGAGGACGTGGTGACCTACCTGCTGGAAGCCGAAGGCGTCGCCGTCGTCCATGGTTCGGCCTTCGGGCTGGCGCCGCATTTCCGCATCTCCTATGCGGCGGCTACCGACGTTCTGGAAGACGCGTGCACGCGCATCCAAAGGGCCTGCGGCAATCTTACCTGACGACACGCTACGGCCGGGTGCCCATCCTTCGAGACGAGCCTCTGACCCTCTTCACGATGAGGCCGCGTTAGCGGCCGTCTCGAAGGATGGCGGGCGCCGTGCCGGTTGCCCATGCTTCGAGACGGCCCTTTGGCCCTCCTCAGCATGAGCTTGATTTTTTAGCGGCTTCCTTGTGTCGAAGGACCGATTTGCCCCACCCCCCGGAGTCTTGCTAGTCTCCCCGCCTAGACATCGGGTCAGCCGATGGCTCGCCCGATTGCAATGAGGAACGGCGCCGCGACAAGGCGCCCATTGCCAGGGAGAGTATCGTGACCGCAAAGGCTCCTTCCGCACCGCGCTGCGCGGCGCTCGTCGGCCCCTACCTCAGCGGCAAGACGACGCTTCTCGAAAGCATTCTCGCCATTGCCGGCGCTACCGCCCGCAAGGGCAGCGTGGCCGAAGGCAACGCCGTCGGCGATTCCGCGCCTGAGGCGCGGGCGCGCCAGATGGGGGTCGAACTCAACGTCGCTACCACCTCGTACCTGGGCGATGCCTGGACCTTCATCGACTGCCCCGGTTCCATCGAGCTGCTTCAGGAGACACTCAACGCCCTCGGCGTCGTCGATACGGCTGTTTTGGTTTGCGAGCCGGGGGCCGACAAGGCGCTGACCGTGGCGCCGTTGTTGCGATTCCTCGACGACCGCGCCATTCCGCATATCGTCTTCATCAACAAGATGGACAACGGCCAGGGCAGCGTCAAAGCGACGCTGGAGGCTTTGCAGGCGGTTTCCGACCGGCCGCTGGTGTTGCGCGAAATTCCCATTCGCGACGGCGAGACGGTCAGCGGCCATGTCGATCTGGTCAGCGAGCGGGCCTTCAAGTGGAGCCGGGCCGGCGCTTCGGAACTGATTCAGCTCCCCGATTCCGTGCGCGACCGGGAAAAGATGGCGCGCGGCGACATGCTCGAAGTCCTGGCCGATTTCGACGACGGCCTGCTCGAGGCCCTGCTCGAAGACTCGGCGCCGTCGTCGGACAAGATCTACGAGATGATGGCTAAGGATTTGCAGGAAAGCCTGATCGTGCCGGTATTCTTCGGATCGGCGCTTAACGACAACGGCGTGCGCCGACTGTTGAAGGCGCTGCGCCACGAAGCGCCGGAGCCGACGACGACGACGGCGCGCCTGGGCATCGCGCCCACCGGCGAGCCGTTGGCCCGCGTCTTCAAGACCCAGTATGCCGCCCAGGCTGGCAAGCTTTCCTACGTCCGGGTCTGGCGCGGCGAGATCGCCGACGGCATGACGCTGAACGGCAGCCGCGTCGGTTCGCTGTCGCGTACGCTCGGCGCCAAGCACGACAAGGCGGCCAAGGCCGGTGTCGGCGAGGTGGTGGCGTTGGGCCGCTTGGAGGGCATCCCCACCGGCACCCTGCTGTCGCCTTCGGGCAAGAGCGAAGCGGGGGCGGGCAAGAG
>CANITX010000139.1 GCA_947470575.1 Rhodospirillales bacterium
ACAGTGGTCCTCTCACGCCGCCGGCCAGCAGACTAGCCAGCGCACGCTACGTAAACACCACGCCGACGCTCCTATTCCGTCAGATGATGGCCGGCGACATCGGGCCATCACAAAAGAACAAAAGGGAATGTCCAATAAGTAGCTGAACGTATTGGTGCGGGCGGCGGGACTCGAACCCGCACACGCTTGCGCGCTCGGGATTTTAAGTCCCGTGCGTCTACCAGTTTCGCCACGCCCGCCTGGCCGGGAACCTACGCGTCGGAAGAACTGTCCGCAAGCCGGCGTTCAGGCGTCTTCCTGCGGCGCGCCGCCATGACGGATCATCATTTCCTTGAGTTCGATCACGGCGGCATCCAACGTGGCAGCTTCGGTGCACCGCGTCACGATGGCCGTGCCGAAGGTACCGTTGCGCGAGAAGGGATAGCTACCGATCTCGGTGGTCGCGTACTTCTCCTGCAGCTTGGTGAGATCGGCGGCCATCTGGCTTTCGGCGATGAAAACCGTCACCGAGCGCGACAGCATTGGCTTGCCGCCCTTCAGCGAGTGGCGCACCCCGTCGAACTGCGACTGCATAATGCGCGGCACGCCGGCCATGCAGTGAACGTTGCCGATGCGGAAGCCCGGCGCCTTGCTCACCGGATTGTCGATCAGGTCCGAGCCCTCGGGGACATCCGCCATTTTCATGCGCGCTTCGTTGACGCGATCGCCGTAGTAGTCGCGTAGCAGCGCGTCGGCCACCGGATGGCGGATGACCTTGACGTTGAAGGCCGCCGCAATCGAGGCGCAGGTGATGTCGTCGTGGGTCGGGCCGATACCGCCGGTGGTGAAGACGTAATCGTTCTCGGCCGACAGTTCGCGGACCGCCTTGACGATGGCCGCCTCGATATCGGCAACGACCCGCACCTCCATGAGGCGCACGCCGACATCGTTCAACCCCTTGCCGATGTAGGCGAGATTACTGTCCTGGGTGCGGCCGGACAGGATCTCGTTGCCGATGATCAGCAGAGCAGCCGTATAGACGCGGTCCTCGGCCATGGCGTTTCTCCCTCGTTTGGTTTTGCCGGCTTGGCGCCTTTTTAAAGCAGATCGCGCAGCAGGGCTACCAGCGGCCGGTCGGCCGGCGGCATGTCGAGGTCGGCCAGGCGCACCGGGCGTACCCAGCGCACAGCCTGACCCTCCCGCCCGACGATCTCGCCCCGCCACACCCGGCAGGCAAAGACAGGCATCAGCAGGTGAAAATCGGCATAGGAATGTGATGCGAAGGCGATGGGCGCCAGGCAGCTTTCGGTGACGTCGATACCCAGTTCCTCGGCCAGTTCGCGGACCAGCGCCGATTCCGGCGTTTCGCCCGACGCCACCTTACCGCCGGGGAATTCCCAGAGCCCGGCCATGGACTTTCCCGGCGGCCGCTGGGCAACCAATACCCGGCTGTCCATGTCGACGAGGGCGACGGCGGCGACCAGGACGATGGGCAGATTGGTTTTGTCACCGCGGCCGAGCCCCGCCTGCAGGCAACCGCTGTCGGGGGCGTATTCCGTCATGGCGACGAATCCTAAAGCCGGCTGACGACGGCGCCGAGGCGGGAGGAGTCCTGTTCCGCTTCCTCTCGGGTCAGCGCGAAATAAGTCACCTGGCGCATGCCGCCGCGGGCTGGGAAATTGTATTCGCCGATGCCGAGCGAACGCATTCCCGCCTTCTCCAGCACCCGTTCGGAGGCACGGTTGTCGACCAACGCCGCCCCCCACACCCTGTGCAGGCCAAGCCGGTTGAAGGCCAGCAGTACGATGCGACGCAACGCCTCCGTCGCATAACCCTGTCCCCAATAAGGACGGCCCAGCCAGTACCCCACCTCGGCGCCCTTGGCGTAATCGCCGATCTTCATTTGCACTGTGCCCATCAGGGCATCGTCGGCCAGCCGGGCGATGGCCAGCGTGTAGTCGTCACCCTGGCGCAGCTTATCGCGGGTGACGCGGATCCAGCGCTCGGCCAGGCCTTCGGGATAGGGGTAGGGGACGTCGGCCAAGTAGCGGACGACGTCCCAATCGCCGGCATAACTACGCACCTTCGGCGCGTCCTTCAACTCCAGCCCGCGGAGCCTCAGGCGTTCGGTCTCCAACGGGAATAGCGCCACGGAACCGGCCTCACGAGCGATAGTCGGCGTTGATGCTGATGTATTCGTGGGTCAGGTCGCAGGTCCAGACGGTGGCTTTGCCGCGCCCGATGCCGATATCGATGGCGATGTCGATCTCGCGACCCTTTAGATGCGCGGCAACCGGCGCTTCGTCGTAGCCGGTAACGGCCTGGCCCTTCGCCGCCACGGGCACGCCGCCGATAGAGATAGTCAGGCAGTCGCGATCCGCCTTCTCGCCGCTCTTGCCGACCGCCGCGACGATACGGCCCCAGTTGGCGTCCTCGCCGGCGATGGCAGTCTTGACCAATGGTGAATTGGCGACGCAAAGCCCGATCCGCCGGGCCGATCCCGCCGAGGCGGCGCCCGTCACGGCGATGGTGACGAACTTGGAGATACCCTCGCCGTCCTTGACCACCAGCAACGCCATCTCCTGCAACAGGGAGTCGAACTGGCGGCGGAAGTCGCGCAAGCGCGGATCGCGGTGGTCAGAGATTTTCTTATGGCTCGCCTGGCCGGTAGCGAAGGCTAGAACCGTATCGCTGGTCGACGTGTCGCTGTCGACGGTGATGCAGTTGAAGGTGCGGTCGCTACCCTTGGTCAACAGGGTCTGCAACGCCTCCTTGCCAATCTTGGCGTCTGTGAAGACGTAGCCAAGCATAGTCGCCATGTCGGGGGCGATCATACCCGAACCCTTGATGATGCCGTTCAGGGTAACCGGGACGCCGTCAATGGTCGCGCTGCGGGTCGCACCCTTTGGAAAGGTATCGGTGGTGGCAATGGCCCGCGCCGCCTTTTCCCAGGCGCCGGCGCTCAACTCCTTGCGCAGCTGCGGCAGGACGGCAACGATCTTTTCCGCCGGCAGCTGTTCGCCGATGACACCGGTAGAGGACACAAACACGGCGTTCGCCTTGCAGCCCAACAGGTCCGCCGTCGCCTTGGCTGTGCGTTCGACCGCCAAGGCACCGGCCTTGCCAGTGAAGACGTTGGCATTGCCGGCATTGACCACCAATGCGCGAGCCCGGCCATTGCCGAGAATCTTCCGACACCAGTCAACCGGCGCGCCGGGTGCCTTGGAGCGGGTCAACACGCCCGCCGCCGTGGTACCCTCGGCCAGTTCGGCCAGCAGCACGTCCTCGCGGACCTTGTAGCGAACCCCGGCGGCGGCCGTCGCCAGGCGCACGCCAGGGACCGGCGGCAATTGCGGGAAACAGGCAGGCGCGAAAGGCGACAACTTTGCCACGATGAAACCTCCAGGCAGGCGAACGGCGCCCTTTCCCTAACCGGTTCTGCCGCGCTTGGGAAGCCGGAACCGCTTCCCGACCTTACGGAGGCGCGAGACTGTTAGGGCACCGGTTTCCCATCGGCTCCGAACTGCTGAATTTTGGCCTTCTTTTTCAGTTCGTCGATCAAGGACGTGCTGATCTCGCGGGCCAGTTCGCCGCGCACTTCCTCTTCGACGTCCGGGAACGAGGGCGGCGGACCGACGCGGCGCTCCTCGACCTTGATGACGTGCCAACCGAATTCGCTCTTGACCGGGGTCGTCGATACCTCTCCCGGCTTCATCGCAAAGGCCGCCTCGGCGAACTCGGCGACCATTTCGTCCTTGGCAAAAAATCCAAGATCTCCGCCGCTCGCGCCCGCCGGATCGGTGGACCGCTTTTTCGCCAGTTCGATAAAGTTGGCGCCCTTGCCCAGTTCGGCAATGATCGCCTTGGCATCGCCTTCGCTGTTCAACAGGATATGGCGGGCGCGGACTTGCTCCTCGCCCGCCACGCCGGCGATGTGTTGATTGTATCGGGCCTTCAGCGCAGCATCGGTGGACCGTTCGTCGATGATCTTCAGAATGTATTGACGCTCGAGCAATTGCTCCTCGACCCGGGCCATCAGCTTCTGGTGTTCGCTTTCCTTCTGCATGCCCAGGCGGCGTGCCTCCTGCGCGGCGAGTTTGCTGCCGATCAACCCATTGATCAGCGTCGGAAAGAGTACCTGCAACGGCATAGCGCGAAGCTGTTCGGGCAACCGCTGACGTGCCGTTTCAACGTCCGATAGGCGGATCAGGTCGCCATTGACGATGGCTACGGTCGGATCGGCCGGCTGACTGGCAGCTGCGGGGCTTTTCGTGGGCGTCTGCTGTACAACGGCGTCCGCCGCCAAGGCCGCATTCATACCAAGGGCAAAGAGGGCTGCCAAAAGAGTGACGCTCCGCCTGTCACGCCTGGACATATCCATAGTTTCCTTTCGATGTCGTTTTTGGCGTAAGCCACCAACGCGCCCGGCTTGCAGCTTTAGCCCGCGGCGCTTCTAGGTACCTTATTAGCCGGGAAATCTTAATTCCGATACGGGGCTTTCAGCGCGCTGCTAAGCTAACGGCATGGCCATCGGCATGGTATTCTTATTGAAATTGCGATGACGCATGCATGGGTACGATCGCCGGAATGTACTGGTTCGGCTCACAAAGGACGTTATATGTCAGCCCATTGGCGCCCTACTGTTGCGGCAACCTGCGTATCTGGCGTTGCCGCCTTGTGTTCATGGGCAGTTGCGGCTGGCCCGGCCGAGGGCGTTTGGGAAGGTCTGATGAATGCCAGCCCCAATTCCAGTGCAGAAGGCTATGCGGTATCGCATCGCGAAATCTGCGATTTTGACAGCATCGCCTTTAGTGCTGTCCTAGAGGCCGGCCGGTTGACCGCTACCATCGACAATTCCCGAACCGGGGGGAAGCCGCTGGTCGCCAGCGTCGCTGCGAACGGTACCGTCGATTTGTGGATGCACTGGCGCAGCGGCGGCAAGTCATTCGACATGAAACTCAACGGTCGTTTCTCCGATTCAGCCTTCATCGGCAGCACCTACGGCACCTTCCAGGCAACGGCGGGGCGTAATCCGATCGAATGGGCCTGCCGAACCGATATCTTCATGGCGCATGCACCGCTTAAGGTCGAAGACGTGATTAACGCCAAGGCGCTCCTTGGCAGCGGCGCAACGCGGGATGCCATATTGGCCAATCTGGAAGAGAAAGCTAAAGTGGCGTCTACTTCCTCCCCACAAGCGGTTGCCCCAATCGCAGCCACATCCAGCGTTTCGGTACCGACACCAAGCGCCCTTCGCCTTCCCGCAGAACAGAATGCCCCGGAGCCGCTTCACGTAAGCCCATCCCTCGCGCCTTCGGCGCCTGCAGCGGTTGGAAGCAGCACCCCCGCTGATGAACTCACGCGGCAACTTGCCATGATGAAACAATTGCTCGACGGCGGCCTGATCGGTCAGACAGAGTTCGAAGGTCGACGCCGCGCGCTGCTCGACAAGGCGTTCGGCGGCGTTCCCGACGATCCCCCTGCCTTGGCATCTGCTCAGCCCACGCAACCGCCGCAGGTCGCTTCAAAAGCCGCCCAAAGCACACTCGCACGTCAAGTGACGCCAGGAACAACGGGCCCCGCCGCGTCGGGGCCGGTGCCGGCCATCGACTGGGGCCGTTATCACGCCCTGGTCATCGGCATAAATGACTACCGGGAACTGCCCAAGTTGGAAACGGCAATCAACGATGCCTTGCGGGTTGCCGATCTGCTGGAGCGCCAGTACGGCTTCACTATTCACAAACTGATCAACCCAACACAACAGGAATTGGTCGATGCATTGGACGTTTTGCGCGAGACTCTGACCGGGAGCGACAATCTGCTGATCTACTACGCCGGCCACGGCTATCTGGATGAAAGTGCCGGTCGCGGCTACTGGCTGCCGGTGGACGCACAGCCGAACCGGCGCAGCAAATGGGTTTCGAACACAACCATTACCGATACCTTGCGCACGTTGTTGGCCAAGCACGTGATGATCGTCGCCGACAGCTGCTTTTCCGGGACGCTTAGCCGGGACGCCAAGATAAACCTGCGTACGGCCGATTATTGGGAGAGAATTGCCTCCAAGACGGCACGCGTGACCTTGACCTCGGGGGGGCTAGAACCGGTCGCCGACAACAACAGCCGTGGGCATTCCCCCTTCGCCGCGGCGTTCATCGAGGCCTTGCAGGAGTACACCGGTATTATCGATGGTACCAGCCTGTTTACCGCCATGCGCCGCCCGGTCATGCTGAATGCCAATCAGACCCCCGAATATTCCGATGTGCGCAGCGCTGGGCACGATGGCGGGGATTTCGTGTTCGTGCGCAGGCGCTAAGCCTCAACGCATCCGGCCGGATCGGCTGACAACGAAATTGTCACCGATCAGTGGCATTCTGTGGTTCCCACCCGATGGCTGGCTGCATTGACAGGCCGGGTGCGGCGCTCTATCTCTCTCGGCAGCCTGAAATGGCCGGATTTCCTGGATTTACTCTGCTGTATCTTCCCGAGGACCTCGCATGTTTGGCGCTATCGCCCGGCGGATGTTTGGCACGGCCAACAATCGCTTTCTAAAGACACTGCAATCGACTGTCGACGCGATCAACGCGCTGGAACCCGAGATCGAGAAGCTCGACGAGGCGGCTTTGCGCGGGCGCACCGTCTGGCTGCGCGAACGCTTGGCCAAGGGCGAAACCCTGGACGATGTCCTGGTCGATGCATTCGCCACTGTGCGGGAAGCCGCCAAGCGCACCCTCGGCCAGCGCCATTTCGACGTTCAGTTGTTGGGCGGCGTTGTCCTGCACAAGGGCATGATCTCCGAGATGAAGACCGGCGAAGGCAAGACGTTGGTCTCCACGTTGCCGGTCTATCTGAATGCGCTCGCCGGCAAAGGCGTCCATGTCGTGACCGTCAACGACTATCTGGCCAAGCGCGATGCCGGATGGATGGGGCGCATCTATGAGTTTCTCGGCCTCAAGGTCGGTTGCATCGTCCACGGCCTGGATGACAGCCAGCGGCGTCAGCAGTATCGCGCCGACATCACCTACGGCACCAATAACGAATATGGATTCGACTATCTGCGCGACAACATGAAGTTCCGTCTGGACGACATGGTGCAGCGGGAATTCTACTATGCCATCGTCGACGAGGTTGATTCCATCCTGATCGACGAAGCGCGCACGCCGCTGATCATTTCCGGCGCGGCCGAGGATTCGTCGGAGCTATACCAGCGCATCGACAAGCTGATCCCCAAGCTTGAGGAAAGCGACTTCGAGAAGGACGAGAAGGCCCGCTCGGTCACCTTCACGGACGAAGGCGCGGAAAAGCTGGAAACGTTGCTGCGCGAGGCGGGTGTATTAACACTGGGCAATCTCTACGACATCGCCAACGTTTCGCTGGTGCATCACGGCAATCAGGCGCTGCGGGCGCACAAGCTGTTCGCTCGCGATACCGATTACATCGTCAAGGACGACCGGGTCATCATCATTGATGAATTCACCGGTCGCATGATGGAAGGCCGGCGTTACTCCGATGGCCTGCACCAGGCGCTGGAAGCTAAGGAAGGCGTCCATATCCAGCAGGAAAATCAGACCCTCGCCTCCATCACCTTCCAGAATTACTTCCGCCTCTATCCCAAGCTGGCCGGCATGACCGGCACGGCCATGACCGAGGAAGGAGAATTTTCGGAAATTTACAAGCTGGAGGTGGTTGAAATCCCGACCCACCTGCCGTGCATTCGCGCCGATCTGGATGACGAGGTCTATCGCACCGCGGGCGAGAAATACGACGCCATCATCGAACAGATCGCCGAGTGCTACGAACGCAAGCAACCGGTTCTGGTCGGCACGGTCAGCATCGAGAAATCCGAACACCTCGCCGCCCTACTGAAAAAGCGTAAGATTCCGCACAATGTGCTGAACGCCCGCTACCACGAACAGGAAGCTCATATCATCGGCCAGGCAGGCAAGCCCGGCGGCGTCACCATCGCCACCAACATGGCCGGCCGCGGCACCGACATCAAGTTGGGCGGCAATCTTGAGATGCGCATCGAAACCGATCTCGCTGCCGTCACCGATCCGGCGGAGCGGGAACGCCGGATTGCGCAAATCACCGCCGAAATCGAAGAAGCCCGGCAAATCGTTCTCAATGCCGGTGGCTTGTTCGTCTTGGGCACCGAACGCCATGAAAGCCGGCGCATCGACAATCAGTTGCGTGGCCGTTCCGGACGCCAAGGCGACCCCGGCGGTTCCAAATTTTATCTGTCGCTGCAAGACGATCTGATGCGCATCTTCGGCTCCGAACGCATCGACGGCATGCTGAAGCGATTGGGTCTCGAAGAAGGCGAGGCGATCGTTCATCCCTGGGTCAACAAGGCATTGGCCAAGGCACAGACCAAGGTCGAGGAACGCAACTTCGAAATCCGCAAGAACCTGCTGCGCTTCGACGACGTCATGAACGATCAGCGCAAGGTCATCTACGAGCAGCGCAAGGAGCTGATGTCGTCGGAGGACGTATCGGCCAATGTTGCCGAGATGCGTCATCACGTCATCGAGGAGATGGTGACGCGCTTCATTCCCGAAAAGGCCTATGCCGAGCAGTGGGATACCCATGCGTTGCACGCCGAATATCTGCGCATCACCGGTCTCAACCTGCCGATCCAGGAATGGGCCAAGGAAGAAGGCATCGCCGACAACGAAATTCTCGAGCGCCTGATCAAGGCGGCCGACCGCAAGATGGCGGAAAAAGGCGCCAACTATGGCCCAGAGATCATGCGCAGCGTCGAAAAGAGCCTGTTGCTGCAGGTTTTGGATCAGGTGTGGAAGGAGCATCTGCTGACGCTCGACCACCTGCGCCACGGCATCGGTTTGCGGGCTTATGCGCAGAAAGACCCCTTGAATGAATACAAGCGGGAATCCTTCAATATTTTCGAGGAAATGTTGGCGGCTCT
>CANITX010000140.1 GCA_947470575.1 Rhodospirillales bacterium
ATTTGCCGCCGGAATGCAGCGTGGTGAGGATTACCTCAAGTGCCGAACGGTCCTTGAATTTGGGATGGGGGTCTACCGGAATGCCGCGGCCGTTGTCGCGCACGGTGACGGTCTGGTCGGCGGCCAACTCGATTTCGATGCGGCTGGCGTGGCCGGCGACGGCCTCGTCCATGGCGTTGTCGAGCAATTCGGCGACCAAATGGTGCAGAGCCCGTTCGTCGGTGCCGCCGATATACATACCGGGCCGCCGGCGGACCGGCTCGAGGCCTTCCAATACTTCAATATCGCGGGCGTCGTAGGTGTCGACGCGGCGACGCGCCGTGGGGGTGTCGAACAGATCTGGCATGGACGGTATCCTAGTTTCCCGCGCAGCATTGGACAAGCATGATACAGTGTCTCTAACGCCTTGCTTCGCCTATATATGGTAGCGAAATGTCTGCGTGCCATTACAGAACTTAGGGTTGCCGGCGCAGGGGCGAACAATGGGAGGACGGATTGAACGACGATGCGGAACAGCCGAGCGGCCGACTGGCCATACGTACGCTGGCGATGCCAGCCGATACCAACCCCCGTGGGGATATCTTTGGCGGCTGGTTGCTGGGGCAGATGGATCTAGCCGGCGGCATCACAGCGTGGTCGCGAGCTAACGGCCGGGTGGCAACCGTCGGCATTGAGTCGGTGCGCTTTCTTCATCCGGTCAATGTCGGCGACGTGGTCAATATTTACGCCGAGGTCGTTCGCATCGGGACAACGTCGCTAACGATCAAGGTCGACGTCTGGGTGGAGCGGCGCTCGCAGCTTCATCGCCTGGTCAAGGTGACGGAGGGCATGTTCATCTTCGTTGCGATCGATGAAAAAAGTCAGAAACGGCCAGTTCCGCCAAGCTGAGCTGCTCAGAGTCAACCGCCAACGACCAACCAGGCAAGAGCGCCGGAGGTGATCAGGGCGAAAGCGGCGGCTTCGTGCCATGTGGCGATGAAGTTCTGCATGGAAATGCTCCAATTGATATCGATACTGTGAGGCGAAGCCTAATTGCATGAGAACAAAATAGCAACATTTTTATAAACATCTATATATACAATGCTGTAGCGTCAGACTTTGCCGCCCGATGCAGGCTTAGTGCGGCCACCGCTAGGAGCCTCCTTTGCGCTCAGAAAAATCCATCACGGTAATAGGCTCGCGGTGAAGCCCCGGCGCGACCTACACGGCGTTCTGTGGATGTTGGCGGCAGCCTTGCTGTTTAGTGCGGCCGACAGTTCGGTGAAGGTGGCAACCCAGAATCTTCCGACGCTGGAGATCGTTTGGGCACGATTGGCCTTTCATTTCCTTTTCATGCTGGTGCTGTTGAACTGCAGGTTACGGGTGGCATCGGCATCGGGTGCGTTGCTACTACAACTCACCCGGTCGGCCTTGCTGGCCCTGGCGACTATCTTGCTGACGTTGGGGCTGCGTGCCATGCCTGTGGCGGATATTACCGCCGTCATGTTTGTGACGCCCCTGTTCGTGAGCATTTTTTCAATCCCGCTCCTGGGTGAACGGATGGGAGCCCGCCACTGGATGGGCCTCGCCGCCGGCTTTTGCGGCGCATTGATTATCCTGCGTCCCGGGTTCGGCATTCTGCAAAGTGTCGCGGTACTGCCTCTTTCGGCTTCGTGCTGCTACGCGCTGTATCAAATCTGTACACGCAAGGTGGCGGCGGTAGACACCGCGATGACCAGCCTGCTGTGGACCCCGGTCATCGGCTTCGTCGTCCTATCGTTTTTCGTCTATCCCGACTGGGTGACGCCGGACGCGGCGGGCTGGGGATTATTGGTGGCGATCGGCACGATCAGCGGTACGTCGCAATACTGCCTGATCCGCGCGGTACAGGTTGCCCCGGTTTCAGCCGTTGCCCCCTATCTCTATTCCGGCCTGATTTGGGCGACGGCCTTCGGTTACATGTTGTTCGACGAGTTTCCCGATGCCTGGACGTTCGTCGGGGCCGGGTTGATCGTGATTGCCGGCCTGATCATTCTGCATCGCGGCTCCGTGGGGCGTGCCTAGATGCTCAGTTGGCCCGCCAAGTTTCCACCCAGAGGGAGGAGGGGTCCTGATGCCCCGTCGGCCTTAACCCCGACAGCCATTTGGGCAGAACGTAGGGATCGGAACGGAAATAGAGCGGGATCGTCGGTGCGTCCTCGGCATAGATCTGCTGCAATCGCTGCCACATGAGGCGACGCTTGTCGCGATCGAGTTCGACGGCGATTTTTTCGATAAGTTCGTCCATCTCCGGATTGCTGTAGCCGGTGTAATTCTGTCCCGCCCAGTTGTTCGCCGCCGTCGGGATGTGGTCGCTGTGCAGCGTCGTACGCGGCACGCTTTCTGGTGCGCTGACCCAAGCGAACATAGCCATGGCCGAAAATCGCCGCTCTGTAACGGTTTGGCCGAAGAAGACGCGCGCCGGCTCATTGCGGATGCGGATGTCGACGCCCAACGCCTTCCACTGGCTTTGCAGTACCTGTTGCACCAATTCGCGGGAACGGTTGCCGGCGGTCGTCATCATTTCGAGGCGCAACGGTTCGCCCTTGGCATTCTGACGGATGCCGTTGCGCTTCGTTGCCCAACCGGCTTCATCGAGCAGCGCGCCGGCCCGAGCCGGATCATAGGCGTAGCTCGGCACGCTCGGGTCAAAGATCCAGTCCAACGGATTGACGCTGGTATTGGCCACCGACTGCTTGCCTTCAAACAGGCGGGCGACCAACCCCTGTCGGTCAATGCCGTGAATCAGGGCCCGGCGCACCCGAATATCGGCCAGAATCGGATTGCTCAGGTTGAGGTCGATGTGTTCGTAGACCAGACCGGGCTGATAGATGACGTTGAATTTCTCACCATGACGCCTTTCGAAGGCAATGGTCTGGTCGATACTGAAACCGAGTTCGCCGGCGATCATATCGAGCGAGCCCGAAAGCAGATTGGCTTCGAGCGCCGCCGTGTTTTCGACGACGCGCACAACGATGCGCTTGAAATAAGGCGGCGTACCCCACCAGGTTGGGTTGGGTTCGAGTACGATGTGAGATCCGCTGACCGCCGCGACGACACGATAGGGGCCGAAATACAGGCCGGGATTGGTCGTATCCGTGTTGAAGGCGGTCCGTTCCTTATAGGCGACGGGATCGTTGAAATTCTGCCGGTCGAGGTGGGCGGGGATCAACTCGAAGCTGTTGATGGCGTTGTAATCGAAATCCAGCTTGTCGAGATGCAGGGTGAAGGTCTTGTCGTCCGTCGCATCGATCTTGACGATGGTTTTGAAGGTCTCGATGGAGGCGACGCCCGATTGCGGATGCCGCCCGACCTCCCAGGTGAAAAGCACATCCTGGGTGGTGACCGGGGTACCGTCGCCCCATGTTGCTTTCGGCTGAATGGTATAGGTAACGGCGATGCCGGGCTTGCCGTCGGGCGCCGTCTCCGGGACCGCCAGACCATTTTCGACGGTTGGAAGTTCGGTGCAGAGCATGCACACCAGCTTCCAATCGGCGTCGTAAGCGGTGAACGGCCGATTGGTCATGCCGAGAACGTAGGTCTTGGCCAACATCGAATCGATAATCGGATGGAACGACGACGGATACTGGGTCAAGCCGATGACCAACTCGTCCTTGGCAGCGCGCGCCGGCACCGAGCCGAGTAGGGCCACTGTCAGCAGGATGCCGAACCATCCCCTTGCCAACGATCCGCCCATCGCAGCTCCTTTTGCCGTTCCGCACTCCGGAGGAAATAGGTCAGACTGCTCCCCGGCCACCGCGCGCCGACGACCAGGCGACGGGGTCGCGCAGGAAGTCCCGTGCCGTCGCCAGCGCTGCGGGCGAATAATCGCGGCCCGCCTCGACCTCGTCGAGCACATCCCGCCAGTCGGCGAGATAGTGCAGCGCCAGGCCGGCGCCGGCCAGCGATTCCAGGGCGCCTGGAAAGGCGCGGTAGAAGAACAGTACGAAGGTGTCCGTCACGGTCATGCCGGCCTTGCGGATAGCTTCGGCAAATTTGATCTTCGAGCCGCCGTCCGATGTGAGGTCTTCGACCAGCAGCACGCGCAGACCGTCACGGGGATCGCCTTCGATCTGCGCGTTGCGCCCGAATCCCTTCGGCTGCTTGCGGATATACATCATCGGCTTGTGCGCAGCCTCGGCGATCCAGGCGGCGTAGGGGATGCCGGCCGTCTCGCCGCCGGCAACGGCGTCGATGGCGCTAAAACCGATCTCTTCGCCAATGGTTTCGGCCGCCATCGCCATGGCGTTACGACGTTCGTCCGGGAAGGAAATCAGCTTTCGACAGTCGATATAGACCGGACTTTTCCATCCTGCGGTCAGGGTGAACGGCTCCTCGGGGCGGATATTGACCGCACCGATGTCGAGCAGGATGCGGGCCATGGTCCTGCCGCGGCGGGCGGCCTGTGGGGTACGTGCGACGTCGGGCATGGGAATTCCGGTCCTCGGGGTTGGCATGAAACGTGCTCGCAACCGGTTTAGAGACATTCCCGGTGCAAGGCAATTCGCTGCATGGCGACGTCGGGCGGTGTGGCCCCCAGGGGCTTTCCTTGGCGCCATTCTTGATGGGTTTTCCAGCATGACGATTTGTGCGACATTCCGGCCCACGAAACGTACCCATACAAGGATTCAAGAATCATGGTGGACCGTCCCGGCCGCAGCGGCGGCAAGCTTGTTGTCGATTCGCTGCGCCAGCATGGCGTCGAGTGGGCCTTTTGCGTTCCCGGCGAAAGTTATCTCGAGGTCCTGGATGCCCTTTACGACGCCCGCAACGAGATCACCTTGGTCAGCGCCCGCCACGAGCACGGCGCGGCCAATATGGCGGAAGCCTATGCCAAGCTGACCGGCAAGGTCGGCATCTGCATGGTCACCCGCGGTCCCGGCGCCTGCAACGGCAGCATCGGCGTGCATACCGCATTCCAGGACTCCACACCGATGATCATGCTGGTCGGCCAGGTGCCGCGCGGCGAGTGGGGCCGGGAAGCCTTCCAGGAAGTCGATTACTCGCGGATGTTCGAGCCGCTCGCCAAGTGGGCGATCCAGATCGACCGCACGGAGGAGGTACCCTACTACATGGCGCAAGCCTTCCGCGTCGCCCAGGAGGGCCGGCCCGGTCCGGTCGTCGTCGCCTTGCCGGAAGACATGCTGCGCGAGCGTTCCGACGTTGCCGACCTGCCGGTGCAGCGGATCATACCGCTGGCCCCCGACGCAACGCAGATGAACGAACTGCGCGCCTTGCTGGAGAAGGCCGAGCGGCCGTTGCTCTATGTCGGCGGCGGCGGCTGGACACCTGCGGCCAAGGCCGGCCTGCAAAAGTTCGCCGAGGCGAATGGCTTGCCGGTTTGCTGCTCGTTCCGCCGGCACGACATCTTCGACAACAACCATCCGAACTTCATTGGCGAAATGGGCATCGGCGCGCAGGTTGACCTGGTCAAGCGGGTCAAAGACTCCGACTTGGTGCTGGCAGTCGGCACGCGCCTGGGCGAAATGACCACCCAGGGCTACACGTTGTTCGATATCCCGGTGCCGAGGCAGAAGCTGGTTCACGTCGTGGCCAGCGGCCGCGACCTTGGCCGCACCTTTCACCCGGCGCTGGCGATCCAGTCCAACATGGAAACCTTCATACAGGCGGCCAACGCCCTGAAGCCGGTCGACGGCAGCAAGCGCAAGGCGCAGATCGCCGAAGGGCGCAAGCAGTACGAGGCGAACCAGGACCCCTCCAAATCGCCGAAGGGCGCGGTCGACCTGGCGGCCTGCATGACGGCCCTCAACAAGCGCATGACCGACGACGCGGTGGTAACCGTCGACGCCGGCAACTTCAGCGGCTGGGCGCAGCGCTTCCTACGCTATGGTAAGGACCGCCGCCTGCTCGGTTCGACGGCGGGCGCCATGGGCTATGGCGTGCCGGCCGCCGTGATGGCCGCCATCACCCATCCCGGGCGTATGGCCATCGGCATGGCCGGGGACGGCGGCTATGGCATGACCGGCCAGGAGATCGCCACGGCGGTGGCGCACAAGGCGGCGCCGATCATCCTGTTGTTCAACAATAACATGTACGGCACTATCCGCGCCCATCAGGAAGGCCGGCATCCCGACCGCATTTCCGGCACCGACCTCGTCAATCCTGACTTCGCTGCCATCGCCAAGGCGCATGGCGGCTTTGGGGCGAAGGTTGAGAAGACCGAGGATTTCATGCCGGCCTTCGATCAGGCCGTCGCCTCGGGCAAGGTGGCCGTTCTTGAAATCACCGTGGACAAGGAAGCCATTTCGACGCGGGCTACCTTGAGCGCCATCCGCGACATGGGTCGCAAAAAGCAGGCATCCGCCTGAAGCATATCACCTCGGATGGACACAGTATTCCAATGAGGGGGGGGCGGACCTTGCTGACATCGGGGTCCGCCCCCTGCATTTGGGCGCTGGCCGACGACCGCGCCGGCAACGTCAGCCAAAGCCTGGGCATCGCGATGGCGCTCGGGCTTCCCCACACCATTAAGGAAATCCGCTACACGGCGGCCGGCCGGCTGCCCAATGCGGTAATGGGTGCGAGCTTTGGCGGACTCACGGCGGAAAGCCGGGCAGCCCTGACGGCGCCGTGGCCCGATCTTGTGATTGCGGCCGGGCGGCGCACCGGTCCCGTGGCCCGCGCCATCAAGCAACGCAATGACGGGCATACGTTTCTTGTCCAATCCATGCATCCTGGATCGGCGGGCGCGGATGAATTCGACCTGATCGCCGTACCCCGCCATGATCGACGCAAACCAGCCGTCAACCTGCTTGAGGTCATCGGCGCCCCACATCGGGTAACCGCGGAGCGGTTGGCGGAGGCGGCGCGCCTTTGGGCACCGCAGTTCGCAGCGTTGCCGACACCCCGCATCGCGGTCATCGTTGGCGGCAGCACGCGCCGTCATCAGTTCACCGAGGCCATGGCCATGGAACTGGGAAGGCAGACCTCGGCGATGGCCAGCTCGGCCGGTGGCTCGTTGCTGGTGACCACCAGCCGACGCACGGGTCGGTCGCCGGCGGCGGCATTGATTGAGGCATTGAGCGTGCCGCAGCGGGTGCATCGCTGGGGCGATGCCGGAGACAATCCCTATATGGGATTTCTTGCTCTTGCCGACGCCATTGTGGTGACAGGCGATTCGGTTTCCATGTGCTCGGAAGCTTGTGCGACGTCCGCGCCGGTCTATATCTATGCGCCGGCCAGTTTGGTATCGGACAAGCATGCCCGGCTGCATCGGGACCTATTTGCAAGCGGCTATGCCCGGCTGCTGGAGGGAAGGTTCGATCCCTGGAACCATCCGCCGCTCAATGCCGCCACAGCCATCGCAGCGGTCATACGCGAACGGTTATCCTTGCCCACTCCGACACCACCCGCGCCCAGCGCTTTCGACGGACAGACTTGAGGAGTATCCCATGTCGGCACGGACCATTTCCCTCGAAGGACCACTTTACGACTACTACCATCGGGTTGCGCTGCGTGAGCCGGAGATCCTGCGCCGGCTGCGGGAGACGACCATGGGCATGCCGCATGGCGGTATGCAGATCTCGCCAGAGCAGGGGCAGCTTATGGGATTCCTGGTGCGTCTGACCGGAGCGCGGCGGGCTATCGAGCTTGGCACTTTTACCGGTTACAGCGCGCTGAGTGTCGTACTGAATATGCCTGTGGATGGCAGGCTCGTTGCCTGCGATACCAGTAAGGAATGGACGGATGTCGCCCGGCGGTTCTGGCGTGAAGCCGGCGTCGAGGACCGCATCGACCTGCGGCTTGGTAAGGGGGTCGAAACGCTTGACGGCCTGATCGCCGAAGGCGGCAAGGGCAGCTACGACTTCATTTTCATCGACGCTGATAAGAAAAACTACGACGCTTATTACGAGAGGGCCTTGGCCCTTATCCGCCAGGGCGGATTGATCGGAATCGATAACACCCTGTGGTCGGGCCGACTGATCGATACCGACAACCACGACCCCGCCACCGAGGTTTTGCGGGAGCTCAACCTAAAGATCCACGGCGACGAACGGGTCGACCTAGCCATGTTACCCATTGGCGACGGCCTAACGCTTGTCCGCAAACGGGGCTAGGCACAGACTCTAGATATTTTGCGGCAGACCAGAATTTATCGAATAGGTTCCGAAATTTTTTGTGCCTGATTTGGCACCCGCAGATTCGGCCGGCACCGGTCTAAACAGCACGGCCTTTATTCCCAATCACCGCGTAACTACTCCACATGCCCTATGAGCGTGGCGATCTACCGCGCCCAAGGCTTTCGCGCACCCAAGGCTTCGCTCACAACAATACGACCTCCCGTACGGCGTCAGGATGAGATGAAAGTCACCAACTTATTGAAATATAACCACCTTTGAGGAAACGCTTGGTACAGCACCCCAGCTTTTTCCAGAAATTACTTAAAATTTTAATTAATTAAATGCCTAATCAGAAAACAATATCATAGTAAAATTATATTACTTTGACACCAAACTACTTTCTAATAATACTTTTGAATTACCTCGTCTTTTACAATATCAATATTTCAAGACAACGACTTTATCGAGAGGAGAATTTCCCCCCATGCTGAAGTGCCTCAGCCACATTCTACGCGACGATTCCGGAGCGACCGCGTTCGAATGCGGTTTGATCGCCGTAATGGTAGCCGTTGTCGCCATACCGGCGGTTTCGGCAACTGGTCTAACCCTGGAGCAGATTCTCGATGCGGTTTCGGCAGTGTTGAGCATCGCTGCCGGATAGGACGTGACGTCCGGTTCCCCCAAACACCTCCCCCCGGACGTCACGTCCAACCCAGAGCCGGCAAAGCCGAGCCTGGGGAAAGCAAGGGGGGATGGCTGTCGCCATCCCCCCGTCCTTTTCGCCAATGACTACCTGAGG
>CANITX010000141.1 GCA_947470575.1 Rhodospirillales bacterium
CGCTGGTGGCCGCGCTCGGCATCGGTGCCACCATGACGCCCGTCGCCATCGGCACGCAGACCATGATGCAGACCGGTGTCGACCCGGCCATGCGTGGCCGGGTGATGGCGCTGTATGTCTCGCTCTGGCGCTCGGTACCGTCCCTCGGCGCCCTCCTAATGGGTTATGCCTCCGACCGCATCGGGCTGCATCTTCCCGTGTTGCTTGGCGTCCTGCTGCTGGCAATCGCCCTGGCTTGGGTAGCAATCCGTCGCAAGGCCATTGCTGCCGCCCTCGAACCCGCTCCCACAGCCGTCTTTTAGGCCGCCAAACTGGCCTGAGGACCGCCTCAATTGGCGGCGTCCAGCCCCATCTGCCAGAAGGCCGCTTCCAGGCGCGTCGCCTGGCGGAAGGTCGTCGCCAGTTCGGCGAAGCGCCCGGGCCCGCCGCGCTTGACCGTCAGCCGCTCGATCGTCGCCAGTTCGTCGCGCACCGCCTGCTGATAGTCGGGCGAGGCGTACATCTCGATCCAAGCGGCATAGGGATTGTCCTCACGCCGGGTGGCCGGATCGGCAGCCAGCCGCGCGCCGATCTCGCCGTAGCCGACGATGCAGGGCGCCAGCGCCACGTGCAGGTCCAACAGATCGCCCGACAGCCCCTTCTCCAGCACGTAGCGGGTATAGGCCAGGGTGGCGTCGGCTTCGGGCAGAGCCGCCATCTCGGTTTCCGTCATGCCCCAGCCGGCGCAGAACTGCACGTGCAGGCTTGTTTCCAGATCGACGATGGTCGACAGACCCTTCGCCGCCTGACGGATGTCAGCAAGTTCGGTCGCTTTATAGGCGGCCAGCGCATAGGCACGGGCAAAATGGATCAGAAACAGATAGTCCTGCCCCAGATAATGGCGGAACGCCGCCTCGGGCAGGCTGCCGTCGGCGATGCCCTGCACGAAGCTGTGGTGCGTATAGGCCTGCCACTCGGCGGCGGCGGCATCCTTGAGCCGGGGAAAAAGCTCACTGCTCATCCGTCGATCAGATTTTGCGTCAGTTCCGGCAGGTGCACGATGAGGCCGTCGAGATCGTCGGTGAGTTCGATCTGACAGCCCAGGCGCGAGGTCGGCGCCAGCCCCCAGGCCAGGTCGAGGATGTCGGCCTCTTCCTCGCTCATCGTCGGCAATAGCGCGAACCACTCGGCATCGACGATGACGTGGCAGGTGGAGCACGCCATCGAGCCGTCGCAGGCGCCCTCGATATCGATGTCGTTGTCCTGGGCGATCTCAAGCAAGGTCCGGCCCCGCTTGGCGTCGATCTCGCGGCGGCTGCCGTCCGGCTCGATGAAGGTCACCCGCGGCACGATCTAGACGTTGAAGGACTCGCCGCAGCCGCAACGGCCCTTTTCGTTGGGATTGCGGAAGACGAAGCCCGATTGCAGCTTGTCCTCGACGTAGTCGACCTCGCTGCCGATCAGGTAGAGCGTCGCCTTCGGATCGATCAGCACGGTGACGCCGTCGATCTCGACCTTCATGTCCAGCGGTTCGGCCTGCTCGGCGTAGTTCAGGGTATAGGACATGCCGTTGCAGCCCTTGGTGCTGACGCCGATGCGCAGGCCCACCACCGGCTTATCGCTGCCGGCAATGATATGGCGCACGTGCCGCAGCGCGGCCTCGGTCAGTTTGATCGGCGGTGGCAAGGCGTTCATATCTCATCCGTTCCTGGCAAGCCGTCGTCCCTCGTCCCCGACGCTCCGGCTGCGACCTGTAGTTACAATATAGCGTTTCCACCCCTGCATACCAAGGGGGTGCCGGTTCACTCCGCTGCCGCGCCCTGTCCTTCGCCGCGCAGCCGCGTCGCCGCCTCGGCCAGGCGGTCGGCAGCGCGGTCTACTTCGGCTTCGGTGGTGAAGCGACCGAGCCCGATGCGCAGGCTGCCGGCCGCCCGCTCATCGGAGATACCCAAGGCGCGCAGCACGTAGGACGGCTCGACCGAGGCCGATGTGCAGGCCGATCCAGTCGAGACCGCCACGTCGGGCACGGCAGCCATCAGCCGCGAGGCGGACGCGCCCGGGAAACTGACATTGAGGTTGCCGGGCAGCCGACGGGCCATATCACCGTTCACCGTCAGGCCCGGCACCCGTTGCCTAAGCCGCACCAGCAGCCGGTCGCGCAAGCCTTCCAGCCGCATCGCCTCTGCCGCTATCTCCCCAGCAGCGATCCGCGCCGCTTCGCCCAGGCCGACGCAGAGCGGCGCCGGCAGGGTGCCGGAACGCAGGCCGCGCTCTTGGCCGCCGCCGTCCATCTCGGCCAGCAAGCGAACCCGCGGCCGGCGACGCACGTACAGCACGCCGATGCCCTTTGGCCCGTAGACCTTGTGGCCGGACAGGCTCATCAGGTCGATGCCCATGCTCTGCACGTCGAGCGGGATCTTGCCATAGGCCTGCGCCGCATCGGTATGGAAATAGGCGCCGGCCTCGCGACACAGCGCGGCGATCTCGGCAATTGGCTGCAGAACGCCGATCTCATTGTTGGCGGCCATGACGCTGACCAACGCCGTCTTCGCCGTCAGCGCCTTCTTCACCTCGTCAGGGTCGAGCAGCCCGTCGGCGCCGACGTTCAGCCAGGTGACCCGGAAGCCTTCGCGTTCCATGCGCTTGACCGATTCCAGCACGCACTTGTGCTCGGTGACCGGCGTGATCAAATGATCCTTGCGCCCGGCATGGAAGCGCGCCGCGCCCTTGATCGCCAGATTGTTGGATTCGGTGGCACCCGAGGTGAAGACGATCTCGCGCGCCTCGGCGCCGATCGGCGCGGCGATTCGTTCGCGCGCCGCCTCCACCGCCGCTTCGGCGTCGCGGCCGAAGGCATGCGCCGTCGAATGGGGATTGCCGAAGCGTTCGTTGAAGAACGGCAGCATGGCTTCGACCACCCGGGGATCGGTGGGCGTCGTCGCTTGATGGTCGAGGTAGATCGGCTTATCGGTCATGGAGACCTCTATCGTCTCAGGCAGCATTGCGGGCAACGGCGGCCCGCGCGTGCAGCGCCGCCCAGGCATCGACAAAACGGCCAATGTCCGCCGCCGTGCTGGTCCAGCCCAGGCTGACCCGGATGGCGGAGCGCGCTGTCGCGTCGTCGACGCCCATGGCGCGGAGCACATGGCTGGCCCCGACCTTGCCCGACGAGCAGGCCGCGCCGGCGCTGATGGCGACACCGGCAAGATCGAGCGCCATCACCTGCGTCTCGTTGCCGACTCCGGGCATGGCCAGGCAACTCGTATTGGCGATGCGTCCCACGCCATCGCCGAAGATACGGACATTGGGCACGCGAGCCCTCACACCGCACTCCAGGTCGTTGCGCAGGCCGGCCAAGCGACGGGATTCGGCGGCGGTATCGCCCATCGCCTCGACGGCCGCGCCGAAGCCGGCGATGGCCGGCGCGTTCTCGGTGCCGGCCCGCCGGCCCCGTTCCTGGCCGCCGCCCCGGATCGCCGCCGCGACGTCGATGCCCTCGGCCAGCAGCAACGCTCCGGCGCCCGGCGGCCCACCCAGCTTGTGCGCCGACAGGGTCATCATGTGGATGCCGAGCACCGCCATGTTCAGGTCCATGCGCCCCGCCGCCTGCACCGCGTCGCAATGAACCAGCGCACCGTGACGGGCGGCGATGGCGGCGGCTTCGGCAACCGGCTGGATGACGCCGGTCTCGTTGTTGGCGACCATCAACGACAGCATTGCCGGGGGCCCGTCATCCGCCAGCCTGCGCTCCAATACCGCCAGATCGATGACCCCATCGGCATCGACAGGCACGATGTCCGCCCCGCGGACGGCCGACAGCACCGAGTCGTGCTCGACAGCCGAAATCAGGATGCGGGCGCGGCCGCAACCGGCCAGAGCCAAATGATTCGCTTCGCTGCCGCCGCTGGTGAAAACGACGCCCGCCGGCGCCACCCTGGCCAGGGCGGCGACCTTTTCGCGCGCATCCTCGATAACCCTCCGGGCGGCGCGCCCGAACCCGTGCACCGACGACGGATTGCCGGTTGTTTCGAGCACCCGCGCCATCGCTGCCGCCGCCTCGGGGCGCAGCGTGGTGGTGGCGTTGTGGTCGAGGTAAACGGGGGTCATGATCTGGATGCGGCTGACTGGCGCGCCATCACTCGGCCGCCGCCGCCCGCTCCGGCGCGTCCGGGCGAAATTCCGCCGTTCCCGGGCGGCAATGCAGGATGCCGCTACGCCCCAGAATGCGGCGTTCGCAAACGTCGTCGAGGGAGACCGACTGCAGGAACAGATCAATCTGATTGCCCAATTCCTCCCACAGGTCGTGGGTCAGGCAGCGTCCGCGATTGCGGGCACAGCCCACCGGAGACCCGGGCTTGCAGCGGGTCGCCTTGATCGGCTCGTCGACCGCGCTGACGATATCGGCGATGCGCATGTCGCAGGCTTCCCGAGCCAGCCGGTAGCCGCCGCCCGGACCGCGCACGCTGGTCACGATGCCGCCTTTGCGCAATTTGGCGAACAGTTGTTCCAGGTAGGAGAGTGAAATCTCCTGGCGCTGCGCGATATCGGCCAGAGCCACCGGCTTTCCTTGGCTGTATTTGGCAAGGTCCACCATCGCCATCACCGAGTAACGACCCTTGGTGCTTAATTTCACAGGACTGCCCCCCTTGCCCATTCAATGCCGAGTTGCCCGCGAGCCCCTTACGACCCCGTCGCGCCGCCGGCTTGCCGCCGTTCTTCCCGGGATTCCTTGTCTGCTTTGCCATCGCCACCACCGGATGCGGCCAGGCGCTCCTCCAATTCCGTCACCCGGTTCATGACGGCTTCCAATTGCGTGCGCAGATTGTCGATGGAACGCGCCATGGGGTCAGTCAGGCCGTCGCGCGGCGTGCCATAGGCGACGAAACGCTCGGATTCCTCCTTGTCGCGCGGCATGACCGGCCGGGCGGGGATGCCGACGGCCGTCACCCGGGCCTCGACATCGCGGGTAACCACCGCATTCGCGCCGATGCGCGCGCAGCAACCGACGGTAATCGGCCCGAGAATCTGGGCGCCCGAACCGACGATCACCCCATCGAGCAGGGTCGGATGCCGCTTTTGATCCACCTGCGCCGCGGAATCGACGGAAGGCGCGATGCCGCCCAGGGTAACTCCTTGATACAGCGTGACATCGTTGCCGATCTCGGCAGTTTCCCCGATGACGATGCCGAACCCGTGATCGATGACGAAACGCCGCCCGATATGTGCGCCGGGGTGAATCTCAATTGCCGTAAACCACCGGCCGACCTGCGAAATCAGACGGGCCAGCAGCCGCCACTTCCGCCGCCAAGCCGCACTCGACAGCCGATGAAACAGAATTGCATGCAACCCGGGATAGCAAAGCAGCACCTCCAGACGGGAGCGCGCCGCCGGGTCGCGGGCCATGAAGGCATCGATGTCTTCGTACAGCCTCTTGAAAACCATCTTCTTCCTTATATGTTATGTTCACCGTTCGGAAGCTGGCTCACCGCCCTCACGCGGTCGGCGTTACGGTTCCGGAGGTACCCGCATCTGCCGATCCAGCGATGGCAGGTATATAGGTTGTCCGAGTAATTCGATCAAGAATCCCCGGAAAAACCCATATGCCAAGCCGCTCGCAGCGGACCGGCTTTCCCCAGTCGGCGGGTCGGGAAATGCCGCCCAGCGGCCAAAATCGGACAAGCGAACCATATGCCCGAAATTATCTTCAATGGCCCGGAAGGTCGGCTCGAGGGCCGCTATCACCACGCTCGGCGTCCCAACGCGCCTATTGCCCTGATGCTTCACCCCCATCCGCAATATGGGGGAACCATGAACAATCGGGTGATTTACGCCCTCTATCAAATTTACGTGCGGCGCGGCTTTTCCGTGCTGCGCTTCAATTTCCGCGGGGTCGGGCGATCTCAGGGTACCTTCGACAACGGTCAGGGCGAACTCAGCGATGCCGCCTCGGCGCTGGATTGGATGCAGGCATACAATCCCAATGCCGCCGGCTGTTGGATCGCCGGTCTGTCCTTCGGTGCCTGGATCGGCATGCAATTGATGATGCGCCGCCCGGAAATCAACGCCTTCGTGTCGATCTCGCCGCCGGCCAACAATCACGACTTCACCTTCCTGGCGCCCTGCCCGGCCTCCGGCCTGCTGATTCACGGCGAACAGGACACCCTGGTGCCCGTCGCCTCGGTCGACAAGCTGGCCAACAAGCTTTCCAGCCAGAAGACCATCTCCATCGACTACCGGATTCTTGCCGGGGCCGATCATTTCTTTACCGAGAAGCTCGACGCCCTGACCGGCGCGGTCGACGACTATCTGGTCAAGTCGCTGCGCAACCAGGCCGCCTGAGCGGTCTTAGCCCAGCGGCCGGTGCAACCGGCCGTCCAAATGGCCTAGTCTAACGGCCGGTGCAACCGGCCGCCTGAACGACCTAGTCTAACGGCCGGTGCAACCGGCCGCCGGTGCATGGCCGCGTCACTCCCGTCGTCGACGGCAGGCTGATCGGCAGGCCCAACAGCGACCGCACGGCAAGGAAGGCGAAGGCCTGCGCCTCGATAGCGTCGCCGTTCCAACCCACGCTTTCCACCGGATCGACCGGCGCCCCCAGCACCGCGCGCAAAGCCGCCATCAGCGTCGGATTGCGTCGCCCGCCGCCGGTCGCTAGCCAGTGCCGCGGCGTAGCGGGCAGGTGGCTCGCCGCCTTGCCGACCGCGCCGGCGGAAAAGGCCACCAGCGTCGCTGCGCCATCCTCGGGGATCATATGTCGACCGTCGATGGCCCGGCGCCAAGCCGCGACGAAATGATCGCGATCCAGCGACTTGGGCGGCGGCAGATCGAACCACGGATCGGCCAGCAGTACCGCCAGAACGGACGCGTCGACGCGTCCCTTCGCCGCCAGCGCGCCGTCGGCGTCGTAGGCAACTCCCGCCACCTCGCGCATCCAATCGTCGAGCAGCGCGTTGGCCGGTCCTGTGTCGAAAGCGACCGGCCCGTCTCCGCCGTCACCGCCGATCCAGGTCACGTTGCCGACACCGCCCAGGTTGAGCACGGCCAGCGGCCGTTCCAGCTCGTGCGCCAGCGCCCGGTGAAACAGCGGCGCCAGCGGAGCGCCTTGCCCGCCCTCCGCCATGTCCCGGCTGCGAAAGTCATCGACCACGGCAATGCCGGTCTTGGCGGCCAGCAGCGCCCCGTCGCTGATCTGGCGGGTAAAGCCCCGCTCCGGTGCATGAAACACTGTGTGGCCGTGGAAGCCGATGACGTCGACCGTTTCGGCGGCCACGCCGCCCTCCTTGAGCAGGCGGCCGACGACGGCAGCATGGCGTAGCGTCAGTTCACGGGCCACCTCCGCCACCCCCGGCGCATCGGGCTGCCCGACCACGCCACGCAACCGGTCACGAAAGGACGCATCGTAGGACTCGCCGATGAAAGCCCCGAATTTACTGACCCGTTCGCCGTCGGTGACCACTAGCGCCGCATCGATGCCGTCCATCGACGTGCCGCTCATCAACCCGATGGCGGTAAATTGTTTGGATGGGATCATATCGGATGCTTTGCTGAGAAAGGTGGGATGCGGCGCGAGCCCAACGCATTGAGGGTGCGGGGCGATTGTGTTAAGGAACCGCCCTCCCGGCAAGCCCGCCGGTGCCGCAAAGGCCGACCGCGATGAGCGTCCATCGTTCCGAATTCGTCCGCACCATCGTCGAACGCGGATATTTTCACCAGTGTACCGATCTCGACGCCCTCGACGCGCTCTGCGCGACGGAAACCGCCACCGCCTATATCGGCTTCGATTGCACGGCCAGAAGCCTGCACGTCGGCAACCTTGTTTCGGTCATGCTGCTCCGCCACTGGCAGCGCGCCGGACACCGGCCGATCGTATTGATGGGCGGCGGTACGACCCGCATCGGCGATCCGTCTGGCAAAGACGAGTCGCGCCAGTTGCTCGACGATGCCGCCATCGCCGCCAATATGGCCGGCATCCGCCAGGTCTTCGCCCGCTTCCTCGATTTTGCACCCGGCCAGGAGCAGGGCCCCGGCAAGCCCGGCGGCGCCATCATGGTCAACAACGCCGATTGGCTGGACGAGCTTGCCTACATCGCCTTCCTGCGCGACTACGGTCGGCATTTTTCGATCAACCGGATGTTGAGCTTCGACAGCGTGCGCCTGCGCCTGGAACGCGAACAACCGCTCAGCTTCCTCGAATTCAACTACATGATCCTGCAAGCCTACGACTTCGTCGAACTGGCCAAGCGCCATGGCTGCCGGCTGCAGATGGGCGGCTCCGACCAATGGGGCAACATCGTCAACGGTGTCGAGCTTGGCCGCCGTACCGAGGGGCGCGAGCTGTTCGGCCTGACCACGCCGCTGCTCACCACGTCGTCGGGTGCCAAGATGGGTAAGTCGGTGCAAGGCGCCGTCTGGTTGAACGCCGACATGCTGTCGCCCTACGATTATTGGCAATACTGGCGCAACACCGAGGACGCCGACGTCGGTCGCTTCCTGCGCCTGTTCACCGAACTGCCGCTGGCCGAGATCGCCCGGTTGGAAGGCCTCCAGGGTTCCGAGATCAACGACGCCAAGAAGATCCTGGCCGACGAGGCCACCCGCCTGTGTCACGGCGCCGCCGCCGCCGAAGCCTCGCGCGAGACGGCGCGCAGGACCTTCGAAGAGGGCGCCTCGGGCGATGCCTTGCCCACCGTCGACGTATCGCGCGCCGAATTGGCCAAGGGTATTCCCGCCTTCGACCTGATGCGCCGCGCCGGTCTGGCCGCCTCCAACGGCGAAGCGCGACGCCTGATCAAGGGCGGCGGCGCCCGCCTCAACGACGCCGTCATCGCCGATGAAACCCGCCAGGTGACGGCAGCCGATCTCTCGGGCGATGGCTTCATCAAGCTGTCGGC
>CANITX010000142.1 GCA_947470575.1 Rhodospirillales bacterium
AAGTTAACTTTTGGACCGCTCTAAAGGGAGCAGATCAGGGTTTGGCTCCGGCTGAATGGGATGATTCGACGGGGCCCTGAGGGACGCGGAATTTTGGGGGTAGGGAAATGCTGACGCCTCCCGCCGCAGTCCATGTGCGCGGTTCCAGCCAGAGCGATGCAGCGATTGACACCGTTGCGCCGGATGCTACCGGCGCGACTCTGCCTGCGGGGTTCACGTTGGCCGAGGCGAGCTTTGCCCGGGTCGGCAGCGACCTGGTGGTGACCGCGCCCGACGGCCAGCAGGTCATCGTCAGAGATTATTTTTCCGGCGCGCCGCCGCCGATGCTGCGCGGCGACGACATCAGCCTCGACGGCAACATGGTGGCGCGTCTGGCGCCGCAAGCCCCCGGCCAAGTGGCCGCGGCGGGCGTTGCCACGAGCGAGCCGATCGGCGTCATCGACAACGTCACGGGGAAAGTTTCCATCGTCCACGGCGACGGCAGCCGGGTGACGGTGCGGGTCGGCGATCCGGTGCATCAGGGCGACGTGGTGGAATCGGCCGCCGACGGCGGCGTCGGCATCGTCTTTGCCGATCAGACCTCGTTCTCCATGGGCCCCAACGGGCGCATGGTCCTCGACGAGATGATCTACGACCCGGCGGCCGGCACCGGCTCGCTGTCCCTTAACTTGGCGCACGGCCTGTTCTCGCTGGTCTCGGGCGGCATCGCCAAGCTCGACCCCGACGCCATGGTGGTGAAGACGCCGGTGGCGACCATCGGCATCCGCGGCACGCAGCTCGGCATCGATTTTTCCGACGGCCAACACTTGACCGTGGTCGCCATGGAGGAACTGGGCGGCTTCGTCGGCGAAATCGTCGTGCGCAACGGCGGCGGCGCGATGGTGCTCAACCAGTCGAACGAGTTCACGTCGGTGTGGGGCGTCGACGTTCCGCCCGAAAACGTGCAGACCATCAGCACCGCCGACCTGCTCAACATCTTCGCCCAGGTGCTGGCGCATCTGCCGCAGGCGCAGGGCACGGAAAACAATTATGGGGCGCTGCGCAACGAAGACCTGACGTTCCTTGCCGACTTTTCGACGGCGGCGGGCGGCGACGACGTTATCGTCGGCGGCGGTGACGATTTCATCCCAGCCACCGGCCAGACGCCGACGAATTTCCAGCCGGTGCCGCCGTTCAACCCCACCCCTTCGGGCAGCGGGCTCGACTTTGGCGGCGGCAGTGCCGGCGGTGGATTCGGCGGTGGCCCGGACGAAACGGTCCTGACCTTCTCGACGATTCCGTCGGCACCCGGACCGGGGGGTATTCCGGTGCCGGTCGGCTACAATCCTATTTTCGGCACCGATGGGAACGATGTCTTGCCCAACGGCCAGGACAACTCCGGCCGGGACTACATCCTCGGCGGCGCCGGCAACGACATCCTGACCGGCGGGCCCAACGACGACATCGTCTATGGCGGCGACGGCGACGATGTGATCGTCGGCGGCACCGGCAACGGCAACGATTTCTACTCGGGCGGTAACCCGCCGCCGGAGCTGGGCGGCGATAGCCTGGATAACGATCTGGTCGGCGACACGGTAATTTATTCCAGCACGTCGGAAGGCGTGGTGGTGAACTTGAGCGACGATACGGCCTTCGTCACGCTCAACGACGGCACCCTGTTCGCGGTGCCGGCCGGTACGGCCATCGATGCGATGCTGGTGGCAAACCAGAATCCGGCGGCGAACCATATCAATGTCGATATCCTGTTGCAGATCGAGCATGTGGTCGGCGGTTCGGGGCGCGACATCCTGATCGGCAGCGACGACGCCAACCGGCTGTTCGGCGCCGGCGGCAACGACCTGTTGATCGGCAATGGCGGCGACGACATCGTGGTCGGTGGCGCTGGCGATGACGAGGT
Organism: Rhodospirillales bacterium; assembly: GCA_947470575.1. Classification (GTDB taxonomy): domain Bacteria; phylum Pseudomonadota; class Alphaproteobacteria; order Rhodospirillales; family CAMCUA01; genus CAMCUA01. The sequence goes on from CANITX010000142.1 coordinate 1,898, forward strand.
TATTGGCGGCGCCGGCGACGACATCTATTTCGGCGGCAACGCGGTGGAGGGCGCCGAAGGCTTCGTCTCCACGGGCGATGCTCCCGGCGCGCACAACACCATCAACTATTCGCTGGCCACATTGGGCATCACGGTTTCGCTGGCCGACCATCACGGTTCCGGAGTCCAGATCGGCGACGATGTCCTGTTCGATTTCTCCAACGTCGTCGGCGGCGCCGGTAACGACACGCTGAGCGGCGATGGCGGCGATAATCTGCTGATGGGCGGCGCGGGAAGCGATGCCTTGGTCGGCGGCGGCGGCAGCGATACGGCGATCTTTTCCGGCAACCGTGCCTTCTTATACGGTCGAACGTCTGGGCGACGGCCTTTATCGCGTCACCGACAACCGCGTGGACGGCGACGGCGTCGATACGGTCAGTGGCATTCAGTCGTTGCGGTTCGCCGACACGACGGTTGCCACGTCGTCATTCGACCCCATTCCCGATCCGGACCCTGTTCCGGACCCCATTCCGGGTCAGATCATCGTCGGAACGCCGAACAGGGACATTCTCGTCGGCGGCGAGGGCAACGATATCATCATCGGCCAGGCCGGCAACGACAGCATGGTCGGCAACGGCGGCAACGATACGTTTATCGTCGAAGGTAACGGCGGCGACGACTCGATCCTGGGCGGTGGCGGCATCGACGTCATCCAGGGCTCCGCGGGCGACGACATCATCGGGCTGCCGGGCTTCGGGCCGGGCAATTCGATCGAGTCGATCAATGGCGGCGGCGGCCACGACGTCATTCGCGGCACCGGTTCCAACGACATCCTCGATTTCTCGGCGACGACGCTGACCGGGATCGCTGAAATCCAGGGCGGCACCGGCAACGATACGATCGTCGGCTCGGCGGGCGACGACACGATCGTCGGCGGCGCCAACAACGACTCGTTGCAGGGCGGCGGCGGCAACGACACCTTCCTTGTGCAGGGCAGCGGCGACGGTTTCGACCATGTCGTCGGCGGCAGCGGCATCGATCGCATCCAGGGTTCGGCGGGCGACGATGTTATCGGATTGGGCGGCTTCGGTCCGACCGATTCGGTGGAGCAGATCGATGGCGGCGGCGGCCACGACGTCATTCGCGGCACCGGTTCCAACGACTTTTTCGATTTCTCGACGACGACGCTGACCGGGATTGCCGAAATCCAGGGCGGCATCGGCAACGACTCGATTGTCGGCTCGGCGGGCGACGATACGATCGTCGGCGGCGCCAACAACGACTCGTTGCAGGGTGGCGGCGGCAACGACACCTTCCTTGTGCAGGGCAGCGGCGACGGTTTCGACCATGTCGTCGGCGGCAGCGGCATCGACCGCATCCAGGGCTCGGCGGGTGACGACGTCATCGGACTGGGCGGCTTCGGTCCGACCGATTCGGTGGAGCAGATCGACGGTGGCGGCGGCCACGACGTCATTCGTGGCGACGGTTCCAATAACACCCTCGATTTTTCGGCGACGACTCTGACCGGGATTGCCCAAATTGAAGGCGCCATTGGCAACGATACAATTATCGGCTCGGCGGGTGACGACACGATCGTCGGCGGCGTTGGGAACGACCGGCTGACCGGCGGCCTCGGCGCGGACACCTTCCTATATGGCGCGTTCGACCAGGGTTCCGATATCGTCCTCGATTTCGGCAACGCCGATAAGCTGCTGCTGAGCGGCGATATCGTCGAAAGCGGCATAACCGTTCTTGCCGCGCAAGGCGGCGACCGGCTGCAGTGGACCAACGCCAACGGCCAGACGCAGTCCGTGGATCTTGCCGGCGTTCACGGCGGCAGCTACCAGACGAATGCAACCGAAGACGGCATCGAGATCACGCACTCGACCGCCATCGGCTGACCCACGCCGCATAGGCGGCGGACCTCTTTCTTTTCAATTCCGAACCCACCCGACGCCACGGCGCCGGGGGCATGACCGATGGCGCCGTTCCGCAAGGGACGGCCAACCCGGCGGCGTGCCCTTCGGCCAACCCGTCGCTGCGGATTTTTCCGTATCCCACAGTGATGGAGAATCCCATGGCCGACACGGCCTTCCAGATCCAATACCGACAGGAGTTCATTCACGGCTTCGAAGACATGCAGTCACGCCTGCGCGCCTGCACGGTCACCGAAACCATGGTCAAGGGCAATCAGGCCACCTTCCTGGTCGCCGATTCCGGCGCGGCCACGGCCACGACGCGCGGCGTCAACGGCCTGATCCCGGCACGACCCGACAACCTGACCCCGGCGACCGCAACCCTGGTGGAATGGCACGACCTGGTGCGCAAGACGGGCTTCAACGTCTTCGCGTCGCAGGGAGATCAGCGTCGAATCATGCAGGAAACCTCGATGGCCGTCATCAACCGCAAGATCGACGACGACATCATCGCCCAGCTCGATACCGCTGCGGCCAATACCGGCGCCTCGACCACCGCTTCGGTCGATCTGGTGATCAAGGCCAAAGTCATCCTCGGCAACGCCTTCGTGCCGACCGAGCAGGAAGAAAACATGTTCGGCGTGATCACCCCGGCCTTCGAGGGCTACCTGATGCAGGCCCCGGAATACGCCTCGGCCGATTATGTCGAGGTCAAACCCTTCGCCGGACCGGCGCGGGCCTACCGGCGCTGGGCGGGGATCAACTGGGTCGTTCATCCGCGCCTGACCGGCACGGGCACGGCGACGGAGAAGTGCTACCTGTTCCACCGCAACGCCATCGGTCACGCGGTGGACAAGGCCAACATCCAGTCCCCCGTCGGCTACGACGAGGAGCAGGATTACTCCTACGCCCGCTGCACCGTCTACATGGGCAGCAAGTTGCTGCAGGCGACTGGCGTGATCCGGATGAATCACGACGGCTCGGCTTACGTCTAATCGTCAAGAAGGAGAGTGGAATATGGCTTACGATCCATCGATCAGCCAGCCGGTGTTGATTGCGCAGGGCATCGGCGGCGGCAAGGCCGTCTGGCAATACCAGTCGACCGATAACACCGCTGCCGTGGTTGCCGGGGGCTACTTCACCAACGGCAGGACGTTGGGCATGAAGGTCGGCGATGCGGTGCTGGTCATCGAGACCGATAACAACTACCTGATGACCACCCATAGCGTCATCGCCGTAGGTACTCCAGCCAGTCCGACAGCGTCGCTTAGCGCGGCGACCTAACGGTTGGACTTTCCCTCCCTCTTCCGGGTTTGGGAGAGGGAGGGAATTCGTCCCTTCAGTGCGGCTTCTCGCCCTCGATGATGATGCGATGGACCAGGCGGACGTCTTCCGGCGGGCAGTCGATGACGCCCTGGTGCATGGCCGAGCGGTTGTCCCAGATCAGCATGTCGCCCTTACGCCACTTGTGCTGATAGATCAGCTCCGGGTGCTTCAGCATGCGGGCCAGCAGGTCTTCCAGCAGATCCTGCGTCGCCTCCGGCGACATGCCGACGATGTTCTCGCATTTGGTGACGCTGAAGTAGAGCGCCTGGGTGTCGTTGTCGGCGTTGGTGCGGACCAAGGGCTGCAGCACCGGATCGGGCTGGCGTTCGTCCTGGGCGCTGCCGGCATAGGCGAAGCGGTGGCGGGTCGCGCTGCCTTGGTAGACGTTGGCCGTCTTCATATTGCGGATGCGGGCCTTCAACTCGGCGGGCAGCAAAGCGTAGCCGGCGCGCGTGTTCATCACCTCGGTATCGCCGCCACGCGAGGGGACGGAGACGCCGTACAGGATGGTGAACTTCGGCGGGATCTCGTGATTCGGATGATCGGTGTGCCAGGCCTCGCCGTGGTTGATGCGCTTGCCGGTCTTTTTATCTTTGTGCTGGTTCGAGATTTCGTTGACCAGCGGCTGGCCGGGCAGGGCGAATTCGGTGTGATGCTGCGCCATCGGCTCGCCGAACAGGCGGGCGGCCTTGAGGAAATCCTCGGGCGCGAATTTCTGGTCGCGGATGACCAAGGCGACGTTGTCGACCACCGCGTCGTAGATCGCCTGGCGGGTCTTGGCGTCCAGCGGCTGGCGCAAGTCGACGCCGGTGATTTCGGCGCCAATGTGTTCCTGTAGCTTTCTGATCTGCATGGCTGTGCTCCTGGCGGCCTCCGGGCGGCCGCGTCAGGATTAATTCTAGTCCAACGGCGGGCGGCGGCAATTGATTTGCCGCAAGGCGGCCTTTCGATCCGTCATGGCAGAGAATCAACCATCCTTCCGGTCCCTTGCACAGGAACCGAATGCTCCCTTGGTTAAAATTTCCGAAGACACCGAAGGCGAAGTACCTCCGACCTTGGGAGAGCTGATATTCGGACAAATAAAGAATGTCGCGCGTCTTCGAGATGCCGAAATCGATTGGGAAGCTGCCTCGTCCGGCTCCGAGGCGGCGTCCCGAGGGAATAACGGGAGCGACCTGGCGCGTATGCCGGATCCCGGCTATGGGCAGAAGCCCGGTATGGTGGCACGCATGCTCGATCCGAATGTCGCGTGGCGCGGCACCATTCTTCCCGTGGGAAGGACACAAGAAGGTGAAATGACATGGGCCCTGCCGGAAGTGGCCGTGTCGGCTTTCAGAGCGCTGACGCTTCCCGGCGATGTCATATCGGAGGGCCATCAGCCAACCACGAGCGAACTAATTGATCTCGCCCTGTTACTGAGCGGGGTTGGCCCTCTGACGGGCTCTGCTAGGGCGTCTGCTCTGGCCTCGCGTAACGCTCGTAAGTATAATCCTCCGTCGAAGCCGGTACGATCGTTCGAAGCGGATTATCCTGTGGGAGCGCGCACCGATGAGCTCGGAAACCTCACCCACGACATTGAAGGATGTCCCCCCAAGTCGGCGGACGAATTGTGGGCCGAAGAGTGGATGGCGGGGGAGACATGGGCCTGCCGCCGGCGGAATATGACGCCGTCACAAAAGCGGCTACTGGGCAAAGCCCATCGTATCGCCCGCCGGGCCATCCAGAAATCGGACGTGACTTGGGTCGGACACTACTCAGACCTGTTACGAGATACCCTGAAAACATTGTCCTCGCCGATAATCTGACGCCCGAACAACTTCCCAAAGTCTATGGTCACGAGATTGGCTATGTCATCGATCAACTGGCCGGCGAAATCCCGACCGGGGGTCTGAGCGGCGAACTCAAGGTGCTCTACAACACGCTGAACAACCCCAACCGCACAGGCGGCGAAGCGGCGTCGTGGGGCAAGCCGTTCACCCCGGAAGCATCCGGCTATAAGGGCGCCAACGTGCCGCGCGAGTTCATGGCCGAGGCGATCCGCGCCAATATGGCCGATCCCAATTACATCAAGACCGTGGCGCCGAAAACGGCGGTGGCCATCCGCGCGGCGGTGAACGCCGATCCGGAGGTCAGCCGCATCGTCCAGTTCAATATGGGTGGTTCGCCCCTCGCCGCGGCGTTGGCCGGCACCGCCAGCCCCGCCAAGCAACAGCCTGGGTTCGACTGGGAAAAGCTCTACCGAACCGGAGGTGCCAAATGAAGGGTGCGCGGCACCGACACCGGCCGCCCGGGGCGGAGATTCGCAACCGACCTCAGTGCGGCAATTCGCCTTCGATGAGCACCCGGTAGAATCGGCGCAACTGGTCTTCGGGGCAGTCGAGAACCCCCTGGTGCATGGCCGAGCGGTTGTCCCAGATCAGCATGTCGCCGGGGGTCCACTTGTGGGAATAGATGAACTCGGGCTTCAGGGCGCGGGCGACCAAGTCCTCGAGCAGATCCTGGGACGGTTCCGGGTCCATGCCGACGATATTCTCGCACTTGGTGCGGCTGAAGTAGAGCGCCTGGGTGCCGTTGTCCGGGTTGGTGCGCACCAGCGGCTGGACCACCGGATCGGGCTTGCGCTGGGCTTGGGCGAGGCCGGCGTGGGCCGTCTTGTGGCGCGTCGCGCTGCCTTCGAAGACATTGGCGGTCTTCATGTTGCGGATACGCGCCTTGATCTCGGCGGGCAGAGCTTCGTAGCCGGCGCGCATGTTGACGACCTCGGTATTGCCGCCACGGTCGGGAATGGCGACGCAATAGAGCGTGGTGAACTTCGGTGGGATGCGGTGATTGGGATGATCCGTGTGCCAGCTTTCGCCGCGATTGAGCCGCTTGCCGTATTGATCCTTGTGCTGGTTGCAGACCTCGTTGAGCAGCGGGTTGCCGTCGATGGCGAAACTCATGTGCTGCTGCGGCATCGGCTTGCCGAACTGGCTGGCGGCGGCGAGGAACTCGGTCGGCTCGAATTTCTGGTCGCGGAAGACCAACGCGATGTTCTCGACGATGGCCGCGTGCAAGGCATCGCGCGTCGCCGGGTCGAGCGGTTGGCGCAGGTCGACGCCGGTAACCTCGGCGCCGATATGTTCCTTGACGGTCCTGATTTGCATCGCATGCCCCCCGCGTGGCTCTGTTGCCGGCCGTATTTCATCTAATTCTAGTGTAATCGCGGCCGGCGGCAAAGGATTTGCCGTAAGGCGGACCATTTCACATCCCTTCATGGAGATGCGCCGGATGATTCCGAGACGCAAGAACCCACCGGGAAGCCTGCCATTCCTTCGCGCTTATCCGAATAACGTAAAGGTGGCCAGTGCGGTACCGGACCAGGCTTCGGCGGCGCAATCTGCCGTCACCAGCCCGACGCCACTGGTTCCGAACGAGGATCGGGAAGACATCAACACCTACTGGAAATTCAGGGCGGGCCTGGCCCCGCGAGAGGGCGGCAAATACAACGATGTTGGCGGGGGCGGTTTTACCGACCGGGGGTTATCGCAGGATACGCTCAACCTACATCGCGACAGTCCGACGACTAAAGTTTGGCGAGGGTGATCGGCCCCCATTAGGTGGTCCGGGTTGAATGTTAGTGCATTGCTTCCTCCCTGGCCATTGCCGGCTGTAGGTGGAGCGAAGCGGAACCGGAAGGCGGCAATGGCGGCGTCGCGGTTTCCGGGGCCGGTGGCCGGTAACCGA
>CANITX010000143.1 GCA_947470575.1 Rhodospirillales bacterium
GGGCGGCGATGAATGGCATCACGCGGTATATATTTCACCAACTGATCGTCGGCATGCTGCTGGTAACGGTAGGTTTGACCTGTGTCATCTGGTTGAGCCAATCGTTGCGTTTCATCGAGATGATCGTCAATCGCGGGCTGACGGCAGGACAGTTTTTCTACCTGACGTTTCTGCTGCTGCCCAACTTCCTGTCGATCATCCTGCCGATTGCACTCTTCACCATCGTCGTCTTCACCTACAATAAATTGATCGCCGACCGGGAACTCGTGGTGATGCGTTCAGCCGGCCTGAGCCAGATGGCACTTGCCCGCCCGATGCTGATTTTGGCCCTGGCGACCATGGCATTGGAATTCGTGTTGAATGCCCATCTCCTTCCCGAATCGTATAGGCTCTTCCGCGACCTGCAGTGGGATGTGCGCTACAACTACTCGCAGATTGTCCTGCAGGAAGGGACCTTCAATACCGTGTCGGACAACATCACCGTCTATGTCCGCGAGCGATCCGCCGATGGCCAACTACAGGGCATCTTGGTGCACGACAATCGCAATCCCGATAAGCCACAAACCTGGATGGCGGCCCGCGGCGGCCTGGTCAACACGGCTAGCGGACCGCGTGTGGTGATGTTCGAGGGGTCGGTTCAGGAAGTCGACCGGGCCACGCACCAGCACTCGATCCTGTACTTCGACCGCTCGACCATGGACATCGGCGCCGCGCGCCAAGCCGTGGAAGCGCGCTATCGCGAGCCACGCGAACGCTCGCTGGCGGAGCTATTTGCCATCGAGGAAGATAAGTTCCTCAATCCCAACGATATCGGCAAGTTCAGGGTCGAAGGCCATCGGCGATTGACCATGCCGGTCATTGCCTTATCCTTTCCCTTGATCGGTCTGGCTTGCCTAATCTCTGGCCATATCACGCGAGGCGGCCAGGGCCCCCGCATTGGCGCAGCCGTTGGACTTATCGTTCTGTTCCAGGCCTTCGCCATGGGCCTCGAAAACCTGTGCGCACGTATTCCCGAATTGATACCCCTGATGTATATCAACGCCGTCGTACCGGTCGTGCTGGCGCTCGGCCTGCTACTCGTCCGTCCGCGCCGCCGCCGCCTTGATCGACAAGAGGTTGCCGCGTCATGACGGCGCGCTGACGAGCCCGGTATCGTGCGCCTTTCCGCCATCTTATCGCTCTACATCGGTCGACATTTTCTGGCCAGTTTCCTGCTGCTGCTGGCAGCTTTGCTCGGTCTCATCCTGCTATTCGATATTGTCGAACTCATGCGTCGGGCCGCACCCCGCCCGGAGGTATCCTTCGGAACGATCACCGAGATGGCACTGCTCAAGCTGCCGTACCTCGGCCAGAAGATATTCCCGTTTGCAGCATTGTTTGCCGGCATGCTGGTTTTCTGGCGACTGACACGCAGCCATGAACTCGTCGTTACCCGCAGCGCTGGCGTTTCGGCCTGGCAATTTCTGTTGCCCGTCCTGGTTTTGAGCGCCCTGCTCGGCTTTGCCAGCGTTACGGCCGTCAATCCGCTAGCCTCTGCATCTCTATCCAGATTCGAGCGGATCGAGGCCACCGTGCTCAAAGGTCAAAAAAGCGATCTTGCCATTTCCGAATCCGGGCTTTGGCTTCGCCAGGGCGATCTTTCCGGGCAAAGCGTCGTGCATGCCGCCCGGGTCTTGCAGCAGGGCGACGAGGTCGAGCTTTCCGATGTCGTCATCTTCGTCTATCGAGGTATCGATATCTTCGACTACCGCATCGACGCCGAGCACGCGCGGCTGGAGAATGGCTTTTGGAAGCTGACCGACGTTTGGTTTTTCCGGCCGGAAACGGCACCCAGCCGAACCGACGAATACCTACTGAAGACGGATCTCACCTTGGCCAAGATCCAGGATAGCTTTGCACCGCCGGAAACCATGTCGTTCTGGGCGCTTCCCGGATTCATCCGAACGCTGGAGGGCGCCGGCTTTTCGGCGCTTCGCCACCGCTTGCATTGGCATGCCTTGCTTGCTACGCCACTCCTGATGTGCGCCATGGTTCTGATTGCCGCGACGTTTACCCTCCGCCAGGACCGCCGAGGCAGCACGTCCTTCATCCTTGCCGCCGGCGTTCTCACCGGCTTTGCCCTCTATGTCGCCCAGGATTTCGTCTTCGCACTGGGTCTTTCGGACAGTATTCCGGTGACATTGGCTGCCTGGACGCCTTCCGGTGTCGCAGCGCTGCTGGGTATCACCATGTTGCTTCACCTCGAGGACGGCTGAGCCCATGCCCGGCCAAACGCGATTTTTCCCGACCTTTGCACAGGCCGCCTTCGTATTGGCGCTGTCGGGATGGGCATGGAGTGGCGCCCAAGGTCAGTCGCCCAATTTGCCGATTGCACCTGACGTCCCGATCCTGCTGCAAGCCGACGAGATGCGCTACGATAGCGAATTCGACATCGTGACGGCGAACGGTAACGTCGAGATATCTCAACAGCAGCGAGTCCTGCTCGCCGATACCGTCTCGTACAACCGCAAGCAGGACCTGGTAACTGCTTCGGGCAATGTCTCGCTGATGGAACCGACAGGCGAGGTCTTGTTTGCCGAATTCATGGAATTGACCGGCGACCTCAAGGACGGTGTTATTCGCGACATACGCCTGATCTTAGCCGATAACGCCCGCATGGCCGCCAACGGCGCCCGGAGGTCGGCCGGCGAGCGCACGGAAATGAGCAACGCGGTCTATTCTCCCTGCGATCTGTGTCCCGACGACCCATCGCGGGCGCCGTTGTGGCAAGTGAAGGCCGTAAAGGTTACCCACGACACCCAATCCAAGACCATCGAGTATCGGGACGCTTGGCTGGAGGTGGCTGGCGTGCCCGTGATGTATACGCCTTACCTGTCGCATCCGGACCCGACGGTACGCCGACGCAGCGGCTTTGTGTCGCCTAGCATGGGCGGGTTGTCGGATTTGGGTTATGTCGCCGAAGTCTCGTATTTCTTCGACATCGCACCGAACATCGATGCGACGCTGACCCCGATCTATACCAGCAAGGAAGGGCCGGTATTTGCCGCCGAATACCGCCACCTCTTTACCAAGGGATCGCTGGAAATGAGCGGCAGCATCACCAATGACTCGAAAGACGACACCCGCGGCCACATACGCGGCAAAGGCCGTTACGATATTAATGAAACCTGGCGTAGCGGTTTCAACCTGGATCGGGCCTCCGACGACACTTACCTGCGCCGTTACCGTTATGGCGATAAAGGTACGCTGACCAGCCGCGTGTTCGCCGAAGGCTTTCGCCAACGCAACTACGCGTCTGTTAACGCCTATTCGTTCCAGGGCTTGGAAGCCGGCGACGACCCTGGAAAAACGCCGATAATCCTGCCGCTGATCGACTTCAACCACGTCGGTGAGCCGGACAGGTTCGGCGGACGGACGCAAATGGACGTTAACGTGCTCGGCCTGACCCGCACCGATGGGACGGACAGCCGAAGACTTTCCACTGGCGTCGGCTGGGTCCGTCCCTTCGATGGCCCGATCGGCGATCAATATACCGTCACGGCTTCGTTGCGCGGCGATGCCTATCACGTTGAAGATGTCGTGCGCGCCAGCAAGCCCGATACCTTTACCGGGGCAACCGGGCGCGTGTACCCGCAGGTTTCACTGGATTGGCGCTGGCCGCTGGTTCGCCGCGATACCGATACCGTTCACCAGATACTGATGCCTATCGCCTCGTTCGTCGCTAGCCCCTATGGCGGCAACCCGGAAAACATCCCGAATGAAGATAGCCAGGACTTCGAGTTCGACGATACCAACCTGTTCAGCACCAATCGGTTCACGGGTCTCGACCGGGTCGAAGGCGGCCCTCGCGTCAACTACGGCTTACGCTGGGGCGTCTATGGCAATCAAGGCGGCAGAACATCGATCCTGTTCGGCCAAAGTTATCGGGTGAAGAGCGACGATACGTTCGTTGAAGGCAGCGGCTTGGAAAGCAACCTGTCGGACATCGTCGCGCGGGTCGATATCGCCCCTTCGGAACGCCTGGACTTCCTATATCGAACCAGGCTCGATAAAGACAATCTCGAAGCAAAGCGTCATGAATTCCAGATTTCAACAGGACCGCGCGCGCTGCGCTTGAGCCTCGGCTACCTCTATATCGACCGCCATGTCGGTAGCGAGTTTGCCGGGCGCGAAGAGATCCGCTATGCCGTCACCGGTCAATTGTCACGCTACTGGCGGGCTGGCGTGAGCGCCATTCACGATCTTAGCGAAGACGAGGGCTTGCGTGCGCTTGGCCTCAACCTCACATATGAAGACGAATGCTTGATATTCGTGACCAGCCTGGGCAGAACCTTCTTCGAGGATCGGGACCTAAAGCCAACGGACTCAATTGTCCTGCGTCTGGTCTTCAAAACGTTGGGCGAGGTGGAAACCTCGGTGCGTTAACGTTGTTCAACGACCACCCGGCAACGATCGACTCTAAACTCGCCCGGTAGGGACCTATCGCCATGAAGCTAAACCGCACGACCTCTTCGAGTTTCGCTGGCGCGTTCGCGGCGCTGGCGTTCGTCTTCACCGTCCTGTTCCCAGTGAGTGGCCGGACGCAAAGCACCCTGCGCATTGCCGCCATCGTAAACGGCGATGTCATATCCATATACGATCTTGAGGCGCGCTTATCTTTGGTCATTGCCTCGGCGGAAATGGAAGATCGCATCGAAGTGCGCCGGCGGATGGGTCCACAAGTGCTGCGCGGACTCATAGACGAAAAATTAAAACTGCAGGAGGCCAAGCGCCTTGGCATTCAAGTAACAAAAGAAGATATCGATCGAGCCTTGCAGCAAGTTGCCGCCCAGAACAAGGCTAACCTGCAACAACTCGACCAGATTCTTGCCCAACAGGGCATCCGCAAAGAGGATTTGGTGGATAAGATCCAATCGGATGTCGCCTGGATTCGTGTGATCAACAAAGGGCTCCGCACCCGCGTCGAGGTCGATGCCCAGGCGGTCGATCAATTCCTTGCCCGTACCAAGGCCAATGAAGGGAAGGTCGAAAGCCGAGTGGCGGAAATTTTTTTACCCGTCGACGGCCCGATGGACGAAGCGCAGATCCGCGAAATCGCCGACCGCTTGTCCGACCAGATCAAGGCTGGGGCCAACTTCGGCGCACTGGCCCAGACCTTTTCGCAGAGCGTCACGGCGGCCGTGACCGGCGACCTTGGCTGGGTACGTGAAGGCGAATTGGACGAAGCGCTCGATACCGCCGTTGCCCGCCTCGAACCGGGGCAAACATCGACGCCGATCCGTTCGGTTTCCGGCTTTCATATCCTGCAGGTAATGGGGCGGCGTAAAGCCTCCGGTATCGGCGGCGAACTAAGTGTCGAACTGCAACAGGTCCTTCTGCCTTTGTCCAACGGCGCCAGTGAGGCGGAAATCGAGCGCGGGATGCGCCAAGCGGCGGCTATCGGCCCTGCGGCGAAGGATTGCCCTGATTTGAACCGACTGAGTAAAGAACTCGGCCCTACCGCAACATCGGGCAATACAGGCAATATCCCGCTGAGCCGGCTTGCCGCAGATTTGCGCCCCATCGTGACCGCGCTGCCCGACGGCAAAGCCAGCGAACCGATCCACACCGGCGCAGGCGTTCTTGTCCTCATGGTCTGCAAACGCAGCGGCGGCGATCTCACCTCGGAAGACCGGGAGCGCGTTCGTGAAATGCTGTATCAGCAGCGAATGGACGATGCCGCGCAACGCTATCTTCGGGATTTGCGCCGAACAGCTTTCGTGGATGTGCGCATATGAATGTAAGGACGTCGTCCGGAGCCTTGCCGGATGACATCGCACCGTTGGCTGTCACCATGGGAGAACCCGCCGGCATAGGTGGCGAGATTGTCCTAAAGGCGTGGCGCCGGGGCGGCCATCCCTTTTTCTGCGTCGACGATCCCGATCGGCTTCGGCACATTTCCACCGGCTATGGGCTGGCCGTTCCCGTACAGGAGGTCGATAGTCCTGAAGACGCCAGGGCCGTCTTTTCCAAGGCGCTGCCGGTCATCGCGGAACGATTGGCCGTCATCGTCGAACCGGGGCACCCGGCGACGGCGAACGGCGCTTGCGTACGCCGCTCCATCGAACGCGCTGTCGCCCTGACTCAAACGGGACGAGCGGCCGGCGTCGTCACCAATCCCATCCATAAACACAGCCTTTACCAGACCGGATTCGAGTTTCCGGGCCATACGGAGTTTCTGGCTCACCTCGCTGGCGCCGGCGCGACATCGGTCATGATGCTGGCATGCCCGGCGCTTCGCGTCATTCCGGTAACGGTTCACTTACCGCTGGCCGACGCCATCGGTGCGCTGAGCAGCGAACGGATCGCACATTGCTGCCGAGTTGCCGCAAGCGCCCTAAAGCGGGACTTCGGTATTGCCCACCCTCGCATCGCCGTCAGCGGTCTCAATCCGCATGCCGGCGAAGACGGTGATATGGGCGGCGAGGAAGCAGCCATCATCGAACCCGCCATCGCCGTGCTTCGTCGGGAGGGCATCGATGCCACAGGCCCCCATCCTGCCGATGCCATGTTCAGCGAACGGCAAAGGGCCGGCTACGATGTAGCCGTCTGCATGTATCACGACCAAGCCTTGATCCCCATCAAGACGCTCGATTTCGATGGCGCGGTCAATATCACCTTGGGCCTGCCGTTTGTCCGCACCTCGCCCGATCACGGCACGGCCTTCGATATCGCCGGCCAAGGCATCGCCCGCGAGCATAGCCTGTTGGCAGCTCTGCGCATGGCTACCGACATGGCCCGCGCGCGGGCAATAGCGGCGGCACAGCCTTGAACAGCGGGGACAATCCGCACCTTCCCCCTCTGCGCGAGATCATTTCCAAGCATGGCTTGAGCGCCGATAAGCGGCTGGGACAGCATTTCCTTCTGGACAGCAATGTTACCGACCGCATTGCCCAGGCCGCCGGTCTGCTGGATGGCATCAACGTCGTCGAGATCGGCCCCGGTCCGGGTGGCCTGACCCGTTCGCTCTTACGTTCCGGAGCTAGGCGGATTGTCGCCGTGGAACGCGACCGGAGATGCATCGAGGCGTTGAACGAACTTGGTGCCCTATTCCCGGGGCGTCTCGACATCATCGAGGGCGATGCCTTGGAACTGGATCCGGCGGACCTCGTTGGAGAGCCGAGGCGCATCGTCGCCAACCTGCCTTACAACATTTCGGTGCCCCTCATCCTCGGCTGGCTGCGCCGGGCCGACCGCTACGATGGATTCACCCTGATGGTGCAGAAGGAAGTGGCCGATCGCTTGAGCGCAACCCCCGGCGGCAAGATTTACGGCCGGCTATCGGTGATGGCGCAGTGGCTGTGCGACGTCCGCCAGGCGTTCAGCCTGAGTCCCCGCGCTTTCGTGCCGCCGCCAAAGGTAACATCGACCGTCGTCGTCATGACCCCTTTACCGCATCCACGCGCCGAGGCCGACCGGCATCTTTTGGAAACCGTGACCGCCGCTGCATTCGGCCAGCGACGCAAGATGCTGCGCTCCAGCCTTAAAAAATTGGATTTGGACCCTGCGGCAATCGGTATCGACCCGGAACGTCGCGCCGAGACCCTGAGCGTCGAAGAGTTCTGCATGTTGGCCCGCCTGCTGGCCACCAAGGCGAACGCCGCAGCGGGCTTCAGCAACCGGTCTGCTGGCTGATTAGACCCCAGCCAAATGTGCTGTCCTTGCCCGGCGCGCCAAGATCGATAATGCCCTTTTGCAGGGTACTGGTCAGAACCTCCGGATCGCTTTTGCCGCCGCCGTAAATAGCGATGGCCATCAGCACGCTGATGTAGGGAGCCGCGAAGGACGTACCGCTCTGCAACTTGCCGCCGTTCGGCACCGCTGTGTAAATGTTGACGCCAGGTGCGGCAAAGTCGACATAAGCGCCGCGACTGGCCTGTTGGTAAATGGTTTTGTCCTGGGTAATGGCGGTAACGGCAACCACGTCGTCATAGGCGGCGGGATAGGCGGGCAAGTCCTCGCGCCCCCAATTGCCGGCCGCAGCGACGATCACCAGGCGCGCCCGCCTGGCCTTATCGACAGCGACGCGCACCGCCTTATTGTCGGCCCCGGCGACGCTCATATTGACGACATGGACCCGCGCCTCGGCCATCCAATTCACGGCCTTGAGCAGAGCAACGGCATTGCCGACGACATTCCCCGTTTCATCCCGCTCGAACATGTTCGCTGCCTTCAATGCGGCACCGGGCAGCAGCCCGCCCCATTCCGACTTGCCGACCATGATTCCGGCAACCGCCGTCCCATGATCGTTCGGACCGGGTTGACGATCTTCTTTGTGAAAGGACTTGAACTCGATGCTTTGGCCGACCAAAGCCGCATGCTTCAGATCGACGCCGGCATCGATCATACCGAGCACGACACCCTGGCCGCATGTGGGCTTTGCGGGACCCCAACCGATCGCGGCACGGGGCAGATTGTCCTTAAAGTTTCCCGGCGTAGGCGCCGGCGCCTGCTGTGCATCGTAGCGGTGATTGGCATCGATGGTCAGGCCAGGAAAGGCAGCGGCCAAGTCCCGGCGCGAGGCATCGACCGTAACCCCTGGCGGAACGCGCAGCCGATAAAGCGACAACGAGAGAGCGTTGAGAGAGACTACTTCGACGACGTTGTAACCCCGAGCGCGAACGGCCGCGGCAAAATTCTGCGGTGGGTCAAGCACCACCAGTTCACCGGCTTCGAAGTCGTCCTTGGGCTCAACGCCCCGGGGAAAGGCGCTGGCGACCATCCCGCCGGCGCCGCGCGACGGTACACTGGTTGGCGTCGCCGAACCCGCCCGGGTGCCGGCGGACGAGGCAATGCCCGCCAC
>CANITX010000144.1 GCA_947470575.1 Rhodospirillales bacterium
GCTTGTTCTGCTGCGTGAGATAATCCATGGCGAAATGAACGCCGGCCAAATCGCGCCCCGGCACCGGCAGGTCGCGTGGCGCTTCGGCGCCGCCGGCAAACACCACCGCATCGAAGTCGTCGACCAGGCGGCGGGCCGGCATATCGACGCCGATGTGAACGCCGGTGCGGAATTCCACGCCCTCCGCGGCCATCTGCTCCATGCGCCGGTCGATCTGCCATTTCTCGAACTTGAAGTCCGGAATGCCATAGCGCATCAATCCGCCGATGCGATCAGACTTCTCGAACAAGGTCACGGCATGGCCGGCGCGGGCCAGTTGTTGCGAACACGCCAAGCCGGCGGGACCGGACCCGACGACGGCAACCCGCTTGCCGGTTTTCCGTGCCGCCGGCTGCGACACCACCCAACCCTCGGCGAAGCCGCGGTCGATGATCTGACACTCGATGGTCTTGATGGTGACCGAGTCGTTGTTGATGTTGAGAACGCAGGCGGCCTCGCAGGGCGCCGGGCAAATACGACCGGTAAATTCGGGGAAGTTGTTGGTCGAATGCAGGTTGATCAGCGCCTCGCGCCAGAGACCGCGATAGACCAAATCGTTCCAGTCCGGGATCTGGTTATTGACCGGACAACCCTGGTGACAGAAGGGGATGCCGCAGTCCATGCAGCGTGCTGCTTGAATCCGCAATTCGGGTTCAGGCAACGGTACGAGAAATTCCTTCCACGAGCGGACGCGCGCCTTGACCGGCTGGTAATCCCGGTCGTGCTGCGGATACTCGATGAACCCCGTCGGCTTACCCATGAGCCAGATCCGCGATTTCGCCGGCCTCGGTCGGCTGCTTCGTCTGCAGCTCTTGCAAAGCCCGCTGGAAATCGACCGGCATCACTTTGACGAACTTCGGCAGGTACGACGACCAGTTATCCAGGACCATCCGCCCCCGCACGCTGTTGGTGTAATGCACATGCCGCTCGACCAGCATCTTCAACCGACGCTCGTCGAAATGCGTCATGCTGGCGAACTCAGCATCGCTCAGGGTCGGAGCCGATACCGACGTCGCGTCGACCGTCAGCGGCCCCAGTTCCACCTGTGCGCGGTTGCACCGGCTCTCGAACCGCCCGTCCTCATCGAGGACATAAGCAATGCCGCCACTCATGCCGGCAGCGAAATTCACGCCCGTCGCTCCGAGGACGACGACGACACCGCCCGTCATATATTCGCAGCCGTGATCGCCCACGCCTTCGACGACGGCGACGGCGCCCGAGTTGCGCACGGCAAACCGCTCGCCCGCCACGCCGTTGAAATAGCACTCGCCGGAAATCGCCCCGTAGAGCACCGTGTTGCCGACGATGATATTTTCGGCCGCGCGCATGGGACTGTCCGCCGGGGGATAGATGACGATGCGACCGCCGGACAAACCCTTGCCGACGTAGTCATTGGCGATACCCTGAAGCTCGATGCTGACGCCATGCGCCAGCCAGGCCCCGAAGCTTTGCCCGCCGACGCCACGGGCGGCGATGGAAATGGTGTCTTCGGGCAAACCGGCATGGCCATAACGCTTGGCCACCTCGCCCGACAGCATGGCACCGACGGTGCGATTGCCGTTCCTCACCTGTATTTCCAGGCGGACCGGCTTCTTGCTCTCGAGTGCCGGCCGGGCGCGTTCGATCATGCCGCGATCCAAGGCCTGATCCAGGCCGTGATCCTGCGTCTGGCAATGGTGCGTGGCAACGCCCGGGACCGACGGCGGCATGTACAGCAGGCGGGACAGATCGAGTCCGTGCGCCTTCCAATGATCGCCGGCCTTGCGCACGTCCAACAGGTCGCGCCGGCCGATCATCTCGTTGAACGTGCGGAAGCCCATTTTCGCCATCCACTCGCGCACTTCCTCGGCGACGAAGAAGAAGTAGTTGATGACGTGCTCGGGCTTGCCGGCGAATTTGGCGCGCAACTCCGGGTCCTGCGTGGCGATGCCGACCGGGCAGGTGTCGAGGGTGCATTTGCGCAGCATGATGCAGCCTTGCGCCACCAACGGCGCCGTGGCGAAGCCGAACTCGTCGGCGCCCAGCAAAGCGCCGATCATCACGTCGCGGCCGGTACGCACGCCGCCGTCCACCTGAACCGCGATGCGGCCGCGCAGGTTGTTCATGACCAATGTCTGATGGGTCTCGGCCAAGCCGATTTCCCACGGACTTCCGGCATGGGTCAGCGAGGTCAACGGGCTGGCGCCTGTCCCGCCTTCGAAGCCCGAGATCGTGACATGATCCGCCTTGGCCTTCGATACGCCGGCCGCCACGGTGCCGACGCCGACTTCGGAGACCAGCTTGACGCTGATCCGCGCCCTGGGATTGACGTTCTTCAGATCGTGGATCAGCTGTGCCAGGTCCTCGATCGAATAGATATCGTGATGCGGCGGCGGCGAGATTAAGCCGACGCCCGGGGTCGAATGGCGGACCCGGGCGATAGCCTCGTCCACCTTATAGCCCGGCAACTGGCCGCCCTCGCCCGGCTTGGCGCCCTGCGCCATCTTGATCTGCAGATCGTCGGCCATGGCCAGATATTGCGCGGTCACACCGAACCGGCCGGAAGCCACCTGGGCAATACGCGAACGCGCCGAATCGCCACCGGGCAGCAGCTCGTAACGGGCCGGCTCCTCGCCGCCCTCGCCGGTGTTCGAACGGCCGCCGATGCGGTTCATGGCGATGGCCATGGTGCTGTGCGCCTCGAGGCTGATCGAACCGTAGGACATGGCACCGGTAGCGAACCGCTTGACGATCTCCTTCGCCGGTTCGACCTCGTCGAGCGGCACCGACTTGTCCGCGAACTTCAACTCGAACAGGCCGCGCAGGGTCAGATTGCGCTTGCTCTGATCGTTGAGCTGCTCGGCGAAGGCGCGATAGTCCGCGATGCCGCCGCCGCGCACGGCGTGCTGCAGCTTGGCGATGGTCTCGGGGCTCCAGCTATGCTCCTCGCCACGCAGCCGATAGGCGTATTCGCCGCCGACGTCGAGCATGTTGCGATAGATCGGCGCATCGCCATAGGCCATTTTGTGCCTGAGCACCGCCTCTTGGGCGACCTCTGCCAGACCGATGCCTTCGACCACGGTCGCCGTGCGCGTGAAGTACTTTTCGACGAAGCCGCTGGACAGGCCGACGGCGTCGAAAATCTGCGCGCCGCAGTAAGACTGATAGGTGGAGATGCCCATCTTGGACATCACCTTCAAGAGCCCTTTGTCCACCGCCTTGATGTAATGCTCGATCGCTTCTTCCTCGCTGATCGGCTGCCCCATCTCGGGCAACAACGCGCGCAGGGATTCAAAGGCGAGATAGGGGTTGATCGCTTCGGCACCGTAACCGGCCAACAGGGCAAAGTGGTGGATTTCGCGTGCCTCGCCGGTCTCGACGACGATGCCCGTCTCGGTCCTGACCCCTTCGCGGATCAAGTGGTGATGCACGGCGGAGGTGGCGAGCAGCGCCGGCACCGGAATGCGGTCCCGCCCGGCGGCGCGGTCCGATAGAATCAGGATGTTGTAGCCCGTACGCACCGCCTCATTGGCATCGGCGCAGAGGCGGTCGAGCGCCGGCCCGATCCCGTCCGCGCCCTGATCGGCCGGCCATGTGGCATCGAGCGTGCGGGTGGCGAAATGGCCGCCGGCAATGTCCCCGGCATGCTTGATCTTGTCGATGTCGGCATTGGTCAACACCGGCTGGCGTACCTCGAGACGCAGGTGCTTGCCGCCATGTTCGAGTTCGAGCAGGTTCGGCCGCGGCCCGATCATCGAAACCAGCGACATCACCAACTCCTCGCGGATCGGATCGATCGGCGGATTGGTGACCTGGGCGAAGTTCTGCTTGAAATAGCTGTAGAGCAGCTTCGGGCGGCGCGACAGAACGGAGATCGGCGTATCGGTACCCATCGAGCCGACCGGATCGTCCGCACCGACGGCCATCGGCACCAGGAAGAAACGAAGGTCTTCCTGCGTATAGCCGAACACCTGCTGGCGATCGAGCAACGACGCCGGATCGTCCGCCACCACCGTCGGATGCTGGCCGTTGCCGCCCTTCGGTTTGGGATTCGGCAGCTGTTCGAGCCGGATCTGCGTTTCCTCCAGCCACCGCTTATAGGGATGCGCGGCGGCCAGCTTATTCTTCAACTCGCTGTCCTCGATGATGCGGCCTTCCTCGAGGTCGACAAGGAGCATGCGGCCCGGCTGCAGACGCCATTGCTTGACGATCTTGCTGGGGGGGATATCGAGCACGCCGACTTCCGAGGCCATCACCAGCAGGTGATCGTCGGTGAGGAACCAGCGCGCCGGACGCAGACCGTTACGATCGAGCGTGGCGCCGATCTGGCGGCCATCGGTGAAGGCCACCGCCGCCGGACCGTCCCATGGCTCCATCAGGGCGGCGTGATATTCGTAAAAGGCGCGCCGCTGTTCGTTCATCAGATGACGCCCGGCCCAGGCTTCGGGAATCAGCATCATCATGGCGTGCGCCAGCGGATAGCCGGCGGCGACCAGCAGTTCCAGCGCGTTATCGAAGCAGGCGGTGTCGGACTGACCGTCCGGAATCAGCGGCCACAGTTTATCGAGGTCGGCGCCCAGCACCTTCGAGCGCATGGAATGGCGTCGCGCCGCCATCCAGTTGAGGTTGCCGCGCAGCGTGTTGATCTCGCCGTTGTGGCAGACCAGACGGAAGGGATGGGCCAGCCGCCACGACGGGAAGGTATTCGTGGAAAAGCGCTGATGGACCAGGGCCAGGGCGCTTTCCATGCGTTCGTCGGCCAGGTCGCGATAGTACGAACCGACCTGCGCGGCGAGCAGCATGCCTTTGTAAACCACGGTCCGCGACGACATCGACGGGATGTAAAAATCGTCGATGCCCGGCCCGCCCGCCTTGCTGGACGCTCCCGCGATCTGCTTGCGGATGACGAACAGCTTGCGCTCGAAGGCATCCCCGGCCTCGATGCCGCCGGCACGCCCGATGAAGATCTGGCGGATAAAGGGCTCGGTCGGCTTGACGGTTTCGCCGAGGCCCGTGGGGTCGACGGGAACCGTCCGCCAACCCAGTACGATCTGGCCTTCGGCGACGACGAACTTTTCGACCAAGCTCTCGTAGGTGCGTCGCGCGTCCGCATTTTTGGGCAGAAAGACCATGCCCACCGCATAATCGCCGCGCGGCGGCAAGACGATCCCCAACTCGGCGCAAACCGCGCGCAGGAAGCGGTCGGGGGTCTGAATGAGCACACCCGCCCCGTCGCTGGCCAACGGATCCGCCCCGACGGCGCCCCGATGCTCCAGATTCATCAAAATCTGCAAACCTTGACCGATCACGGCATGGCTGGCGCGTCCCTTCATGTCGGCCACGAAACCGACACCGCAGGAGTCGTGCTCATTCCGAGGGTCGTATAGACCTTGCCTATGCGGTAGCGCGCTCACCCATTCGTTCCTTAGATCGCAGGTCGTTCACGGCTCTCGCCGACCGACGGAAGATTGCGCCTGGAAGACGGCGGCAGGACCTGCCGCGCGGCATCGATTGTCGAAATTCCAAGGCCATTCGCCGGTTCACACGCTAGCCAGTACTCCCCAATGACATAATACTTCTATTCCAACGAGATACCCTTGGCTGGGGCGCCAGGATTCGAACCTGGGATCACGGGATCAAAACCCGTTGCCTTACCGCTTGGCCACGCCCCAAAAACTCCAAGAGACGGCCCGCACCATAGGGTTCCCTGTGCCATGGTGCAAGGTTCCGTGCCACCGGATGGGCAACGTTTTAGAGCCAGGCGGCGCCCCGTACGCCCGAGGAGTCCCCGTGGACGTTACGGACCAGCCGGGTATCGACCGTATCGGAGAAAATCCAGGCTGACCATAGACGCGGTATGGCTGTGTACAAACGGTCGATATTCGACAATCCCCCGCCCAGCACGATAACGTCGGGATCGAGAATATTGACCGCATGGGCCAAGGCACGCGCCAAGCGATGTTCATAACGATCAAGCGTCGCCATGGCAAGAGTGTCGCCGGTGGCCGCCAGATCGACGATTTCCTTGGCCGCCAGCCGGGCGGTTCCACCCCGGCAGGCATGATCGGCCGCCAGTCCCGGCCCCGACAGGAAGGTTTCGATGCAGCCCCGAAGGCCGCAGTAACACGCCGGCCCCGGACGTTCGTCGTCTTCGGGCCAGGGCATCGAATTGTGGCCCCATTCCCCGGCGATGGCGTTGCGTCCCGCCAACAGCCGGCCTTCGATAACCAGACCGGCGCCGACCCCGGTGCCCAGAATGGCGCCGAATACCACCTTTGCGCCGGCCCCGGCGCCGTCGGCGGCCTCGGAAACGGCGAAACAGTTGGCGTCGTTTTCCAGGCGGACGGGGCGGCCTAGGGCGGCGGCCAGGTCGCGATCCAGTGGCCGGCCGATCAAACAGGTGGAATTGGCGTTCTTCACCAGGCCCGTGCGGCGCGAGACGATGCCCGGAATGCCGACCCCGACATGATCCGGCAACGCCGCCTGCCCACCGGCCAATTCGGTGGCCAGTTCCGCCACCGCGGCCACCGTCGCCGCATAGTCGCCCTGCGGCGTCGGCCGGCGGCGGCGTGCACGTTCGCGACCGCCTTCGTCGAGGGCGATGCCCTCGATCTTGGTGCCGCCGAGGTCGATGCCGATGCGCAAGGCGGCCGCTCCCGGCCGCTCAATCGGCCTGGGAAAAAAGCCGGTGCCCGGCCACCGGCACCGTGGCCCGCAGCACGGAGCCGGTTTGCGACTCCGTTATATAAAGCGTGCGGCCGTCGGGGCCGCCGAAGGCGCAATTGGTGGTGCCCAGGCCGGCGCAGGAACGGATGCGGCACAGCGGTTCGCCCAACCGGGTGAAGCCCCAGACGGCGCCCATACCGACGTGGCAGATGAAGACGCTGCCGTCGGCGCCGACGGCCATGCCGTCCGGCCCGCCGAGGCCGCCGGATAGCTGGATGAAGTTGCCGACCTTATAAGGTCGGCCTTCGGCGGTCAGCGGCACCCGCCACAGAGCGTTGGCGCGGGTGACGCAGACGTACATGAGGCGATCCCCCGGCGCCATGGCGAGGCCGTTGGGGCTGGGGATGGTCGAAACCACCGCATCCAGACGCCGCCCGTCGTAGCGATAGAGCCGGCCGGTCGGATCGTGCAGCCCGGTCTGGCCCTGGTCGGTAAACCACAGATCGCCTCGCGAATCGAAGAACAGGTCGTTCGGGCCCTTGAAGTTCTCGACGTCGGCATTCTCCAGATAGGGGGTAATGCCGCCCGTGTCGGGATCGAGGATGAGGATGCCGTGGACATGATCGGCGACGAAGATGCGGCCGTCCTTGTGAATGACCAGGCCGTTGGGCTCGCCGCCGTATTCGGAAACCACGGAAAAGACTCCGTCGGGCGTCACCCGGTAGATGCGGCCGTGGGCCAGGTCGGTCAGATACAGCCGGCCGGCCCGGTCGAAGGCCGGGCCTTCGAGAAAGACGCTGCATGCCTCGCCCTGGCGGTTGACCTCGATCCAGCGGGTACGCCGGCCGTGGATGCGCAAGCTGTCGGGGACCCGGGCGAAAACCTCGGTCGCGATATCGGGCGGCGGCGCGAACAGCATGGATGGAGTCCCCCAGGTCCGACAAATCGGGGGGAGCATAGCATCGCCGCATCGCCGGGCAATCCGACGCTGGGCCGTCCGCGGGGCAATCGCATTTGCCTACCCCTCTCCCTGTCCCTCCCCCGGCAGCTACGCTGCCATTCAATCGATGGCCGGCAAAGCCGGCGCGGGGGGAGGGGACGATGCGGCATCTCCGCAGATCGAAGGCATAGCGACGAGAGGCGGCAACCGCGTTCCCTCCCCCCTTGAGGGGGAGGGACAGGGAGGGGGGGGGCCGCCCCAGGAAGCTCGATAAGGGTCCAACTACCGCTGCCCCGAGGCCCATGGGACGTCGCCGCGCAAACGACAACGGCGGAGGCTTATGCAGCCTCCGCCGTCGCGCAACTCACACTTCTGTTCGGAACCTCACCGCAAGCAATAGGCCGGTGCGGACCGAAGGGATCGACCGATCGGGATGACCGATCAGGCCTGCCGACGACGGCGATAGGCGCCGAGGCCGATCAAACCGCCCAACAGCAACGCCGCCGCGCCCGGTTCGGGCAAGGCCGCGATGTGGATAGTGTCGCCTTGCTCGAAGGCGCCGGTGTTCAGGGTCAGCGTCGGGCCGTTCTGATCCGTGCCAATGTCGATGTCGAGGAAGAACATCGGATTAAGCACTTGCTCTCCGTCCAGCTGGTAGAACTGGCCGACAAGGACATCGCCCTCCTGGCCGTTGGCCGGGTCGATGACACCTTCGATTTCACCGGCGAGAGTATCGCCGCTTTCTTCACCGTCGGCGATGACCTCGAACGAATCGTACAGAGCGTTCGCGCCCTCGCCGAAGTTGACGGTCTCGTGTCCAATGACCGTATGGCCAGGACCGACGCCAAGGGCGCCGCCGCTACCGTTCGTCGCAATGGTGTTATGGCCGAAACCGAAGCCCGATTGTTCCCCGTTCGAGAAGACGCCGAATACGCCGTATCCGCGGAAGGAGATGACGCCTTCGCTGACGCGGAAATTGAAGTCCAAGAGGCCGTCGCCGTCGAAGTCGACGTCTTGCGATTGACCGTTGGTGATGGTCAGTCCGCCCAGATCGATAAGACCGCTGGGCGTGGGTGCTGCCTGGGCAGCAGAAACAGCCGTCAACAGGCAGGCGCCCGCTGCGAGGCCGATGGCCTGGCTTTGCCAAGATTTTGTCATGTGAGGAATCCCCTGGTCCAATTACATCCTTGAAAGTGTTCCCGTCCCTCA
>CANITX010000145.1 GCA_947470575.1 Rhodospirillales bacterium
ACCACCCACAAGACCCTGCGCGGCCCCCGCGGCGGCCTGATCCTGGCCAACGATCCGGAGATCGGCAAGAAGCTCAATTCGGCCGTTTTTCCCGGACTGCAGGGCGGCCCCTTGATGCACGTCATCGCCGCCAAGGCAGTGGCTTTCGGCGAGGCATTGCGGCCCGAGTTCCGCAGCTATGCGGCCGCCGTGGCGGAAAACGCCAAGACGCTGGCTTCGGCCCTTCAGGAACGCGGCTTCGATATCGTTTCGGGTGGCACCGATACGCACCTGATGCTGGTCGACCTGCGCAGCAAGCGCCTGACCGGCAAGGCGGCGACGGAAAGCCTCGACCGAGCGAGCATCACCTGCAACAAGAACGCCATACCCTTCGACCCCGAAAAGCCGACCGTGACGTCGGGCGTCCGCCTGGGATCTCCGGCGACGACGACACGCGGCTTCGGCGCGGCGGAGTTCCGGCTGGTGGGCGAACTGATTGCCGACGTACTCGATGGTTTGGCTGCCCATGGCGACAACAACGAAAAGGCGGAAAAGGTAGCTAAATCCCGTGTCGCGGAGCTGTGCGGCCGTTTTCCGATCTATGCGGGTATGTAGTTCGCCGTTGCAAGGGATGAGCTCCGGCGGCTGTCCGGGGCAGGGGGAGTAAGACGACATGCGCTGTCCTTTTTGCGGTCATGAGGATACCCAGGTTAAGGATTCCCGTCCGACCGAGGATTCCGCGGCGATCCGGCGGCGACGTTCGTGCCCGGCCTGCGGCGCCCGTTTCACCACGTTCGAACGGGTCCAATTGCGCGAACTGATGGTGATCAAGAAAGACGGCGTAAAGGTCCCCTTCGACCGGGAGAAGCTGATGCGCTCGTTCCTGATCGCGCTCCGCAAGCGGCCGGTAGATGAGGAAAGAATAGAAAGAATTGTCAATAGTATACAGCGTCGACTTGAGACGTTAGGAGAGCAAGAAATTCCGACGCGGGTGATCGGTCAGATGGTGATGGACAACCTGGCCGATCTCGACCCGGTGGCCTATGTCCGCTTTGCCTCGGTCTACCGAAATTTCCGGGAGGCCCGCGACTTCGAGGAGTTCGTAGGCAAGCTCGGTGGCCAGGACGACTGACACCATCGACCATTCGCACATGACGGCCGCGCTGGGCCTAGCCCGGCGGGCGCTCGGCACGACCTGGCCGAACCCGGCCGTCGGCTGCGTCATCGTCCAGGACGGCGTCGTCGTTGGCCGGGCCCATACCCGGCCAGGCGGGCGGCCGCATGCGGAAACCGAGGCGTTGCGCCAAGCCGGTTCCCGGGCGGCGGGTGCCACCGCTTATGTCACGCTGGAGCCCTGCGACCATCACGGCGTCACGCCGCCGTGTTCCCTGGCGTTGATCGAGGCGGGCATCGGGCGCGTCGTTGTCGCTCTGACCGATCCCGACCCGCGTGTGTCCGGCGCCGGTATCGCCCGCCTGCGCGCCGCCGGCCTCGCCGTCGACGTTGGCCCGGGCGAGGCGGAGGCGCGTACGATCAATGCCGGATTTCTAAAGCGCATCGAAGCCGGCCGACCGCTGTTCACCTGGAAAACGGCAACGACGTTGGATGGGCGGATCGCCACGGCGGCCGGCGAGAGCCGTTGGATTACCGGGGCGCCGGCGCGTGCTCATGCCCACCGCCTGCGCGCCAGCCACGATGCCATCCTGATCGGCAGCGGTACGGCCATGACCGACCGACCGTTGCTGACCTGCCGACTGCCGGGGCTGGAAGGCCGCAAGCCGGTACGCATCGTTGGCGACGGCCGCCTGCGCCTGCCGCTGGACTCGCCGCTTGTCGCCACGGCACACGATCATCCGACCTGGGTCCTCACGGCCGCGGACGCCGATGGGGATAAGGTCGCCGCCTTAGAAAACAAAGGTGTGGTTGTTTTGCGGGTATCCCGGCGCAGCGATGGCCTCGATCTGGCCGAAGCGGCGCATCTGCTGGGAGCTCGGGGGCTTACCCGCGTCCTGGTCGAAGGCGGCGCCCAGCTCGCGGCTGGCCTATTGCGAGCCCGGCTGGTCGATGCCATCGCTTGGTTTCGCGCCGCCAGCGTCATCGGCGGCGATGGTACATCGGCGGCGGCAGCCTTCGGCATCGCGCGGATGGCGGATATACCCCAGTTCATTTTGGCGGACTGGCGGCGGCTGGGTGCGGATGTCCTTGAAACTTACCTACCGACGGCCTAATCGAAGCCATGTTCACCGGGATCGTTAGCGACCAGGGCCTGGTTCGTTCCGTGCGCCGCGACGGCGACACGCGGATCGAGATCGAAACGGCTTATGATACGGCAGGGTTGGCCATCGGGGCTTCCGTTTGCTGCGCCGGTTGCTGCCTGACGGTCGTCGCCAAGGGCGCCGGTTGGTTCGCCGTGGACGCATCGGCGGAGACCCTGGCCCGGACGACGCTAAGCAGTTGGAAGGCGGGTACCCAAATTAATTTGGAACGAGCCCTACGCGCTGGCGACGAATTGGGCGGGCACATCGTTTCCGGCCATGTCGACGGGCTTGCGCAATTAATTGCACAACGGCAAGAAGGGGACTCGCTGCGCCTGACCTTCGAGGTCACCGACAGCCTGCGGCGATTCATCGCACCCAAGGGTTCGGTGACCGTCGAAGGGGTCTCGCTGACCGTCAACGAAGTGGAGGGCAACCGCTTCGGCGTCAACTTGATCCCGCATACCCGCCGGGTGACGACGCTGGGTGGGCTGAAGGGCGGGGATCGGGTCAACCTGGAAATCGATATGCTGGCGCGCTACGTTGCGCGCCTGCTTGAAACCGGAGCTACGTAAGCCAAGCGCAGGCAGCTCCGGTTTCGAGGATAAATATAAGATTCTTGTACTCGCATTTTCGGCCTGCGAGTCGCGATGTGACTCGCGAGCCGAGATAGCGGTACTGGCCGAGGGACTGCCGTGAACGTCAAAGACTATCTGTCGCCGATCGAAGAGATCATCGCCGATGCGCGAAATGGGCGCATGTTCATCCTGGTCGACGACGAGGAGCGGGAAAACGAGGGCGACCTGGTCATCCCCGCCCAGATGGCGACGCCGGAAACCATCAATTTCATGGCCAAGCACGGCCGCGGGTTGATCTGCCTGGCAATGACATCGAAGCGGGTGAAGGACCTGGAGCTGCCGCTGATGCCCCGGCGCAATATCAGCCGGCTGCAGACCGCCTTCACCGTGTCGATCGAGGCCAAGGACGGCATCACCACCGGCATTTCGGCGGCCGACCGGGCGCGTACCGTCCAGGTCGCCATCGACGGCGGGCGAGGCAAGAACGATATCTCCTCGCCCGGCCATATCTTTCCGTTGGAAGCACGTGACGGTGGCGTGTTGGTGCGCGCCGGCCATACGGAGGCATCGGTCGACGTTGCCCGGCTGGCCGGACTCAATCCCTCGGGCGTCATCTGCGAGGTGATGAACGAGGACGGCACCATGGCGCGCCTGCCGGACCTGGTGAAGTTCGCCCAGTTCCATGGCTTGAAGGTGGCGACCATCGCCGATCTGATCGCCTATCGCCTGCGTCACGACCGCATTGTCGAGCCGGTGCTGGAAACCGCCATCGACAGCATCCACGGCGGCCGCTTTCGTGTGGTCGTCTATAAGAACCGGGTTGCCTATGCCGAGCATATCGCCCTGATCAAGGGCGACATCCAGGGCGACGGGCCGTTGCCGGTACGCATGCATGCGATGAACGTCGTCGAGGACGTGCTGGGCGATAATGCTTCGGGGCGGGCCCGGAACCTGCAACGCGCCATGCAAATGATTTCCGAATACGGGCGCGGCGTCGTCGTGCTGTTGCGCGAGCCGCTGCCGACCATGCTGTCAGACCGCCTGCGCGAGCGCATGGGAGTGGGGGAGCCGCCGGTCGGCCAATTGCGCGACTACGGCATCGGCGCACAGATTCTGCTCGACCTCGGCGTGCGCGACATGGTCCTACTGTCCAACACCCAGCGCACCATCGTCGGCCTGGAGGGCTACGGCCTGTCCATTGTCGAGCAGCGCGCCATTTCCAAGGACGAGACCTGACATGGCCCGCCGCATTTTGATCGTTGAAGCTCGTTTCTACGAGGTTATTGCCGACAACCTGGTGCAAGGCGCTACTGCCTTGCTCGACGGCGAGGGCGTGGTCCACGAGCGCCTGGCCGTGCCGGGGGTCTTCGAGGTGCCGGCGGCGATCAAGCGAGCGATTCAGCGCGGCAAGGCCACCCAGTTCCATTTCGACGGCTACCTGGCGCTCGGCTGCGTCATCCGCGGCCAGACCGACCATTACGATCACATCTGCCGCGAAGCCAGCCGTGCCCTGATGGACATCGCCGTGCAGGACGGTGTCGCTCTGGGATTCGGCATCCTGACCTGCCCGAACTACGAGCTCGCCATGGAGCGGGCCGCCGTCGAGAAAAAGAACAAGGGCGCCGAGGCCGCGCGAGCCTGTCTGGCAATGATGGCCTTGGACCATGCATTGGACGGACTGCTCCGATGACTGCTGCCGTAGCCGATGGTTGGGCGACATCGACGGGGCGGCGCAGTGCTGCCCGCATGGCGGCGGCACAAACGCTTTACGAAATGGAAATGGCCGGCGCTTCGGCCGACGCCGTCCTGGCCGATCATCTGAAGGATCGCTGGGGCGCTGCCGCTCCGGCGGTGCAGGCGGCAGAAGAGGGCTCCGGCAAGGCGGATGTCGACACTGTCCTTCCGGGGCCGGCCGATCCGGTCTTCCTCGGCGCCATCGTGCGCGGGGTCGTGCAACGGCGCGACGACGTCGACCGCATGATCGACGGTTCGCTGAACAGGGGTTGGACATTGCAGCGCCTGGAAGTTCTGTTGCGCGCCATCATGCGCAGCGGCGCGTATGAGCTTCTTGCCTTCAGCGATATCCCGGCGCGCGTCATCATTTCCGAATA
The DNA here is from genome assembly GCA_947470575.1 of Rhodospirillales bacterium. Lineage (GTDB taxonomy): Bacteria > Pseudomonadota > Alphaproteobacteria > Rhodospirillales > CAMCUA01 > CAMCUA01. The sequence goes on from CANITX010000145.1 coordinate 4,924, forward strand.
CGTCAACGTTGCGAAAGCCTTCTACGCCGGCAGCGAACCCGCCCTGGTCAACGGCGTGCTCGACCGCCTGGCGCATGTGCTGCGCGAGAAGGAATTCGAGGCGCCGGGGACCGAAACGTGAGCGAAGCGCCGCTCGATGAATTCGGGCTGATCGCCCGCTATTTCGCCCCGTTGGCGGCGGCGGCGCCCGGTGCCCTGGGCCTGACCGACGACGGCGCCTTGATCGACCCGGAGCCCGGTCGCCAATTGGTCGTCACCACCGACACCATGGTTGCCGGCGTGCACTTCCTGCCCGACGATCCGCCCGATCAGGTCGGGCGCAAGCTGTTGCGGGTCAACCTGTCCGACCTGGGTGCCATGGGTGCCAAACCGTTGTTTTATACCTTGAACACGGCGTTCGGACCGAACGTCGACACGGCCTGGATCGCCGGTTTTGCTGCCGGCCTGCAGGCCGATCAGGCGTTGTTCGGAATCGACCTCATCGGCGGCGACACGGTGGCGATGCCGGGCCCGACGACGCTGACGGTGACGGCCATCGGCAGTGTTGCGAGGGGTTGCGCCCTGAAGCGGCGCGACGCGCGGGTCGGCGATGCCGTCTACGTCACCGGTACGATCGGGGATGGCGCCTTGGGACTTGCTGTACTTCGCGGCGAACTGGACGGCTTGGCGGAGTCGTCGCGCGCCGCCCTGGCCGAGCGCTATCGCCTGCCGAGGCCCCGCTTCGCGCTAGGGATGCAGTTGGTCGGCCTGGCTCATGCGGCTATCGACGTATCCGACGGTTTGATTGCCGACCTTGGCCACATCTGCGAGACGTCGGGGTTGGGCGCGCATGTCGAAGCGGGACGGATTCCGTTGTCGCCGGGAGCGCAGCAGGCCCTCATCCTGGACCCGTCGAGGATGGAGTCGATTGTGGGTGGCGGTGACGACTACGAATTGTTGTTTACCGCACCAGAGTCCTGTGCCGCACAAATCGAGGAACGCGCCCGCGCCTGCGATATCCCGGTGACGGCCATTGGCCGGATGACGGCCGGCAGCGGCGTTACCGTTGTCGACAACGATGGCCGGCCCCTGGCTTCCCGGGTTTCCGGCTATCGCCATTTTCAGTAGGGTAGCGGCGCTTAGACTGCTCTTCGGGAGCCCTCGACGATGGACAGACGGGGCAAAGCGGTATGAAGTTCGTCATCATCGGCATCGCGGCGCTGGTCGTTTTGTTGGGCGGCGGATTTGCCGCGTTGAAGGCATTGAAGATCGGGCCGTTCGCCCCTGAGCATGTCGTAGATGAACATGCCGCGCCTCCAGTTAAATTGGAGCCGCCGCGCTTCGTAACCGTCGATCCCTTCGTGGTGCCTGTATTCGTCGGCAACCAGGTCGCGGCACAGATACAGGTGACGGTGAAGCTGGAAGCCGTCGGCGCCGAGAACGAGCAAAAGATCATGAAGCTGTTGCCGCGCCTGAGCAACGCGCTCTACAAAGACTTATATGCCTTTATTCCCAGGCTGCTGCGCGAGGACGACCGGCTAAACGTTCTGGTGCTGCGCAAGCGCATGCAGATGGTCGCCGACAAGGTGGCCGGACCGGGTATCATTGACGGTGTTCTGATCCAGTCGGTTACGGACACCCGGAATAAGGAAGAACCGAAGCGATGAAGGCCGCCAGCCACCCGCATTCTGGAACATCCTGATTTTACAACGTTTTCATTCTGTTGCGCTGCCGCATCGCTAGGTTGCGTTCCACCCGCCATTCTGGCATGTTCGCCGCGCCCAGCGACCCGTTCAGAGGTTGGGGGCGGCCGTACCAACCTCCGCCAAGCGCAACATCCTTCGCGGAAACAAGGGTTTTATCACATGACGGGTATTCATGCTTTGGTCATCGCCTGCGGCGTGCTGGCGATCCTTTACGGGGTCTATGCCGTTCGTTCGGTGCTGGCGGCGCCGGCCGGAAACGAACGCATGCAGGAAATCGCCGCTGCCATCCAGGAAGGCGCGCGCGCCTACCTTAACCGTCAGTACACGACCGTTGCCGCCGTTGGCGTCGTCATCGGTCTCGGGCTGGGCTTCTTGCTCGGCGGAAAGGCGGCCGTCGGATTTTTCATTGGCGCCATCCTGTCGGGCGCTGCCGGATACATCGGCATGAACGTTTCGGTGCGGGCCAACGTGCGTACGGCCGAGGCGGCCCGCCTGAGCGGCATGGACGCCGCCATGGGTATCGCCTTCAAATCCGGCGCTGTCACCGGCCTGTTGGTTGTGGGCTTGGCTTTGTTAGGTGTTGCCGGCTACTACTTCGTCCTGCTGCAGATCACCGACGTCAGCACGCCAGCCGGCATGCGCCATCTGCTCGAGCCTCTGGTGGCGCTTGGTTTCGGTGCGTCGCTGATCTCCATCTTCGCCCGTCTCGGCGGCGGTATCTTTACCAAGGGCGCCGATGTCGGCGCCGACTTGGTCGGCAAGATCGAAGCCGGCATTCCCGAGGACGACCCCCGCAATCCGGGCGTGATTGCCGACAACGTCGGCGATAACGTCGGCGATTGCGCCGGCATGGCCGCGGACCTGTTCGAGACCTATGCCGTAACCGTGGTCGCCACCATGCTGTTGGGCGCCATTTTCTTTGCCGGCGCGGCGCAGACCACCTTGATGGTCTTTCCGTTGGTCATCTGCGCCGTCAGCATCGTCGGTTCGGTCATTGCGACCTTCTTCGTGAAATTGGGCGCTAGCCGCAACATCATGGGCGCGCTGTACAAGGGCTTGGTTGCCAGCGCCGTCATTTCGGCGGGGCTGATTGCCCTCGTCGTTCACCAGATGATCGGTTTCGACGCCGTCTTCAAGACGACCAGCGGTTCGTCCTTCACCGGCATGAACCTGTTCGTCTGCAGCCTGATCGGCCTGGCCGTCACCGGCCTGATCGTGTGGATCACCGAGTACTACACGGGCACCAACTTCCGTCCGGTGCAAAGCGTGGCCCAGGCTTCGACCACCGGCCATGGCACCAATATCATCCAAGGCTTGGCCGTCTCGATGGAATCGACAGCGGCGCCGGTGGTCGTCATATGCGCCGGCATCATCCTTGCCTATCTGACAGCGGGTCTCTACGGGTTGTCGATCGCGGCGACCACCATGCTGGCGCTGGCCGGCATCGTTGTGGCGCTGGATGCCTTCGGCCCGGTCACGGACAATGCCGGCGGTATCGCCGAAATGGCGAACCTGCCCAAGGAAGTGCGGACCATCACCGACGCCTTGGACGCGGTCGGCAACACCACCAAGGCGGTAACCAAGGGCTATGCCATCGGTTCGGCCGGCCTAGCCGCGCTGGTGCTGTTCGCCGCCTATACGGAGGACCTGCATCACTACTTCCCGAAACTGAACGTGACGTTCAGTCTGCAGGATCCCTTCGTGGTGGTCGGCCTGTTCATCGGCGGCTTGCTGCCGTTCCTGTTCGCCTCCATGGGCATGATGGCGGTCGGCCGTGCCGGCGGACAGGTGGTCATCGAAGTGCGCCGGCAGTTCAAGGAAATCCCCGGCATCATGGCGGGCACGGCGAAGCCCGAGTACGGCACCTGCGTCGACATGCTGACCAAGGCGGCGATCCGGGAAATGATCGTGCCCAGCATGCTGCCGGTGCTGGCGCCGATCGTCATGTACTTCGTCATTAATGCCATCGCCGGTCAGGCTTCCGCCTTTTCGGCACTGGGTGCGTTGTTGATGGGGACGATCGTTACCGGCCTGTTCGTTGCCATCTCGATGACCTCGGGCGGCGGCGCGTGGGACAATGCCAAGAAGAGCTTCGAGGACGGCTTCGTCGATAAGGACGGCGTCAAGCATCTGAAGGGGGGCGACGCGCACAAAGCATCGGTCACGGGCGATAC
>CANITX010000146.1 GCA_947470575.1 Rhodospirillales bacterium
AGGCGTGTCGCTTTTTCGATCAGGCTTGCCGGCCAAACCGAATAGCCGAGCCGCCACCCCGTCATGGCGTATGTTTTGCTCCAGCCATCAAGCAGAATCAGCCGGTCGCGGATCGACTCGTAGCGCATCATGCTGGCGTGCGGGCGACCGTCGTACAGCATGCGACCATATATTTCGTCGCTCATGATCGCTACGTCGGGGTGCTTTTCCAGGCCGGCGACCAATTTGTCGTATTCCACCTGCGGAACGACACCGCCGGTCGGATTGGCCGGGCTATTGACGATGATCAGGCGGGTGCGCGGCGTGATCTGACCCAACACCTCCTCGGCGGAGAAGGAAAAGCCATTCTTTTCGCGTAGCGCAATGGGAACGGCCGTGGCGCCGGTGAAATTAATCACCGACTCGTAAATCGGAAATCCCGGGTTGGGATAGAGGATTTCCGCACCCGGCTCGCCAAACATCAGAATGGCAAAAAACATCGTGACCTTGCCGCCGGGAACGATCAGCACATGGTTGGGGTCGACCTTGGCGCCCCGGTATTTGGCGATATCGGCGGCAACCGCCTCGCGCAGGGGCAAAATGCCGTTGGCCGGCGTGTAGCCATGGTGGCCGTCGCGAAGCGCCTTGATGGCGGCCTCGACGATATGGCCGGGCGTTTTGAAGTCGGGTTGGCCGATACCCAAGTGAATAATATCGCGACCTTGCGCCTGCAGGGCGGCAGCCTTAGCAAGGACATCGAAGGCGGATTCGGTGCCAAGACGGGCCATGCCGGCGGCAAGCCGGCTGGCGATGGAACGGTCGTGCATCGGGGGTCTTATCCTTCCGGACGTAAAGACGCGTAGGGGATACCGGGAGCAGTGTCGCCGGCGACGGGGCTATGCTACAGAAGCCGGCGCCCGGGGGCGAGGGGGATTGTCCCTTTTTCCACCATAAAACGGAGGTCCGGGGCCCGATGAAGCCCGCCAATTCCGTATTCTCCAGTTACGGCACCTCGATCTTCGAGGTGATGTCGCAGCTTGCCAAGGAACACGGCACGATCAACCTCGGCCAGGGATTTCCCGACACCGAGGGGCCGGAGGACATCCGGCGCGTCGCCGCCGAAGCTGTGATCGCCGGGCCCAATCAATACCCGCCCATGATGGGCCTGCCGGAACTGCGCCAGGCCATGGCCGAGCACGACCGGCGGTTCTACGGCCTCGAGATCGACTGGCAACGCGAGGTTTTGGTCACCTCGGGCGGCGGTGAAGCCCTGGCCGACTGCATCTTCGGCATCGTCGAACCTGGCGATGAGGTGGTGCTGATCGAACCGCTCTACGAGATGTACCTGCCGCTGGTCCGCCGTGCCGGCGGCATTGCGCGCATGGTGCGGATCGAGCCGCCGGCCTGGGAGTTGCCGCGCGCGGCGTTGGAGGCGGCCTGCAACGCGCGGACCAAGATGATCTTATTGAACACGCCGCATAATCCGTCGGGCAAGGTATTCAACCGGGACGAACTCGGCTTCATCGCCGATCTGGCGAAGCGCTGGGATGCCTACGTCATGTGTGACGAGGTCTTCGAGCACATCGTCTTCCAGGGAGCCGAGCACATCCCGCTGACGACATTTCCCGGCATGCGCGAGCGTTGCCTACGCATCGCCTCCGCGGGTAAGATCTTCTCGATGACCGGCTGGAAAGTGGGTTTCGTCGTCGCCGCTGCCGAAACGTTGGCGCCCGTCGCCAAGGCGCATCAGTTCATTACGTTTACCACCCCGCCCAATCTACAAAAGGCGGTGGCTTACGGTCTTGGCAAGGAAGATGCGTATTTCAGCGGCTTAGCCATCGACCTCCAAGGCAAGCGCGACATATTGGCGGACGGCTTACGCGATGCCGGGTTCAAGGTCTTGGCTAGCCAAGGTACCTATTTCGTCAACGTCGACATCCGTTCGGTAGGTTTCAATGGCGACGATGTCGAGTTCTGTCGTCATATCACGGCCGAGGCGGGGGTAACGGCGCTTCCCGTCAGCGCGCTTTACAGTGGCGATGACGTTCGCCATTTCGCCCGATTTGCCTGCTGCAAACAGGACCACATTCTGATCGAAGCCTGCAAACGTTTGAAGCGCCACTTCGCAAAGTAGTGGATGCCCGCGCCCCCTGGCGGAGTCCTGGCACCCGGAATCTGCGCTTGCCGTGATGGCCTCATGGCTCCTGAAGAAATCATTGGAAACACGATCGCCCAGCAACGTATCAAGCAGGCGTCGTCTTGCCTTCCAATACAGCAATATTCAGCGGCTGGCTTTCCCCCAGCCACATGGCTCGGTCGCGATGATCGGCCACGTCATCGTCCGTGACGGGATGAATCAAGATATCCAACCCATGGCGATTGAACATTAGCCAAGGGACCAATTCCGCGAATTGTTCGACAGCGAAGGAAATCTGAAACATCGGCAGAGGGTGAGGGCCAACCGGGCGGTCATGAACGTGACCCAGCGCCACCGAAAATTTCGCTGAGATCGCCCGACGCAGTTCTTCAGCGCTTCGGCGCGTTGACCCGTCGGCATAATAGACATGAGCGTGATAGCCGTAGAGGATTGCTGTATCTGGCATCGAACCTCGCTTCAATTCACGACTCGGTACTCATAGGAAACGGTGTTCTATTTTTTCGGAATTATACTGATATGCGTTGGCTTCCACTGAATCCATACAAGGTTACCGCCGAACGTCATTTACGGTATCTCCGAAATTAGCTAGCATTTTGCTAAATCCGCTCGCCTAGAGAACGTATGAAATGCGTGTTGGTTTGGATTTTTTTAGCTCTTCAAATGACATGGTGTCGAATATTCAATTTTTCATTTTATTTACTGACCTAAATACAATCTCCAATACACAGGATTTTCATGTTCGACATCCATGGAATGACGCAGAATATGGGTTTCGGGGCCGATAGATGAAGTTGCGACGACCGGCATGGAGCGGAGGTACCGTCCTTGCCCGGGCAGTTTCCAGCATTGGACAAGTCCGTTGGCCCGGTATCGCCTATGTCGCCCTATTGGCCAGTTCGATTGGCGTGTTCCTGGCTGGCGCCCATGTGGCTGCCACGGCTCTCATTGACACCCAGCGCTCACGCCAGTTGGGCGAGCTGACAGAAACGGCTCTCCGCCGCTCGGAGGTCGCCATCGACTACGGCATCGCAGCCCTCGACGAACTGATCCAGCGGGGACCGATGAGCTGCGATAGCGTCTCGCTCCAAGCGGTGCGGCTGCATGTCTACCAACGAGGTACCGTCAAGGATATCCGGTCCGTCAGCCGGGACGGTTCCGTGTTGTGCTCGGCATATTCCGAGACGCTGGAGTTTGACCGAGGCTGGGTGCACCGCAATGACATGCTACCCGCCGCAGATGAAGCAGTCCGGTTATTTCGCGTCGACCAGTTCTTCGGCGTGGCGCTTGGCGTACTGAAAGATGTCGATGCATCCAGGGCGTTGGTCGCAATCCTCGGCATCAACGCCTATCTTTACGATATCATGCCGGCGGAACTGCGCGATCATGCCGAAGTCGTGCTGGATCTGCGCAACGACCAGACCGTGGCTCAATATCATTCTCCCGCCCAGGCCGGGTCGCTGCAAAAGGCCATCGTGTTTGCGAAAGATTCGGATCGCTATCCGCTGCGCACCCTCATCCGGGTCGAATCGGAGGCCTTCCGCCAGTGGCACCAGGAACCCTATATCCCGATCATGGGCTTGGCGCTGGTGCTGGGCGTCGCCTTTGGGTTGTTGCTGGCCAGTGCGGCAACCCGGCCGCAAAGTCCCATCGCGGAATTGGATCGGGCGCTGGCGGCGCAGGAGTTCCGGCCATATTTACAGCCGGTATTCAACATGCATACCGGCGCCATCGTTGGCTGCGAAGTACTAGCTCGTTGGGTGCGCAACGATGGCACGATCCTGCCACCTTCGCGTTTCATCCCCTTGGCGGAAAGCAGCGGTCGTATAGTTCCGATGACGTGGCAGATCGTGTCGGCGGCGCTCGGCGAACTTCAGCCTCTGTTGAAGCAAGATAAAAACTTCAAAGTGGCTGTCAATATCGTGCCGCACCATTTGACAATTCCCGGTTTCGTCGACCGCTTGCGCGAGGTGGTTGCCAAAGTCAAAGTCGCGCCCCGCCAAGTGATCGTTGAATTGACCGAGCGGGAAGAACTGGAAGACCTGACAAAGGTCGTCACCGTCATCGGCAGCTTGCGCAATTTCGGATTCAAGGTTGCCATCGATGATGTTGGAACCGGTCACAACGGACTATCCCATATCCAGCAACTGGGAGCCAACATCATCAAAATCGATAAGTTCTTCGTCGACTCCATCGGTCGCGACCCTACCGGGGTAGCAATCATCGAAATGCTTGTGCGCTTGGCGCGCGAACTGAAAATGAACGTGCTGGCCGAAGGCATCGAGACCGACGAGCAAATATCCGCTCTGCTTGCCTGCGACGTGGAGGAAGGGCAGGGGTACTTCGTTTCCCCACCAGTCCCGATTGCCGAGTTTTTTGGTCTTCTAGAACGGCATCGAGCGGCGTTGGCCAGTGCCACAAGCGGTTGGCGCGCGGTTCCGGCCCGCGTTGCCTGATCCCTTGTTAGGATAACCGAAATGAATTCTAACGGACGATCTGGCCGCGCAATTCGCCGCCGGGATGGCGCTCGGTATGGACGTTCACGTACCAAAGTCCCCGATCCAGCCCGCCGGCTTGGGTCTCTGTCAGATCGACCGCCCCCTCGATGGGGCTGGCAACCGTGCGAAACGGCACCACGATGCCGGCATTGCTCCCAGAGTCCGCCGCACCATGCAGATGCGCGCCGATCACGGGCCCCGTCAGTCCCGAATACGTGACGATCCAAGACAGCTTTTTGCTATCGGTGTCGAAGGTAATCACCGCCAATCCGGCGCCGGGGCTATCGTTGGGCGGTACTTCGTTGGTTCCCTTTAACTCGACCCGATACTGGACAACCTCTGCGAATGCCGCAGGGGAGGCCAAACAGCCTCCCATTAGCGCTGCGGCGGCAATGAATGTCGTTAACGGCGCATTCATGAGGCATCTCCGCTTCTGTTCTCATCCGAGACAAGACCGCATCCGCATACAGATTGCAACTGTTTGCTAGGCAATTTTCGCATCGCATTGTAGCAAGAAGCACAGCAAGGCCTGCGTATTATTCTCGTGGAAATAGAAGCTTCGACTTTCTTAAAGTCACGCTTCCTATCGCCATCGCCAGGGCTGCTTGACGCCATCGGGCGCTGGTACTACTTAAACGGTCGTCGCCTGAACCCGTCGGGTTTCGTGGCGGCGGGCCCGATAAGGGACCCGATGGCGGGAGTAGCTCAGTTGGTTAGAGCACCTGGTTGTGGTCCAGGGGGTCGCGGGTTCGAATCCCGTCTCTCGCCCCAATATTTCCAGCGACTTGCGGTGCACCGGTTTATAGGTTTTTTTCGGTCCTCTGGGCCTATTAAAGCCTTGGATCGTCTCTAGGAGGCAAGCTGGATAGGTTTCGCTGGTGCGCAAGTGTTGGATAGCCCTTTTCGACTCTTCCAACCAGCGCTAACCCAGAAACCTCCAAACCTTCCGAGCAGTTTCGAACAAAGCTTCCGCTTGCCTGACGACTTCACGCTCGTTCCAGGCTGCCTCCATTCAAAATTTTGACGTACCATTGGCGGACCGCCTTCAGATCAGCCCGCCGTTGACATGGATGACCTGGCCGGTGACGTAGGCGGCGTCCTTGGAGACGAGGAACGCAACTACCGCAGCGACTTCGTCCGCGGTGCCGAACCGTCCCATTGGGATGTTGGGCAGTTGAAGGTCCCTGACTTTCTGAGGGCGGACCACATGAGCGTTGGCGTCCTTGAGAATCCATCCCGGAGCGACGACGTTCGCGGTTGCGCCTTGCGGTGCCAACTGCACGGCGAGACTTCGGGTGAGAACTTCGAGGCCTGCCTTCGCGGCCGACGTTGCGGGCAATAGGGGCATGCCCGGGCGAAACAGATGCGGGCCAAAGGTGCTGATCGATACGACCCGGCCGTCCCTGGCCTTGGCAAGCTGGGGTAGGGCTGCGGTCGCCATCTCGAAAAAGGCCCGGCAAATAACCTGATGGGCGGCTTCGAAGGTTTCGTCGTCGACGTCGCCGATGCCCTTGGGCACGGCATAACCGGCGTTGCTGACGATGACGTCGAGCCCGCCAAACACCTGTACCGCACGGCTGACCAAGTCGCCTGCGAGTCCTCGTTCGGCAAGGTCTCCAAGAACTGTTTCGACGGTTCCGCCGGCAGCTCGGATTTCTGCCGCGACGCCGTTGAGGCTCTCGCGGTTTTTGCGCGTGTGAATGACGAAAGCTGTGTCGGACCCCATCAGGCGTCGGCAAACGGCGGCACCAATTCCGGTGGCGGCGCCGGTGACAAGGATAGTGCGGGGACGAATTGCCGTGTCGCTCATGACGGAGGTGCTCCTTGTGGGATCGGGGTTAGCAGGTCCTTGCCGGCTTCGGGGCTTGTTTGCTTCCGCGAAAAGCCCTGGCATCACGATCAACGCGCTGGCGGGAGTCCATCCGGATGCTGTCCGAATAGAAAATCCCGGGTAAGACGTGGTACCGTTTGGGGGCCGGTCACGTTCGCGGGACGCAAGAAATTGGGCGATGAAGCTTCTGGAAATTTTGCAACGAAATCGGCAGCAACACCAGGAGGACACGGGCATGACAAGAATAGGGTTGCTGGGCATCGCGGGTCGGATTTCAACCACGTATATCGGCCAACGGGCACTTCTTATTTATCATAACCACCCGTTCTTCGAGCTGGCGGGCTTCATTGCCGACGACCCCGCCGACGCCGGCAAAACACTCGGCGAAGTGCTGCAAGACCGCTGGCAAGCGGAAGAGCCCTTGCCGGCGAAGTATGCCGATATGAGGTTCCTGCCCGCAGATACGGCGGTTCTAAAGAACGCAGGTCTCGACATCGTGCTGTCCACGCTAGCCGGGCCGAAGGCGCGCGAACTCGACCCCATCGTGGCGGCCGCCGGTATCGCCGTTGTCAGCGAGTCCGTCGGCAATCGGCTCGACCCGGATGTGCCGCTTATTGTTCCCGACATCAACGCCGACCATCTGGCTGCCATTCCCGCCCAGCAGAAGGCCCGCGGACTCAACCGTGGCTTTATCGTCTCGGCACCGGTTTGCACGGCGGTCATCGTCGCCCTGGCCATGAAGCCCTTTATCGATGCCTATGGCCTCAAGGCCTGCGTTGGCACAACGCTTCAGGCACTGTCGGGCGCGGGCAAGACCGGCGTCGCCTCATTGCAGATCCTCGACAACGTCCTGACCTTCATCAATCTGGAGGAGGACAAGCTGCACACCGAGGTACCGAAAATTTTCGGTCGCTGTAAGGACGGGGTCATCGTTCCCGACCCGAGGCCATACACATTCACCGCCACACGCGTTCCGGTGAGTGACGGTCATACCGCCTCGATCACACTCGGTCTGGAAAGGAAGCCGGATATCGATCATGTGAAGGAGCTGATCGAGGGCTACCGGGGCAGGGCGCAGGAACTGTCCTTGCCCCAGGCCCTGCCGCAACCCCTGTTTTATCGGCCGGAGATCGACCGGCCGCAACCGCGCCTCGACAGGGACCAAGGCAATCAGATGGCGGTCAGCATCGGTCGCGTCCGTCCGGCCTATGCCTTCGACAACGGCGTCGGTATCGTCGCGGTGGGTCACAACCATGGCCGCGGTACATACGGAAATGCGGTGCTCATCACCGAGCTTCTCGTCATGGAAGGCTTGGTTGGCTAGGGTCCGGACCCTAGAGGCGCCCCTTGGACCGGGACAGACAATTTTCAGCCATCGCCGCCATGCTCTTGAATCGATCTGCCAAGACGCTGCCTCGACATCAACTCATCGCCGTTTGAGAGATCAATCCGTCGCTTGCGGCCTGTGCCTGTGCGGCATCGATCAGACGAGCCAAAACTGAAGATTCCTGGGCGCCGGCGATGGCATGTTGGCCGTCGACGACAAAGGCGGGAACGCCGTTGATGCCAAGACGATGGGCGCGCGCATTTTCTTCGTCCACCCAATCTAATTCGGCTTCGCTATCGAGAAAGCGGAAAGCCTCGGCCTTCTCAAGTCCGAGGTATTCGGCAATGGCCGCCAATACGGCAATATCGCCAATGTCCTCTCCCTCGATAAAATAAGCTTGGAAGAGAGCTTCGACACACATGGCGGCTTGGCCAAAGCGGTCGGCGTATCGGATCAACCGATGGGCGTTCATGGAATTCGGCGCACGCCCGATACGGTCGAAGGCGAAATCGATATCGACCGATTGGCCCGCTTCGATAAGGGCGCCATAGATTCGACGTACGCGGTTCTCGCTGCCGAATTTACGGATCAGATACGCGCTTTGGTCGATGCCGTCTCCCGGCATGTGAGGGTTCAACAGGAA
>CANITX010000147.1 GCA_947470575.1 Rhodospirillales bacterium
ACGGCGCCACCGAGCGCCCCGGCGCGCCGAGGCTCCTTCAGCCCCCGATGAATCGGGGGGCAAGGACACCGTCGCGGCCTTCGACCCACCGCCGCCCGGCCACTATACCGCACATGCCATCGACCGGGCCTTCAAGGCGAATCTGGCGCGGCTTACCAATGGATTGTCGCCAGCCGGGGTCGCCAGCGTCCAATTCGATTGGCTCATGCATCTGGCCCTGTCGCCAGGGAAGCACCTGGAATTGATGGAGAAGGTCAGCCGGAAGCTGGCCCGCCTTGTCCTCTACGCAGGACAGGCGGCGACCGATCCCGAAACGCCGCCCTGCATCGCGCCGTTGCCGCAGGACCGGAGATTTTCGGGAGAGGCATGGCGCCAGTGGCCTTTCAACCTGATCTATCAATCGTTCCTGTTGACCCAGCAGTGGTGGCATAACGCGACCACCGACGTCGACGGCCTTTCGAAGGAGGACGAGCGTGTCGTGTCATTCATGGCGCGGCAAATGCTCGATCGCTATGCCCCCACCAATTTCATTTGGAGCAACCCCGAAATCCTTCAGGCGACCATCGCGCAAGGCGGCGCCAACCTGCTTCAAGGCGCGCAAAATCTCGCCGAGGATTGGCAACGGACGGTCGCCGGCAAGCCGCCTCTCAGCGTGGAGGAATTCCAAGTCGGCCGGGACGTTGCCATCACGCCGGGCAAGGTCATCTATCACAACCATTTGATCGAGTTGATGCAATACACGCCGACGACAGACCGGGTGTATGCCGAACCCGTCCTGATCGTGCCGGCATGGATCATGAAATATTACATTCTGGACCTGTCGCCGCAGAATTCCCTGGTCAAGTACCTGGTCGATCGCGGCCATACGGTGTTCATCGTGTCGTGGCGCAATCCGACCTCGGCGGATCGCGACCTCGGCCTGGACGATTATCGCCGCCGGGGCATCATGGATGCCCTCGACGCCGTATCGGCCGTCGTCCCGAGTCGCAAGATTCATGCGGTGGGCTATTGCCTTGGTGGAACGCTGTTGTCGATGGCGGCAGCGGCCATGGCCCGCGACGGCGATGACCGCCTGGCGACGATGACGTCCCTGGCGACACAGATCGATTTCGCCGAGGCGAGCGAGTTGACGCTGTTTATCCGGGAAAGCGAGGTCGCCTATCTGGAAAGCATGATGTGGGATCAGGGGTTCCTGGATGGGTTCCAAATGGCCGGAGCGTTCCAGATCCTGCGCTCGAACGACCTGATCTGGTCCCGCCTGGTGCGCGACTACCTGTTGGGCGAGCGCAGGCCCATGAACGATCTTATGGCCTGGAATGCGGATCTGACCCGCATGCCCTATCGGATGCACTCCGAATACCTGCGCGGGCTGTTCCTGAATAACGACTTGGCGTCGGGGCGCTTTTTGGTCGACGGCCGACCCATCAACCCCGCCGATATCCGCATACCCATCTTCGCCGTTGCGACAACGATGGATCATGTCGTGCCTTGGCGATCAGTGCACAAGCTCACCGTTCACCCCGCCACCGACATCACGTTTCTGTTGACCAGCGGCGGACATAACGCCGGCATCGTCAGCGAACCCGGCCATCCGCACCGGATGTACCAGGTCGCCACCAAGCGGGCGGGCGAGAATTACGTGGATCCCGACACCTGGCAGGCAGAAACGCCGCGACGGGAAGGCTCTTGGTGGCCCGAATGGCAGAGCTGGCTCGCCAAGCGGTCGGACGGACAAGTCGAACCGCCGTCCCAGGGCGCACCGGACAAAGGATACGCGCCCCTTTGCGACGCGCCGGGAACTTACGTGCATCAGGCGTAGCAACGCCAACCCTGCCCGACGCGCAGCTTGCACTGGGGCAATGCTCTAACCTAACCTAGGCGTAGCAGGCGAGCCGGACGAACCATCGGCCGACATCGATCAGGGAGGACGACATGACCTTGGAAATCGTACCGCTGGGCGGCAAGCTCGGCGCCGAAGTGCGTGGCATCAATGCCGGCGATGAGCTCGCCGCTGCCGATCAGGCGGCCTTGCGCGCCGCGCTCGACAAGCATTTGACCCTGCTGTTCCGCGGCCAAAACCTGGTGCCGGTCGACAAGCACATCCGCTTCGCCCAAACCTTCGGACCGCTCGGCGCCATCGCCGACACGCTGATCGGCATGGGCAAGCGCAAGTACCAGCCCGGCGAGATTCCGGAATGCGTCAGCGTCATTTCCAATATCAAGCAGAACGGCCAGGCCATCGGCAGCCTGGGCGATGGCGAATGCTTCTGGCACAACGATAGTTGCTTCGCCGACCTGCCGCCGTCGGCCTGCGTGCTGCATTCCATCGAGATTCCGAAGGAAGGCGGCAATACCGCTTTCCTCAGCATGGTCGACGCGCTGGAGACCCTGCCCGCCGACCTGCGCCGCCGCATCGAGGGCAAGAAGATCCGCCATTCCAAGGTGTATACCAGCGCCGGCGATATCCGCCCCCAGTATGCCGGTAACTTCGACGTCGCCAACCAGCCGGGACCGGAGCATCCGATCGTCTGCACCGTGCCCGGCAGCGGCAAGAAGGTTCTGTTCCTCGGCCGTCGGCTCGGCGCCTATATCGTCGGCCTGCCGGTCGCGGAAAGCGAGGAACTGCTCGACGCCCTGTGGGCGCATACGGTGCAGGACCACCGCGTCTGGTCGCACCGCTGGGCAGTGGGCGACGTGGTGGTGTGGGACAACCGCACGACCATGCACCACCGCGACCCCTTCGACCCCAACGCCCGTCGGCGCATGCACAAGGTACAGGTGGCGGGAGAGCGGCCGGCAGCCTGAGGCTGCCGCAGCCGCAGCCGCAGCCGCAGCCGCAGCCGCAGCCGCAACGAATTCCTCACCCTGAGGAGCCGGCGCAAGCCGGCGTCTCGAAGGGCGGGCGGCCGCTCCGGCGCTTGCTTATCCTTCGAGACAGCCGCTGCGCGGCTTCCTCAGGATGAGGTGGTAAGATTGCGCCGACTTCGCCGGCCGCCATCCCAGGAGGAACCATGAGCATTCCCGTCACCCGTCTCGGCAAAACAGGCCTCAAGGTGTCGCGCCTCGCGCTCGGCACGATGACGTTCGGCACGCAAACGCCGGAGGACGTGGCCCAGGCGATCATGAACAAGGCGGTCGATGCCGGCCTGACGTTCTTCGACACGGCGGACAGCTATCCAGCAGGCCGGGCCTCGCCAGGCTTGACCGAAGAGATTGTCGGCCGCTGGCTGAAAACCCGGCGCTCGTCGGTGATCCTGGCGACCAAGGGCTTCGGCAAGGTCGGTCCCAACCCATGGGACGGGGGCAGTTCGCGCAAGCATCTGCTGGACGCCATCGACGGTTCGTTGAAGCGGCTGCAGACCGACTACGTCGACCTCTACCAACTGCATCACTACGACGCGGCAACGCCGCTGGAGGAGTCGCTGGAGGCACTCGACACCATCGTAAAGTCGGGCCGGGCGCGCTATGTCGGCGTCTGCAATTTCTTCGCGTACCGGGTGGCGCAGGCGCAGGGCCTGTCGGCGCTCAAGAACCTGGCCCGCGTCGTCTCGGTACAGCCGCGCTACAACCTGCTGTTCCGCGAGATCGAGCGCGAGCTGCTGCCGTGCTGCCTTGAGGAAGGGATCGGCGTCATCCCCTACAACCCGCTGGCCGGCGGCCTGCTGACCGGCAAGCACAAGCGCGATTCAGGGCCGGCGCAGGGATCGCGCTATGCGCTGAATTCTGACGCCGGCACGCAGTATCGCGAGCGCTACTGGAAGGACCGCGAGCTGGACACCGTCGATGCCTTCGTTCGCCTGGCCGCCGAGGCCGGCGTCTCGCCGGTCACGCTGTCGGTTGCCTGGGTGCTGGCCAACCCGGCCATCACCGCGCCCATCGTCGGGGCCAGCCGCCCGGAGCAGCTCGACCTGTCGTTCGCGGCGGCGACCTACAAGCTGGACCCGGCGCTGAAGGAAAAGCTCGACGCGCTGACGGTGGAATACCGGCGGGGGGACGCGGCGAGGTAGGGTCCTGGCCTATAAGCCGTCCGGCCGCCCGACCCACCTCACCCTCCCGCTACGCGGGCCCCTCCCTCTCCCCCCGGCCGGCTTTGCCGGCATTGATTTAATAGCGGCAAAGCCGCTGGCGGGCGGAGAGGGTCGAGGTGAGGTGGGGAGATCGCCGCCCTCTCAGTCTTCCAGTTCCGGAACGACCCACAGCGGCGCTTCGCCGCGGGCGACGCGTTGAACGTTGTCGAAGCCGTTGCGCACCCGGTTGGTGTTGCTTTCGAAAGTCGGCCCGGCCAGATGCGCCGTGAGGATGACGTTGTCGAGCTTGAACAGGGGATTGTCGGGGGCCGGCGGTTCCTTTTCGAACACATCGAGGCCGGCACCGGCGATCTGGCCCTTCGACAGGGCATTGTAGAGCGCCACTTCGTCGACCACCGGGCCGCGGGAGGTATTGACCAGAATGGCCGAGGGCTTCATCAGCGCCAGTTCCTCGGCCCCGATCAGATGATGTGTCGAGTCATTCAGCGGCGTGTGCGGCGAAACGATGTCGGATGTCCTCAGCAGCTCGCGCAACAGGCGGAAGCGCACGCCCAACGCGTCTTCCTGATCCTCGGTGAGGCGGGCAATGTCGTAATAGACGACGTTCATGCCGAAGGCATTGGCGAGGCGCGCCGTCTTTTTGCCGATGGTCCCCAGGCCGACGATACCCAGCGTCTTGCCGCGCACTTCGTGGACGCGCGGCGTGCTGTTGCCGCGCCAGCGGCCGGCGGCGACGCTGGTGTGCTGGCGCATGAGCTGGCGCGACACGGCGAGCATCAGCAGCAAAGCGTGTTCGGAGACGGCCACCGAATTGGCGCCGCCGTTGTTGGAGATCGGCACGCCGGCAGCCTTGGCGGCGGCGATATCGGCCTTGTCGTAGCCGGCGCTGAGCAACTGGATCAGCTTCAGCTTCGGCGCGATCTTGAACAGCTCCTTATCGACCAGCTGATCGACGAAACCGACCAGGTATTCGGCATCGCGCATGGCTTCCTTGTATTCGGCGCTGCGCCCGACGGCGACGATCATTTCGAAGCCGGACGGCGCCATTTCCTGGGCAACGACGGCGGCATCGGGGAAATCGGTGACAAAGACGATTCGGGGAGTCATGGGGGGTTCTCTCAATCGCAGGCTACGACGACGATCAAATCCTCACTCTGAGGAGCCGGCGGAGCCGGTGTCTCGAAGGGTGGGCCGCCGATCTGGCGCTTGCCCATCCTTCGAGACTGCCGCTCTGCAGCTTCCTCAGGATGAGGTCGTGGTTGGAGGCGTCCGCCTCAGGCGAACTTGGCCTTGAGCACGCCCAGGTTCTTGAAGGTGGCGACCGCTTCGGTGCCCGGCTTGGCTGGGATGTTGCCGCTCATCGAGCCGGTGGTGACGATCTGGCCCTTCTTGATGCCGCCGCAATGCTTGCCGACCTGATTGGCCAGCAGGGTGACGACGGCAACCAGATCGGCATTCTTGCTGCCGGGCACGTCGGCGACCTTTTCGCCGTTGAAGGTCAAGGTCAGCGGCTGGTCGGTCACGTTGACGGAGCGCCAATCGGTAATCGGCTTGCCGATCATGATGGCGCCCTGGGAAATGCTGTCGGCCATGCGCCATTCGGGCGGGCCGGCCTTGGCATCGGCCAGGCGGGTTTCGCAAATCTCGATGAGCGGCACCAAGGCCTCGATGGCATCGGCCACCTGCTCGCGGGTATAGCTGCCGCCGCCCAGGTCTTTGCCCATGCGGAAGGCGATTTCGCATTCGACGCCGATGACCTGGAAGCGGCCCTTGGCGAACGACTCGGAAGCGCCCAGCACGTCCTTGGCGATGACCGGAGCGAAGGAGGGATTCTCCTTGGTCGAACCGGGCGCGACCTTCCAGCCGCCGACGGTGCCCAATGTGGCGGTGACCTTCTCTTGCACCTGCAGCGCCTCGGCGAAGGTCAACGGATGCGCCTTACAGAAATCGACGCTCAGGCGGGGCTTGCCCTTGCGGACTTCGAGCAAGGCGGCGACGGCGGTATCGACGTTACTGGGCATGGACGTCTCCCTGTCTTGGTTAGGTTGGGTTGGTTGTCTGAATTGGCTGGCACCATAGCGAGGCCGTCGACGGTGCGCCAGATGGTCCCTGAATTAGGACCGAACCCGGGCCACGGCGGTCTGCCAGCCGGCGTAGAGGCGGTCGCGGTCGGTCGGAGCCATGGCCGGGACGAAGCGGCGCTCGCCGCCCCACAGGCCGGCGATTTCCGTCGTCGAGGCATAGACGCCGACCGCCAGCCCGGCCAGATAGGCCGCGCCTAGCGCCGTGGTTTCCGCGATGCGCGGCCGTTCGACCGGGATACCCAGCATGTCGGCGAGAAAGCCCATCAGCCAGTCGTTGACCACCATGCCGCCATCGACGCGCAGGCTGCCGACCGGGCCGCGTCCGGCGGCAGCCAAGTCGTCGTCCATGGCGCGCAGCAGATCGCGGCTTTGGTAACCAACCGATTCGAGAGCGGCGCGGGCGATCTCGGCGACGCCGGAATCCAGTGTCAGGCCGACCAGGGCACCGCGTGCGCCGGGGTCCCAATAGGGCGCGCCCAACCCGGCGAAAGCCGGCACCAGATAGGCGCCGCCGGTGGACTCGACGGCGCGGGCGTAGGCCTCCGTCTCGTCAGCATGGTCGATGACGCCGAGCCGGTCGCGCAGCCACTTCACGGCGGCCCCGGCGACGAAGATGCTGCCTTCCAGCGCATAGGTCGGCTTGCCGTCGAGCCGATAGGCCAAGGTGGTCAGCAGCCGGTTGCGCGAGGCGATGGGCACGGCGCCGGTGTTGAGCATGGCGAAGGCGCCGGTGCCGTAAGTGCATTTGACCATGCCCGGTGTAAAGCAGGCCTGCCCGAAGGTGGCAGCGTGCTGATCGCCGGCGACGCCGCCGATGGGAATGGCGTCGCCGAACAGGTCGGCATCGACTTGGCCGAAATCGGCGCTCGAGTCGCGGACCTCGGGCAACAGGGTGCGGGGCACGCCGAACAGGGCCAAGAGATCGTCGTCCCAGTCCTGGCGGTGGATATCGAACAACAGAGTACGCGCCGCGTTGGTAGCATCGGTGGCATGCAGCCGGCCGCCGGTCAGCCGCCACAAAAGGAAGCTGTCGACGGTGCCGAAAGCCAGCTCGCCCCGCTCGGCGCGCGCCCGGGCGCCGGGAATATTGTCGAGCAGCCAGCCGATCTTGGTCGCCGAGAAATAGGGGTCGATGACGAGGCCGGTACGCTGGCGCACGAATTCGCCATGGCCTTCGGCGATCAGTCGGGCGCAATGGTCCATCGTGCGCCGGTCCTGCCAGACGATGGCGCGGTGCAGGGGCCGGCCGCCGTCGCGCTCCCAGAGCAGCGTCGTCTCGCGCTGATTGGTCATGCCGAGTCCCGACACTTGCGTAGCCCCGACACCGGCACGGGCCAGAGCCTGACGGCAAACGTCGAGGGTGGCCGACCAGATTTCCTCCGGATCGTGTTCGACCCAGCCGGGCCGCGGGTAGTGCTGCGTGGATTCCCTCTGGCCGACGCCGAGCGGCGTGCCGTCGCGGCCGAATAGGATAGCCCGCGTGCTGGTCGTCCCCTGATCGATGGCCAGCAACAGAGAGGACGGCTGCATGGAATCCTCAGCGTGTTATTTTTTTAGCGAACCGGGCGGATGCCCCATAGGTGCACCAGCAGGCCGCAGCTCGACAAGATCAGATAGGCGATCACCACCGGCGCGGCGCTGTCGGACATCGCCATGCCGACCAGATGGGAAACCACAGCACCGAACCCCATCTGCAAAAAGCCGGTCAGACCCGCCGCCGCGCCGGCCCGCGCCGGATCGACGCTGACCGCGCCGACGTTGGCGTTCGGCATGGAAAGTCCGTTGCCGTAGGCCGTCATCACCATCGGCGCGAAAAAACTCAGCGGCGTCAGCCACCCGGCGAAGACGATGGATGCCTGGACGACGACGCCGGTCACCGTCACCGCGCCGCCGATGCGGATCATCCGGTCGATTCCGAAGCGCGGCGTGATGCGCCCGGCGGTGAAATTGCCCGCCATGAAGGCGCCGGCGATGAACATGAAATAGAAGCCGTACTCGCTGGGCGGCCGGCCCATCAAGGTAATCACCACATAGGGCGCCGCGCCGAGAAAGCCGAAGAAGGCCGAGACCATGCAGGCGGTTTGCAGCGCGTAGCCGAGGAATTCCCGGCGCGCCAGCAAGTGGCCATAACTGCCCAGCATGTCGCCCAGGCTGGCGACGGCGCCCCGATGCTTATGGGTTTCCTCCAGCGCGAACACCGAGGCGATGAAGATCGCCGCCCCCAGGATGAAGACGAAACCGAAGGTGTAGCGCCAGCCGAGCGTCACATCGATGA
>CANITX010000148.1 GCA_947470575.1 Rhodospirillales bacterium
ACGGCCCGCGATATCGACGAGATCACATGGGCCGTCAACTCAACGCCCAGAAAATGCCTCGGATACAAAACTCCCGCCGAGGCATTCCTTGAAAACATCAGGTGTTGCACTTGACGTGAGAATCCAGCGACATCGAAATCGACGCTGGCTTCCAGCACCTGACGCAATGGGTTGTAGTTGGTCGGGTTGAATTGGTAGGGCGACATCAACCGAGTCATCAGGTCGAGGTACATGAAGGCGGGCGATCCTTCCAACGACCGGTTGTTGAACATGCGATCCCAAACCGTCGGCTGCAATGGCCCCTGTGTCGCAGCATGGCTGATGCGCCGCCAGAAGTTGACCAGCGCTTCGCGCGCCCCGTCGGCGCCGCCGACGGTCAAACCGTAAGCCAGCACCGCGGCGTTCATCGCCCCGGCGCTGGTCGCCGACGCGCCTTCGAACTTGACCCGCCCATCTTCAAGAAGGCGATCGAGCACGCCCCAGGTAAAAGCACCGTGTGCACCACCGCCCTGCAGCGCCAGATTGACCACCCGGTATTCGGTGGACTGTTGCGACGAACCGGCCAGCAGCCCGGCCTTTGTTCTGCGACTCGCCGCCGTAGCCTTCGCTGCGGCAGCCGGGCGCCTTCCGTCGCGTTTCACCATACCCCGCATCCCCTATACTTTAATGTCCGCCCCTAACCGACCCTCTACCGTCAGTGAGCCGTCCAGCCGCCGTCGGCAGGAATCGATGCCCCAGTGATCGAAGCCGCCCCTTCCGAACATAGGAAGGCAGCCAGCGCCCCCATCTCCTCGACGGTGGCGAATTTCTTGTTCGGCTGTTGCTCCAGCATCACCTCGCGGATCACCCGTTCGCGCGAGATGCCGTGAGCCTTCGCCTGGTCGTCGATCTGCTTTTCGACCAAGGGCGTGAAGACGTAACCGGGGCAGATGGCGTTGCAGGTGACGCCATCCTCGGCGGCCTCCAATGCCGTCACCTTGGTAAAGCCGACAATGCCATGCTTGGCCGCCACATAGGCCGACTTGAACGGCGAGGCGACCAGGCCGTGCGCCGATGCGATATTGACGATACGCCCCCACTTGCGCTCCTTCATGCCCTTCAAAACCAGACGAGTGGTATGAAAAGCCGCTGTGAGGTTCAGCGCGATGATCAAGTCCCAACGCGCCGTTGGGAAATCCTCGATCGGCGAAACGAATTGAATGCCGGCGTTGTTGACCAGGATGTCGACCCGGCCGAACCGCTTGACGACCCGGCCCACCATGGCCTCGATCACGTCGGGCTTGGACAGATCGGCACCCTCATAGGCGACGGGCACGCCATACTCCTTGGCGACTCCGTCGCGGATCCCGGCAACGGCGGATTCCTCCTCGATGCCATTGAGCACGAGCGAGGCTCCTTGGGCGCCGAGCGCCTTGGCGATGCCGAGCCCGATGCCGCTGCTCGATCCGGTAACCAGGGCAACGCGGCCCTCCAGCGGACGCTGGGCAGTTGCAGACGTGGTCATGACGTGTTTCCTTTTCCCCTTGGTGAGGCGCGGCGGCTGTTGATGCACGCCTCCAATTGCCGCAGCGCACCACTAGAATTCGCTATTCCGGGAATTTAGTCGAGGGGGCTATATGTTGC
This sequence comes from Rhodospirillales bacterium, assembly GCA_947470575.1. Classification (GTDB taxonomy): domain Bacteria; phylum Pseudomonadota; class Alphaproteobacteria; order Rhodospirillales; family CAMCUA01; genus CAMCUA01. The sequence goes on from CANITX010000148.1 coordinate 1,624, forward strand.
AGACGCACAATTTTTCTCCTGCAACGCAATGTTCATGGGAGGCGGCCACGATGATCGTCAAGGCGCTATGATTGGCGGCATGCGTCCACGCTTCATCTTTTCTCTGGCACTGCTGGCCGGCACCTTCGCATCGGCATTGGCGGAGATCGCCGCGCGACAAATTACCGAGGGCGCTGCCACGATCATGTCAGCTCATGATTTGTGGCATATCCTGCGCCCCGGCAGCCTGGTCGCCGTGCAGACCATGATCGAAACCGTGCTGCATCCTTGGTTGTGGGACCCGGTACTCACGACGGTTCTGGCTTTTCCCGCCTGGCTGCTATTGGGTCTACCCGGGTTTTTATTGCTCTGGCGCCACAGTCCCAGCCGCAGCGAGGGCGATATCGATGAGGACGCCCTATTTCTCTTCGACCGCTTGGCCGACCGCGCTCGCGAAGAGGGCTACGGCGACGACGGAGGCGACCCTTACGTGCTACCGCCCCGCCGTGCCGATGCAGACGGTGGCGAACGCCGGGTCCTCGATGAGAAGGGCACTATGCCCCCTGCCACCGCGACCAAATTGCCGCCATACCCCGAGGGAGGCGTCTAACGCCTTCTTAGAACGCCGGACAGCGTTTTACGCCTCGCTCGTCTTCAGCGCTTCGAGGAAGGCCGACTGCGGGATTTCCACCTGGCCGAACTGGCGCATGCGCTTCTTGCCGGCCTTCTGCTTGTCGAGCAGCTTGCGCTTGCGCGACACGTCGCCGCCGTAGCATTTGGCCGTGACGTCCTTGCGCAGCGCGCTGATCGTTTCGCGCGCCACCACCGAACCGCCGATGGCGGCCTGGATGGCGATCTTGAACATCTGGCGCGGGATCAGGTCCTTGAGTTTCTTGCAGATCGAGCGGCCGCGCCCTTCTGCATGGCTGCGATGGACGATGAACGACAGCGCGTCGACCGGGTCGTTGTTGACCAGGATGCTCACCTTGACCAGGTCGCCCTCGACATAGTTGTCGATCTCGTAATCGAAGCTAGCATAGCCGCGCGAGACGGACTTCAGCCGGTCGTAGAAATCGAAGACCACTTCGTTGAGCGGCAGGCGGTAGACCGCCATGGCTCGGTTGCCGACATAGGTCAGGTTGAGCTGTTCGCCGCGCCGGTCGGAACAAAGCTGCAGGATGCTGCCCAGATATTCGTCCGGCACCAGGATGGTGGCCTTGATCCACGGCTCCTCGATATGGTCGATGCGCACCGGATCGGGCATGTCGGCCGGGTTGTGCAGTTCCTTGAGGGTGCCGTTGGTCAGATGGATGCGATAAATGACGCTGGGCGCCGTGGTGATGAGGTCGAGGTCGAATTCGCGCTCCAGCCGTTCCTGGATGATCTCCAGGTGCAGCAGCCCCAGGAAACCGCAGCGATAGCCGAGGCCCAGCGCCGCCGAGGTTTCCGGCTCGAAATGGAAACTGGCGTCGTTGAGGTGCAGCTTCTGCAGGGAATCGCGCAGGTCTTCGAAGTCGTTGGCATCGACCGGGAACAGGCCGCAGAAAACCACCGGGATCGACGGCTTGAAGCCGGGCAACGGTTCGGCGGTCGGCTTGCGGTCATCGGTAATGGTGTCGCCGACGTTGGTGTCGGCCACCGTCTTGATCGAGGCTGTCAGGTAGCCGATCTCGCCGGCCGTCAGTTCTTCGACCTTGACCGGCCTGGGCGTGAAGATGCCGACCTGATCGACCTGATAGGAAGTGCCGGCCGCCATCATGCGGATGCGCATGCCGCGGCGCAGGACGCCGTCCTTGATGCGGACCAGGATCATCACACCCAGGTAGGAATCGTACCAGCTGTCGACCAGCAGCGCCTTGAGCGGCGCTTCCGGGTCACCGGAGGGCGGCGGCAGGCGCTTGACCAACGCCTCCAGCACCGCCGGGATGCCAAGCCCGGTCTTCGCCGAGATCATCAGGGCGTCCGAGGTGTCCAAGCCGATGACGTCCTCGATCTGCTTTCGCACCTGGTCGGGCTCGGCGGCCGGCAGGTCGATCTTGTTGAGAACGGGGACGATCTCTAGGTCGTTGTCGATGGCCAGGTAGACGTTGGCCAGCGTCTGCGCCTCGACCCCCTGGCTGGCATCGACGACCAGCAGCGCCCCCTCGCAGGCGGCCAGCGAGCGGCTGACTTCGTATGAAAAATCGACGTGACCGGGCGTGTCCATCAGGTTCAGCTCGTAGGTCTCGCCATCGGCGGCCTTGTAGTTGAGCCGAACGGTTTGCGCCTTGATGGTGATGCCGCGTTCGCGCTCGATGTCCATCGAATCGAGCACCTGTTCCTTCATATCGCGCTCGGCGAGGCCGCCGCAGAACTGAATCAATCGGTCGGCCAACGTCGACTTGCCGTGGTCGATGTGGGCGATGATCGAGAAGTTGCGGATATGGGCGAGGTCGGTCATGGCCGCGCCTTCTAGCATCCGGCCGTCGGCAATGCCAGCCGCCGATGCAGGCTCAACTATCCGGGCCACCTTGGGGTCAGGAAAAAGGAGAGGGCACCGAAACGCCGGCAATGTAGGGATGCAACAGCAGCAACATGACGTAAAGCACGATACCGCCCAGCAGAGCTACGGCCCAAGGCCCGGCCGGACCCGGCCGGCTGCGTCCCTGCAGCAGGGCCAACAACGGAAGGTTAGAGGTCTGGGCCCGCACCGCCTGCCACTCCGTCGGGACTTCCCGCGCCTTGCGCGTGTCAATCAGCACGGTGCCACCAAGCGCCAGTGCGGCCATGCTGCCGAACAGGATCAGCGAGGCGAGATCGCCATTCGCCGCCATATGAACCAAGGCCCACAGCCCGATGGCCCACATCATTGGGTGGCGGGTGAGGGTTAGAACCCCGTGCGGACGCCAGGCGGCATCAATGCGCCGTCCCGGCAACGACGGATTGGGTGCCGTCTGGCCGCCGACCAGAAGGATGCAGCATACCGCCATGACTCCGTAGGGCAGATGACGCCAAAATGTCGCAGGCTCCCACAACACAACGATGGGTGCAGCCTGCCAGGCGAGGACAACCCAAACAAGCAGCGCCACCGACAGCAGGGAATAAAGGCCAAGATAAGGGCGTTCGCCGAGTCGGCCTTTCAGCCATGATCGTAAATGTGTGCTGGAGATTCCCACGTGGCTGAGTACGAATATGGCGACCGCTATGGCCAAATCGCCAATTTCTCCGGTCATCTGCGCACCCCCCTGTCAAGACTGCGGGAACATACGGCTATATATATCGTTGCTGCTTGACGTGCGAGCCCGACAACGGTTCACTGCGCGTTCGTTGGCACGCTGCCGGTTGCCCGACACACGGCAGGGGGTAGCGACTTTCTTCACGGGGCTGACCGGCCCTCCCACCTGCGTGGATGCGCCCTATATGCTGGATATGTTTTTCGACCATGGCTTCTGGGTGGCCTTGGGCCAGATCATCGTCATCAACATGCTGCTCAGCGGCGACAATGCCATCGTCATTGCACTCGCCGCGCGCAGCCTGCCCGAACGGGAACGCAAGTGGGCGATTTTCGGCGGCACGGCTGGTGCAGTGATCCTGCGCATCGTGTTCACGATCATCATCGTCACCTTGATGCAAATACCCTTCCTCAAACTCGTCGGCGGCATCCTTCTTTTGTGGATTGCCGTCAAGCTGCTGATCCCCGAGGCCGAGGATAACCATGAGGATGGCAAGGCGCCGACGACCTTGTTCGGCGCCATTACGACCATCATCGTCGCCGACGCGATCATGAGCCTGGACAACGTTATCGGCGTGGCCGCCGTCGCCAAGGACAACTTCGTCCTTCTGGTCCTTGGCCTGGTCATCAGCATTCCGATCGTCGTCGTCGGGTCGACCATTATGATCGCGCTGCTTACTCGCTTCCCCATCCTGATCACGTTGGGCGGTGCCTTGCTGGGTTGGGTCGGCGGCGATGTCGCCGTCACAGATGCTTGGGTGGCATCCCATGTCGCCGATCTGCACCCGCAGATCCACCACATCGTTGCCGGCAGTTGCGCCATACTTGTCGTCATCGTCGGTTGGGCAATTCAGCGCTTCCAGACAAGCCGGCAGAACGATATCGAGCGCATCCAGTAAGCAACCAGCAAGGCACCACAGCCATGACGAAAATTCTTGTTGCGGTCGACGGCTCCGAGTCCTCCCTCCGGGCCATCGACTACGCCATCAAGCGAGCAGTAGGCGGCAGTACCGAAATCTACCTGCTCAACGTGCAACCGCCATTGCCGCAGCGGGTAACCGATGCCGTCGGTGGCACCGTCGTTCACGACTATCACAAGGAAGAAGCCAATAAAGCCCTCGATCCAGCCGAGGTCCGGCTGACCAGGGCCGGCGTCAAGTTCTCGACTCAATTCGCGCTGGGAACGGCCGGCGATGTCATCGCCGAACACGCAAAAGAGGCGAAATGCGATGAAATCGTCATGGGCGTTCGTGGATTGGGCGCCATGCTCAGCCTGCTGCTCGGATCGACGACGACCCGGGTGTTAGCGCTGGCCACCGTACCGGTCGTCCTGATCAAATAGCAAACGGCTTATAGGTCGAGTACCAGTCGCCCGCCCTTCGGGCGCGAGACACAGACGCACAGGCGATTTCCAGCATCGCGTTCTTGCGCTGTCAGATAACGGTCGCGGTGGTCGATGCCGCCTTCCGCTTCGAGCACCGTCAGCGCACAAGTGCCGCAGGCGCCACGCCGGCAGTCGTAGGGCGGGTTCAGGCCGGCGTCGACCAGCGCGGCGAGGATCGAGCGATCCGCAGGGACCGTCAGTGTGGATCCGCTGCGGGCCAGAACGACCTCGACCGGCCGGTCGTCATGCCGAGGCTCCGGCGTCACCAGCCGTTCGATGTGCAAATGGCTCGCCGTCCAGCCCGTGCCGGCAGCGGCCTCGCGTAGCGTTGCGATGATCGGGTCCGGCGCGCAAACATAAGCGTGCCGTCCGGCCCCTGGCTTTCCCATGATCGCCGCGAGGGGCATCTCCCCGCCGATATGCAGATGGGTTCGTTCCTTGGCAACGGCCAGCAGCGCCTCGACCAACGGCATGTCGTCGCGGTCCTCGCCACCGAAATGAACGACGAATTGGCGACGCTTGGTCGCCAGGGCGCAAGCCATGGCAAAGATCGGCGCGATGCCGATGCCGTGGGCAATCAGCAGGTGCTCCTCGGCCTCCGCGACCAGACCAAAGGAGACATAAGGTCCCGTGCATACCAGCCGGTCGCCGACTCTGACCGATTCATGCAGAAAACGCGAACCGCCCCCGCCGTCCGGTTCAAATTGGACAACGATGCGCCAAACGCCCTCGTTTGGACGGTTACAAAGCGCATACGCCCGTTCGGTTGGCATTCCCATGCGGTCGCGCACCCGCACCCGCAGATACGCACCCGGGACTGCCGCCGGCAGCTCTTCGTTTCCTGATGGCACCAGGTCGAAAGCCCTGACCCGGGGCGTCAACACCTCGACCGCGCGGACGCTCAATTCCATGGCAATCGCACCCTGGCCGGCGTCAAAGGGCGGCCATCTCGATGTTCCGCTGCCGGCAGGCGGCCACCACTGTATTGCGCAGCAGGCAGGCGATGGTCATGGGCCCGACGCCGCCGGGCACAGGCGTGATGGCGCCCGCCACCCGACAGGCCGAAGCAAAATCGACGTCGCCGACCAGCCGCGCCTTACCCGCGTCGTCGATCACCCGGTTGATCCCGACATCGATAACCGTCGCGCCCGGCATGATCCACGATCCCTGGACCAGATACGGCCGGCCGACAGCCGCAACCAGGATATCGGCACGTCGGCAGACTTCCGCCACATCGCGGGTCCGGGAATGGGCAACGGTCACGGTGCAGTTTTCCTCCAGCAACAAGTGCGCCACCGGCTTGCCGACGATATTGGAGCGACCGAGCACGACCGCTTCGAGCCCGGCCAGATTGCCGCCGCGATGTTCCTTGATCAGCATCACGCAGCCCTGCGCCGTGCAGGGTACGAGGGCACGGACCGTAGCACCTGTCATCAGGCGGCCGGCATTGACCTCGTGGAAGCCGTCGACATCCTTGGCCGGATCGATGGCGGCGATCACCGCCGGCTGGCCGATTTGGGGGGGTAGCGGCAGTTGCACCAGGATGCCATGCACACGGTCGTCCTGGTTGAGTTCACGGACGAGCTTCAATAATGCCGCTTCCGAGGTATCGGCAGGGAGGCGATGCGCGAACGACAACATACCGACGGCGGTCGTCTGCAGGCCCTTGTTGCGCACGTAAACTTCGCTAGCCGGATCGTCGCCGACCAGCACGACAGCCAAGCCGGGTTGCTGGCCGTATTCGCCTTTCAGGGTAGCGACCGCCGATTGGAGTCGCTGGCACAATCGTGCCGCCAGAGCCTTGCCATCGAGAATTTGGGCAGCGGGTTCAGTCACGCAGGCCGTTCTCCCAAGCGCCGAGGCGGTCGAGCAGCACCGCCGAATCGCCGCGAATCAACACAGTCTTGCGCCGCTCGCTGGCGCCGGCCGTCACGGCCAGACTGCTGGGCGGCACATTCCAGGCCTTCGCCAACAGGCGCAGCAATGCCGCGTTGGCCTTGCCGTCGGTTGGCGCGGCAGTGATTTTGGCAATCAGCGCAAGACTGCCATCGGATTCAGCCCGGCGCCCTTCGATGCGCTCGCGCGACGCCCTGGGGGTCACCCGGACCCGCGCCCGCACGCCGTCCGCCGTTGCCGTGAAT
>CANITX010000149.1 GCA_947470575.1 Rhodospirillales bacterium
ACCGGGCGGGCGAGGAAGTTGCGCGCGGCGGCGGCGCGGCGTTCGGGCCGCAGATCGGGCAGGCTTTGCAGCAGGCGGTGGATGAGACGGCCGCGACGGAAGCGCGCCCCGTCGTCGGCGCCGAAGGGCGAACGCACGGCGGGCTCCTCGCCATCCGGGCGCGACGGGGCGAGCGGCTTCGGCGGATCGGCTTCGGGCGGCGGCGGACGATGGACCCAGGCCGGCAGCGGCGGCGCTTCGCCCGAGGCGGGCATGGCTTCGGCCAGGGTCACGGCGTGCGCCTGCGGCGAGGTTAGGCGCAGCACTTTGCCCTCGGGCGCGTCCGCATCGGCGGCGAGGCCCGGGTCTTCGACAGCCTCGGCCAAGGGCGCCACCGCGGCGCGGATCAGGTTGTACCAGCAGTCCGGCGGCGCGGCGTTTTTGTTGTCCCAGCCGCAGACGTAGAGCCGGTCTTCGGCCCGCGTCATGGCGACGTAGAGCAGGCGGCGGTATTCCTGATCGCGACGGGAATCGAGGCGGGCGCGTTCGGCTTCGGCGACGGCTTCCTGGCGGTCGCGCGACGGGGCCCAGAGCAAAAACGTTTCGCCATCGTGCCCACGCGGCCACAGCAGGCGCGGACCGCGACGCGGCGCCTGCAAGGTATCGGGCAGGAAGACGATGGGCGCCTGCAAGCCCTTGGCGCCGTGCACGGTCATGACGCGCACCGCCGTGCGCCCGGCATGCTCCAGGTCGCGCTTGACCTCGACCTGGCCGGCTTCCAACCAATGCAGGAAACCTTCGAGCGAGGCGACGTGATGGCGCTCGAAGCCGAGCGCCAGGTCCATGAATTCGGCGATCGGATCTTCCGCCTCGTAGCCGAGCCGGGCGATCAGGCGGCGCCGGCCGCCGAGCGGACCCAGCACATGGGCGTAGAGTTCGTAGGGCGGCGTGAAGTCGGCGCGGGCCAAGAGACCGGCCAACAGGTCGCGGGCGGTGGCGAAGGCGGCCTCCTCCCCTGCCTGGTCTGACAAGGCCGCCCATAAAGTGCCGGGGCGCCGGTGGGCGAGACGGAAGAGTTGTTCTTCGTCGAGCCCGACGAGCGGACCCTTGAGCACGACAGCCAGGGTCAGATCGTCGTCGGGCAACAACAGGAAGCGGCCGAGCGCCACCAGGTCCATCACCGCGAGCTGATCGGTCAGCACCATGCGGTCGACGCCGGCGACCTCGACACCCTGCTGCTTCAACAGGCGCACCAGGTCTTCGACGAAGGCGTCGCGGCGGCGGACCAGGACCATGATGTCGCCGGCTTCCACAAGGCGGCCCTTCGACTCCAACATCTCGGTCCCGACCATGCGGGCGATGCGGCGGGCGAGGATACCGGCCAGGCGGGTGCGCGGCGATTCGCCGGGCACGGCTTCGACCGGCGGCTTCCACGGCGGCGGCGTGTCGGTCTCGGCGGCGGGGACCGGCGGCCACAGTTCGACCAGACCGGCCTCGCCGCCACGCCAGGAGGTATGAACGATGGGCTCGCCGTCGAGGGCCACGCCGTCGCGCCCCGGATCGGCGGCAAACACCGCATCGACGGCAGCGAGCACGGCGGGCGTCGAGCGGAAGGAAACGGTCAGCGCCACTTCGCGCCACGCCCGCTCGGCGGCGGGCACGACGGCGCGGTAACGTTCGCGCATGGCGCGGAAGGCCGCCGGGTCGGCGCCTTGGAAGCTGAAGATCGACTGTTTCACATCGCCGACAGCGAAGACCGTGCGTTCGGCATCGCGGGCGCCGAGACCGGCGAAGAATTCGCCGGTGAGCCGTTCGACCACTTCCCATTGCACCGGGTTGGTGTCCTGCGCTTCGTCGATCAGCACGTGATCGATGCCGCCGTCGAGCTTGAACAACACCCAGGGGGCCACGTCGGGGCTGGCCAAAAGATCGCGGGTGGCGTGAATCAGATCATCATAATCGAGCAGGGCGCGACGACGCTTCTGATCCGCATAGGCCGTCATCATGGCGCCGCCCAAATGCAGCAGCGCCGATGTCGCCGCGGCGCAGACGGCGGCGCGCTGGCGGTTGGCGCACCCGAGCAGGCGTTCGGCTTCGGCTTTCAGGATGTCGTCGGCACCGGGCAGGGCGGCAAGGGTTGCCTTGGTGACGAGCGAGGCGCGCACCTTGCGCAACTTGTCGGCCAGGAAGCAGCCGGCGTAGCGCTCGAACATCGGCGGCCGTTCGGCGGCGGAGGCGGCCAACCACTCTGCCATGACGCCGCCGCGCTCGCGGTCGGTCTTGCTGCCGGCCAGCAGGCCATCGCACAGCGAGCGCAACAGCAAACCTTCGAAAGCCTCGTCGGCGCAGGCCTCTGCCAGCACCGAGTCCGGCGTGTCGCCGGGATCGAGGCCGAGTTCGGCACGCAGGGTTTCGGCGGCGCGTGCGGCCGAACCGCCGTGGCGGCGCAAGAGGGCGGCGAGTTCGCCGCGCCTTCTCGCCAGCTCGCCCATGATCTCGTCGAAGGCCTGTTCGTCGGCGTGCGCGGTGACGGCAGCGAGTGCCTGGGATAGAGCGTCGTCATCGCCCTGGCGGGCGGCGAGCAACACGGATTCGCGCGCGGTGAGCAACATCTCCTCGGCGTCGCGTTCGTCCATGACGGCAAAGTGCGGGGCCAGGCCGGCTTCCAGCGGAAAGCGTCCCAACAACGACTGGCAGAAGGCGTGGATGGTCTGGATGTTCATACCGCCCGGCGTGTCGATGACATCGGCGAACAGGCGCCGCGCCCGACCGTGTTCCTTCGCCGTCGCGGCACGGCCAAGCAGCTTGGCGAGGTCGGCGTCGAGGTCGGCGGCGGGCAGCGTCGCCCAGCCACCGAGGCGGGCGGCGATGCGGTTGGCCATTTCAGCGGCGGCGGCGCGCGTGAAGGTCAGGCAGAGGATGCGGCGCGGATCGGTTTCGGCGAGCATCAGGCCGAGCACTCGGTCGATCAGCACCTTGGTCTTGCCGGTGCCGGCGGAAGCGGCGACCCAGACCGAGGCGGCGGGATCGGCGGCGCGACGCTGATCGGATGTGGGATCGGGAACAGCGTCGGTGAGATCGTTCATTCGGCCTCTCCGCCGCCGGCGGCCCATTCCTTGACGCGGGCCAGGTGCTGATAGTCGCTGTAGCGCGGCGCGTGTTCGGGATGCGGCCGGGCGCGATAGGCGGTGTCGGGAAAGTCGAAGGCAGCGACCAGACGAACCAGGCCTTCGAGGGCTTCTTCCGCCAGCGTCGCCGGATCGTCACCGGCCGGGCGCACCTCGCCGGCCGGATCGCCGCCCTTCAACCGCCAGAAGTCGAGCTCGGTCACGGACGCGGCGGGCACATCCGTGAAGCCGCCGGCCGCGGCAATGGCGGCTTCCAACGGCAGCTGCGGCGCGAAACCGGCGGCGATCTCTTTCTGCGTCGGCGGCGCGCCGGTCTTGTAATCGACGATGGCCAGCGTGCCGTCTTGCATTCGATCGATGCGGTCGGCGATGGCGGTCAGCGTGAAGGGACCGGCCGGGGCATCGACGGTGAGTTCGCCCTTGGCCTCGGTGACGGTGGCGGCGACGCGAATGCGACGTTCGCCTTCGACAGCGACGAACCATTCGGCAATGCGCAGGAAGCGCGGCCACCAGAAGGCCCAGACGCCGGGCCGATGGATGTGGGCGGCGAAAACCTCGCGGCCGGTAGCAATCAGCCGCTCCGGCGCATCGGCGGGCAACGGACCGGCGGCGTGCTCGACGAGGAAGCGGTCGAGTACATCGTGGACGATGGTGCCGTAATCGGCGGCGCCGGGATCGGCATCGAGCGCATCGAGGGCGCGCAGGCCGAGGATGTGACGGGCGTAGACCGCATAGGGATCGCGCATCCAGGTTTCGACCTGGGTCACCGACAGTCGGCGCGGCCGGGCGGAAACAGGCGGGCGCGGTTCTGGCGCCGGGCGCGGACGGACGGCGGCGGGACGATCCAGCGCCCGCTGCCAGTCGCGCCAGCCCACGCCGCCGGCATCGAGCCGGCCGGGTCCGAGCAGGGTAGCCAAACGCAGCAGCCAGCGCGACGGCACGGTCGGCGTGCCTTCGACCCGTTCGGCCCGGGTCAGCACCACGACGGGCGCCGAGAAGGCCTGGGCGAAATCGTGGGCAGCCAAACCGATGCGCCGTTCCGGCAGCGGCAGGCCAAAGGCGGATTGCATCGGCCGGCTCATCCACGGATTGGCCATGGTTTCGGGCGGCCAGGTACCTTCGTTGAGGCCGGCGAGCACCATGACGTCGGCATGCTGCAAGCGGGCTTCCAAGGGACCCCAGATGTTGAGGCGCGGATGGCGGCCGTGGGCCGGGCGGACCACCCGCCCTTCGGCCAGGGTATCGAGCAGCGCCGGATAGGCGGCGGGCGCGACAGCGGAAAAATCGCCGGCCGATTCGGCCAGTTCGGCGACGAAGCCGGCCGCCGCCTCGCCGGCTTCGCCAACCCACAACCGCGCGGCTCCACGACCATCCGGCCCGGCGGCCAAGGCTTCGGCGAAGGCGACGTGGTCGCGCAGCAGATCGGGCAGCGGACAGGGCCCAGCGGCCATGCGTGCCGCAAAGGGCGCAACGGCGCGTTCGAGATCGGCGAGCAGAGCGGCAACGTCGTCGCGATCAGCCGCCAACGCCCGACGCAGACCGTCGATACCGGGGCCCGGACGCGGGCCGCGCAGCACCGCCGTCTCCAGCCGGCGGACCACGGCGCGGAAAGCACCGGGCGAACGGCCGAGTGCGGCCAGCGGATGCTTCAGCGCGGCGAGCAGCGGCACCGGCGCGAAAGCCTCGCCGACCAGCCGGGCGCAGAGACGCAGGAAGCCGCCGGGCGGGGTTTGATCGAGCGGCGTGCCGGCCGAGTCGTCGACCTCGACATCCCAGCGACGCATCTCGGCGGCGACGCGCCGGGCCAAGCCGCGATCCGGCGTCACCAGGGCGGCGGTGCGGCCGGGCGTTTCCAACGCCTGGCGCAGCACCAGGGCGATACTCTGCGCTTCTTCCTGCGGACCGGGACAATCGAGCCGCCAGACGTTGTCGGTCGCTGCCGCCTCGACAATGGCGTCCTGCCAGGCCGCGAGCCCTTCGGCGGGGCGCAGCGCCAGGTTCACAAGACCGGTCCGGGCCAGCGGCGTCGCAGCGGCGGCCAAGGCCGGCCAGTCGGACACATCGGCCGGCGCGACCCCTAACCGAGCGAGCAGGCGGCCGAGGCCGTATTGCGGATGGCTGGGCAGCAGGTTGGGCCACAGGGCGGCGGGCAGGTCGCGGTCGAAGCCGGGCAAGACGACGCGGCCCCGCGGCAGGGCGGCGACGGCGGCGAGCAGGTCGGCGGTGGCCGGGATGCTGCCGGTCGAGCCGGCGGCAATCACCGGATCGGCAGGCGGGTTAGCCGTCCAGGCGCGAGCCTGGGATTCGAGCAGCAGGTTGCGTCGCTGCGCCGGATCGATGCAGCCTTCGGCGGCCAGTACCAACGGCCATTGCTCGGTGAGGATCTTCAGGAAGTCGAGCGTGATCCGCCAGTGGTCGGCGAAGGCATCGGGCACCAGCCCGGCAAGGCCGGCGAAGTCCAGCCGTTCGGTATGCACCTGATCGAGCAGGCGGGCGAGTTCGGCGGCGAGCCTGGCAGCCTGATCGACGGTGATATCGCGGCGCGGCCCGGCCAGCACCAGGCGGGTCAGCAGCAACTGGCGACGCAGGTTGGGAATGGCCGGCGGCAGGTCGTCGGGCATCGGCCATTCGGCACCCGCACCGGAATCGAAGGCCAGTTCCTCCTCGTCGATATCGCCCAAGGGACGCATCCGCGGCAGCAGCGTCGGCCGGCCGCCCGAGCGCCGCAGGAATGCCTCGCGCAGAGCGCGCACGGCGCGCCGGGTCGGCAACAGCACGGTGGCCCGCGCCAGAACCAGGGGATCGCCCCCCGACTCGGCCAACAGGCCGGCCGCCAGGGCATCGACGAAAGCGACGCCGGAAGGGATGGTGAAGACGGCGCCGTGGCGTAGCGAGGAGGCGGTGCGCGACCCATTTGCTTCCGTCGGCGGAAGCATCACCCCTCTCCCTGTCCCTCCCCCTCACGGGGGGAGGGGACGCTGTTGCAGGCTCTCAACATGCATGACGGTAAGCTGCGGCGGCGCCATAGGGTTCCCTCCCCCCGTGAGGGGGAGGGACAGGGAGAGGGGGAGACAGCGACGAGCATTGGCCTATAGTAACCTGCGCGCGCTGCCCGAGGGCCGCTCATCGCCGGCGGCTATCGGGGAAGGCGGTGGAGAGGTAGGCATTGGCGTCGGCCAGGCCCTGCGGCGTGCCGACGTGGAACCATTCGCCGTCGTGCACCATGCCAAAAAGACGGCCGGCCTCGATGGCCCGGTCCCACAGGACGTTCAGCGAGAAGACCCCGGCGGGCGCATCCTTGAACAGGCGCGGATGGAGGATCTGCACGCCGGTGAATAGGGTGGGCGAAATCTCCTTCTCCGGCCGGCGCGCCAACCGGCCGAAGGGATCGACGATGAAGTCGCCCAGGCCGTCGTAACCGAAAGCTTCGACCGTCGAATGCATCAACAGCAGACCGTCCATGGCTTCGTCATCCCAAATGGCGGCAAGGCGGGACAGTGCCGAGGTCGGCCCATTCAGCCAGAAGACGTCGCTATTGACGACGATGAACGGTTCGGCGCCCAGCAACGGCAGCGCCGCGGCGATGCCGCCACCGGTATCGAGCAGGACCGGTTCGCGACTGAAGACGATCTGCGGGCGCGGCCGGTGCTTCAGATGCGCCTCGATCATGTCACCCAGGTAATGCAGGTTGACGACGGCGGTGGCGATGCCGTCGTCTGCCAGCCGGTCGAGCGCGCGGTCGATCAGCGCGCGGCCACCGACTTCGACCAGCGGCTTCGGCCGGGTTGCGGTGACCGGACGCAGGCGGGTACCGAGCCCGGCGGCCAGCACCATGGCATGGGTCGGGCGGGTTCCCGAAGGACGGCGGGACAGGTAGCTCATTGAACCGCAACCTCGTGTTCGACACCGCTGCGCAGATTAGCCGGGACGTTGCGATCGAGCCAGGACGCCACCGGCGCCAGCGCCGGGTGCCGCACGGTCCGTTCCAGCAGCCGCCACAGGCGCGGCAGATGGACCAGGTAACGCGGCTTGCCGTCGCGCCGGCTCAGGCGGACGAAAATACCCAGCACCTTCATGTGGCGCTGGGCGCCGAGAATGGCATAGGCGGCATCGAAAGCGCCATTGGCGCCTGGGCCATCCTGTCCTGGGAATGCGACAGCGTAGCGGCGGCGCATGCGAGCAGAGAGCCCGTCGTCGACATCGCGTCGCGCGTCTTCCAGCAGCGACACCAGATCGTAGGCGGGGTGGCCGGCCAGCGCGTCCTGAAAATCGAGCAGGCCGCAGGCGGCGACGCCGGGGCGGCCGGACAGCAGCAACAGGTTATCGACGTGATAGTCGCGCAGTACCAGGGTCGGCGGCGCAGCAAGCACGGGCGGGACGACGGCGCGCCAGGCGGCGATGTAGGCGTCGCGCACCTGTGGGTCAGTCCGCTGGCGGGTCGCGGCGGGCAGGTACCAGTCGGTGAACAGCAGCGCCTCGCGCAGCAAGGCCGCTTCGTCGTAGGGCGCGAGGCCAGGCGGGATGGCTTCGGCGGCAGCGCGGCGATGCAGATCGATCAGCACGTCGACGGCCAGCGCGTAGAGCAGGTCTTCATCGCCACCGCCCACCAACAGGCGGGTGTAGGTATCCTCGCCCAGGTCTTCGATCACCAGCAGGCCGGAGACCTCATCTTCGGCGTAGATGCGCGGCGCGCTCAGGCCGAGGGCGGTCAGGTGGCGGGCGATGCGCAGATAGGGGCGGACGTCTTCCTTGCCGGGCGGAGCATCCATCAGCAGGGCGCGGCGCGCGCCATCGACCAGGAAAGTGTAATGGCGGAAGGAGGCATCCGATTCGAGCGGCCGGCGGCGCGCCCCGCCCCAGCCGGCGGAGGCCAGGAAGGCATCGATCTGGGCAGAGCGCCCGCAAGCGGTGTGTTCAGGCAAGACCGGCCTCCGCCAAGCGACCGGCCTGGGCGCCATGGGCAGTCAGCCGGACGCGACGGGCATGTTGCGTAGTCCCCGATTCGAGATGGACGTCGAGGCGGTCGGCAGGCAGCAAGGAGCCCAGGCGCTCCGGCCATTCGATGAGCACGATGCCTTGGCCGAAGGCGTCTTCGATGCCGAGTTCCCAGACTTCGTCAGGCGATTGCAGCCGGTAGAGATCGAAGTGCCAGCACGGACCGGCGGCGAGCCCGTAGGTCTGCACCAGGGTGAAGGTCGGGCTCGGCACGTC
>CANITX010000150.1 GCA_947470575.1 Rhodospirillales bacterium
CAGCAACCGGCCGGCCTCACCCTTGAGAGCCGGATGCGCGCAGCGATGCCGCTGCTCTGGTCGGAACAGACCCTGCTCCTCGAGGCGCTCGGGGTGTCGGTCGCCGCCGCGGCGGAAAGCCAGCAGGGCCGCTGAGCCTCGCCATCTAGACTTCCTGTTATGGCAAAAAGATCGCCCTGTTATGGCGATTAAGCCCCCTCTTATGCGCAATTAAATGCCCTGTTATCGGCAATAACAGGAAAGTGGATTTTTAAATCCTCAACACATTGAATTATCGATGTAATAGCCGGATGCGACAGCCGGACAAGCCGGACAAGGGCCTGTTTTTGGGGCGAAAATGCAAAAATTCCCTGTTCTTACCCGGATAACGGGCAAACTCACCCGTGCAGCGGACCGCCAGAGACGCCGCGCCAAACGCCAGCCTGTTCTCCCGGAACAAGGCACTCGAAGACGGCAGCAGAATGGGAATGGGCGCAAATACCGCCCCTGTTCAGGGCGGTTACGCCGCTGCACCCTGTTCGGAGATAAATGTAGGGAGTGGTTGGCTGGGGAACCTGGATTCGAACCAGGACTAACCGGGTCAGAGCCGGTTGTTCTACCGTTAAACTATCCCCCAACGGTCGGGCTACGACGACATAGGCACCCAAGCTGCGTACCGCAAGCCGCCAGTCAGGCGCGCTTTCTAACACAGCCACTTGCCCCCCGGCAATCTCTGGCCGGCACAGGCTTTCGCCAGGCCACCTTGATAGGCTATCCTGGCGATCCGGTTATCTTCTGATCTTTGTTCGCGGGAACAGGAAGGGGCGCCCAGGGGAGGGACGCACCGTCATCATGACAGGATATCAAGGCAAATCTGTCCGCTCGCGGCCCAAGACGAACGGCGATGCCGGGTCGCAGAGGGCTGTCTACGGCGCGCTCGATCTTGGCACCAACAACTGCCGCATGATGATCGCCAGCCCGCTGCCAGGTGGCATCCGCGTCATCGAATCCTTTTCACGCATCGTCAGGCTCGGCGAAGGACTGCGGGCCTCGGGACAATTGGGCGAAGCAGCTGTGGAACGCACCGTCCGCGCCTTGCGCGTCTGTGCCGATCGCCTGCATCGGCGGCGGGTGCGACGCCTTCGCTGCATTGCCACCGAAGCCTGCCGCAAGGCAGCCAATCGAGACGATTTCTTCCGCCGGGTGGCCGCCGAAACGGGTTTGACCCTTGAAGCCATCAGCGCCGAGGAGGAAGCGGCGCTCACGCTGGGCGGCTGCATACCCCTGCTCGACCGGACCAAGCCCCGCGGCCTGATCTTCGACATCGGCGGCGGCAGCACCGAACTGTCGTGGATCGCTATCAACGGCGACGGCCCACCCCAAGCATTGGGTTTCGTCACCATGGGAATCGGGGTCGTCAACCTGGCCGAGGAATTTGGCACGGATCGTATCGCCCCCCATGCCTTCGAAGAAATCGTCGCCCGCGTCGATGCCGAGATCGTCGAATTCGATGCGCAATACGGGATCGGCCGCGCCGTTGCCGCCGGCCAGGTGCAGATGCTGGGTACCTCGGGCACCGTCACCACGCTCGGCGGCGTTCACCTGGGATTGCCACGCTATGACCGCTCCAGGGTCGATGGCATGGTCATCGATTTCGAAGCCTTGCTCGCTGCGAGCGCCCGGCTGTCGGCGCTCGACTATCTCGGCCGGGCCGCCAATCCCTGCATCGGGCGCCAGCGTGCCGACCTGGTCGTCGTCGGCTGCGCCATCCTCGAGGCGATTTGCCGGCGCTGGCCGGTCGGCTGTCTGCGCATCGCCGACCGCGGCGTGCGCGAGGGGTTGTTGTTGGCTTTGATGGCGGCCGACATGGCCAGTGGATCGCTGGCTATGCGGCCATGACGGTTGGCGGACGCCCCCCCGGCAAAGGCCCCGGCAAAGGCAAGGACAGCAAGGGTGGGCGCAAGCGCACCGGGGCCCTGGCCGGATCGGGCTCGCGCGAAGCTTCCGTGCGCGTTCACACCGCGCGCGGCCGCTCGACCTCGTCGGCCCGCTGGTTACAGCGCCAACTCAACGATCCCTACGTCGCCGAAGCCCGCCGCCTGGGCTATCGTTCGCGGTCCGCTTTCAAGCTGATCGAGCTGGACCGGCGTTTTCATTTGCTCCAGCGCGGAATGCGCGTCCTCGACCTCGGTGCCGCTCCGGGCGGCTGGACCCAGGTGGCGGTGGCCGCCGGCGCCGCAACCGTGGTTGCGTTGGACCGCTCGGAAATCGAACCCATCGGCGGCGCCGTCATTTTGACCCGCGACATCGACGATTCCGACACCCCCCGCCTTGTTACCGAAGCCCTCGGCGGCTTGGCCGATGTGGTACTCAGCGACATGGCGCCCGCCGCCACCGGCCACAGTCCGACCGATCACCTGCGCATCGTTGCCCTATGCGAATCGGCATTGGCCCTGGCCGAAACCGTCTTGGCGCCTGGCGGCGCTTTCGTCGCCAAGGTCCTACAAGGTGGAACCGAAGGCCAACTGCTGGCCCACCTCAAGCTCCGCTTTGCCTCCGTGCGCCATGCCAAACCGCCGGCCAGCCGCAGTGAATCGGCGGAAATGTACGTGGTCGCCACCGGATTCCGGCCACCCGTCGACTAGGTAGCGAAGCCCACCGGGCAAACTGCTTGGCAAGCAAAGACTCGTCTGTATGATGACGCGCCAACTCTCCCGGAGAGGTGGTATGGACATCCGCGAAGCACTCACCTTCGACGACGTTATCCTGGTTCCCGCGGCATCGAGCGTCCTGCCGGCCGAGGCATCGACGGCGACCCGGCTGACCCGCACCATCAATCTCGGCATCCCCATTCTGTCCTCGGCCATGGATACGGTGACCGAGGCGCCCATGGCGATCGCCCTGGCCCAGGCCGGCGGCATCGGCGTGATCCACAAGAACCTCGAACCGAAGGATCAGGCGGTCGAAGTCCGCAAGGTCAAGAAATTCGAGTCGGGCATGGTGGTCGATCCGCTGACCATCCATCCCGATGCTACCCTGGCCGATGCGCTGGCCATGATGGGCACCCACCAGATTTCCGGCATTCCCGTCGTCGAGAACGGCAGCGGCAAGCTGCTCGGCATCCTCACCAACCGCGATGTGCGCTTCGCCACCGACCGCAGCCAGCGGGTGCGCGACCTGATGACCCGCGACGAACCGGGCCGCCCGCTGGTCACCGTGCGCGAAGAGGTCGCCCCGGCCGAGGCCCAGCGCCTGCTGCACCAACACCGCATCGAAAAGCTGCTGGTCGTCGACGGCGCCTATCGCTGCATCGGCCTGATCACCGTCAAGGACATGGAGAAGGCCGCCAGCCATCCGAATGCCTGCAAGGATGAAAAAGGCCGGCTGCGCGTCGCCGCCGCCACCGGCGTCGGCGAGGCCGGCTTCCTGCGCGCCGAGATGCTGCTCGATGCCGAGGTTGACGTCATCGTCGTCGATACGGCGCATGGCCATTCGGCCGGCGTGCTCGCCGCTGTATCGCGCATCAAGAAGATCAGCAACTATGCCCAGGTGATGGCCGGCAACGTCGCCACGCCGGAGGGCGCTCGCGCCCTGATCGACGCCGGGGCGGATGCCGTCAAGGTCGGCATCGGACCGGGCACCATCTGCACGACGCGCATGGTGGCCGGTGTTGGCATGCCGCAGTTCAGCGCCATCGTCGAGGCCGCCGAAGTCTGCCGCGCCGCCAATGTGCCGCTGATTGCCGACGGCGGCATCAAATTTTCCGGCGACATCGCCAAGGCCATCGCCGGCGGCGCCGACACGGTGATGATCGGCTCGCTGCTGGCCGGCACTGACGAAAGCCCCGGCGAAGTCCTGCTCTACCAGGGCCGCTCCTATAAATCATACCGCGGCATGGGCTCGCTCGGCGCCATGGCGCGCGGTTCGGCCGATCGCTATTTCCAACAGGAGGTGGCCGACAATCTGAAGCTGGTGCCGGAAGGCGTCGAAGGCCGCGTCCCCTACAAGGGTTCGGTCGGCACCGTCATCCATCAGCTGGTCGGCGGCCTGCGCGCGGCGATGGGCTACACCGGCAACCGCGATATCGCCGCCATGCAGACCAATTGCACCTTTCGCCGCGTCACCGGCGCGGGCTTGCGCGAAAGCCATGTCCACGACATCACCATCACCCGCGAGGCGCCGAACTACCGGACCGAAGGGTGACGCCGGGAGCCCGACTCGCCGCCGCTATCGACATCTGCGGCCTGATCTGGTCGTCCACCGCGCCGCCCGACGACGTCGTCCGCCACTACTTCCGCAGCCGCCGTTATGCCGGCGGCGGCGACCGCCGGGCCGTCTTCGTTACCGTCTTCGACCTGCTGCGCCGCCACGCCCGTCTCGATTGGTGGATCGAACGGTCCGGTAGTGCGCCGGACGACCGCAAGCGTACCCTTGCCGATCTGCTGTTGACCCACGGGATGGATGACCAGGCTGCGGCGCGTCTGTTCGCCGAGGGTGCCCATGCGCCGGGCCCGCTCGATGACGGCGAGTCAATCTGGGCCAGGTCGCTCGTGGGGCACCCCCTCGATCATCCGGCGATGCCACCCTGGGTCCACCTGGAATGCCCATCGTGGCTTTACCCCGATCTACAGGCCCTGTGGGGGGAACGCACCGAGGCCGAGCTTTTGGCTCTTAACCAGCCGGCACCCGTCGATCTACGCGTCAACATCGCCCGCACCGATCGCCTGGCCGTGGCCGCTCGCCTGGGCGAGGAAGGCCTGATCGCTGAACCGACTCCCTATTCACCCTGGGGCCTTCGCCTGGCCCCCGGCAGCCGCTTGGAAAGCGCGTCCGTCCTCGCCGACGGATCGGCCGAGATTCAGGACGAGGGATCGCAAATCGTCGCCGCCCTGGTCGATGCGCAAGCGGGCATGACGGTGGTCGATCTGTGTGCCGGCGCCGGCGGCAAGACCCTGGCGCTGGGGGCCGTGATGGCCGAGGCGGGACAGATCCGCGGCCGCCTGGTCGCCGCCGATGCCGAACCCCGCCGACTCGCCCCGCTCGCCGACCGCCTCAACCGTGCGCGTCTGTCCGGAGTTGAGATTGAAACGGTCATGGGCGAAGGCTCGATCCTGAAGGCCCTTAGTGGAACCGTCGACCGCATTCTGGTCGATGCACCGTGTACGGGATCGGGCACCTGGCGGCGTCGGCCCGATTTGCGCTGGCGTCACGGTCCTGAGACGACGGCGCGCCACACCGCCTTGCAGGATAGCATCCTGGATCGGGCCGCCGCCCTGCTGCGTCCCGGCGGCCGATTGATTTATGCGACCTGCGCCTTGTCGGCAGTAGAAAACGAGGAACGGGTGAAAAGCCTGCTGGCCCGTCAGCCGAGCCTCGCCATCGTCGCGGCACAGGATATCTGGACAGGCTCCACGACACTGCCCGCCACCGCCGCGCCCTTCGTGCGCCTGAGTCCGGCAGCCACCGGCACGGATGGCTTCTTTTGCGCCATCCTCGCCCGCGCGGCGTAACCGCGACCGCCAGACCTCTCGACCTCCCGGGTGCCTTCTTGTTAGGGTGGCGTATGACGATTGGCACCGAGCCGCCTCTGGCATCGATTCGCGCCGCCCGTTTCCAGGACGCTCACGGCATGGCCGAGGTTTTCGTCGCGTCCTGGCGCGATACCTATCCGCACCTGGTGCCCGACTCCTATCTGCTGCGCATGTCCGTCGACGACGAAGCGACGGCACTCCGCCGTCGCCTGACCGCGGCCCAAGGCAAGGGCACCCTGCTGGTGGCGGAAGCGGCCGACGGATGCATCCTAGGCCTTGCCGAGGCGGGGCCCATTCGCCACCGGCTCGACGGCTTCAGCGGCGAGCTTTTCATTCTCTACGTCCATCCCGACGCCATGGGGCAAGGCCTGGGGCAGTCACTGTTTCAGGCTATCCGCCGCCATCTGGGCAGGAATTCCATGGGCGCCTTCGTTGCCTGGGTCCTGTCGGGCAATCCGGCACGCTGGTTTTACGAGGCCCAAGGTGGCAAGCCCATCGCGTCGCGCGACATCCCCTTCGCCGGCACATCGCTGCCGGCCATCGCCTACGGATGGCGCGAGGCGCCCTGAAACGCCAAATTAT
Organism: Rhodospirillales bacterium; assembly: GCA_947470575.1. Classification (GTDB taxonomy): domain Bacteria; phylum Pseudomonadota; class Alphaproteobacteria; order Rhodospirillales; family CAMCUA01; genus CAMCUA01. The sequence continues at coordinate 6,093 of CANITX010000150.1, forward strand.
TCTCCGGCCGTGACGGCCATCACTGCCGCCGCCACGCCCCCAGCATAGGGTACGTCAACTGCCGGGGGCATGTCGCGGCCCCGACACCCGACCTACCCTGGTACGCACCCGGTTCCGGTCAGGTGATTGCCCCCGGCAGCCTCCCTTCGAAGCCTGCTCCAGCCGGCAGAAGGAGGCCGCGTAACGAAGATATCGACGCCGCCTTGCCATAGCATCATCGACCCCCCGTAACGAATTCTCCAACATGGCGCCGGGCACCAGGCCAGGATCGTCGCCCTGGATTCGCGGCCGAATCTCCGTAGCGGCACATTGGCAACACCGAGTGGCTCCGATCCGCCATCCGATGCGCTTGAACTCACATATCTCCTTGATTTAGCCAACTATTCTGTTCGCATAACAAAAATGCAACAGACCCTTTGGAGAACGCCGAATCTTATGTTATGTATTGCTGGCTGTCGTCACGCTTCGGGGGAAGCAGACAGCCTAGTAGGAGAGGTGGTATGGCTTGGTGGCGTTCTGCCGCCATAGATGGGGGGCTCCCCATATCGACAGAGTCCGACTCTGTCGGTGACCGGCTGTCGCCGGCATGGGACGCCCGCATGGCCGCCGGCCAAACCACGGTTGATCCGTCTCCCTCTCTCTGCAACGAATTCGGAATACCAAGGGGCACTGCCCATCCGGTCGGGGCGTTTCGCCACGTGCCGGGGGGACTTAAGCCCCACTACCTGCCCCTCAAGCCGATGAGGGTACCAGTACCTGTTGGTTTGCTTGCCGTCGCAAACTCGCGCCGGCAGGTGGAATACAAACGGGAATGGTGCGACGCGGCCTGAAGAGTCGGGTCTTGAGTGAGGGAGTCGGCGGCCTTCGGGCCGCCGACTTGTTTTTGGGGTCCGGCTTGCCGCCGCCGCTGGCTTGTCTTTAGGTCCGGGGCGGGCGAAAACAGGCGCCATCGAGCGCCGTCCGAGTCGCCCGCCGACCCCTCTCCTGCCCGCGAGCCCGCCGCTATGCCCGACCGCATCCTGATCGTCGATTTCGGCTCCCAAGTCACCCAGCTGATCGCCCGGCGGGTGCGCGAGTCAGGCGTCTACTGCGAGGTCCACCCCTTCAACCGGGTGACCGAAGCCAGCATCGAGGCTTTCGCGCCGAAAGGCGTCATCCTGTCCGGCGGCCCGGCCTCGGTGGTCGCCGCCGATACACCGCGCGCGCCGCAGGGCCTGTTCGCCATGGGCCTGCCGGTGCTCGGCATCTGCTACGGCCAGATGACCCTGGTGGCGCAGTTGGGCGGCCGCGTCGAAACCTCCGAGCACAAGGAATTCGGCCGCGCCTACGTCGAGATCAAGGAGAACTGCGCGCTGCTCGACGGCGTCTGGCAGGTCGGCGGCCGCGAACAGGTATGGATGAGCCACGGCGACCGCGTCATCGAACCGCCGCCCGGCTTCCGTGTCGCCGCCATCTCCGAAGGCGCCCCTTTCGCCCTGCTCGCCGACGACGCCCGCCGCTTCTACGGCCTGATGTTCCACCCCGAGGTGGTGCATACCCCGCACGGCGCCCAGCTCCTGCGCAACTTCACCCACGCCATCTGCGGCTGCCGCGGCGATTGGACCATGGGCGCCTTCCGCGAGCAGGCCATCGCCCGCATTCGCGCCCAGGTCGGCAGTGGCCGGGTGATCTGCGGCCTGTCCGGCGGCGTCGATTCCTCTGTCGCCGCCGTGCTCATCCACGAAGCCATCGGCGAGCAGCTCACCTGCGTCTTCGTCGACACCGGCCTGATGCGCGCCGGCGAGGCCGATGAAGTCGTCAGCCTGTTCCGCGGCCACTACAACATTCCGCTCGTCCACCGCGACGCCGCCGATCTGTTCCTGGGCAAACTGGCCGGCGTCAGCGACCCGGAAACCAAGCGCAAGATCATCGGCGCCACCTTCATCGACGTCTTCGACGAAGAGGCGACCAAGGTCGGCGGCGCCGACTTCCTGGCCCAGGGCACGCTGTATCCCGACGTCATCGAGTCG
>CANITX010000151.1 GCA_947470575.1 Rhodospirillales bacterium
CCACCAATGAGTTGCGCGGCGCCAAGGCGGAACAGGCGTTCCCCGAGTTCATCAAGCGTCATGGCCGTCCGCTCGACAAAGCGAAATCGGGGGGTGCGGCCGCGGAGTAGGCCGGGTCGCCTGCGGCGCGTCGCCAGCCTTCAGATGAACATCGAATTGACGCTGTAAGACGCTTCGATCTATCCTTCGCAACATAAGTGCGCTGGATGGAAAGACGGTGTTCGGCGCGGAAAATGTACTCGGGGATGGCGCGTAGGGCGAAAGCTGGCTGTTGGTCGGCTTCCGGGCGGAAATGTGCGCAGTCGGGGGTCGGGTAAGGCCGCAATGGCGGCCAAGCCCGGTCGCCTGCGCGGTAAAGGGGGGGATTGACGGATGAGTGCAAGCAAGTTGGGTCCGGGCGCGACGATGAACGCGGAAGACCGCTGGGGTCCATGGACCATCCGGTCCTTGTTGTTCATGCCGGTCAACGAGGAACGCTTCCTGGCCAAGGCTCATTTGCGCGGTGCTGACGCCATTATCCTCGATCTGGAGGACAGCGTCGCGCTGAAGGAAAAGGCTGCGGCGCGCAAGCTGGTGCCGGCAGCGGCCGCCAACCTCGCCGCCCACGGAATCGAAGTGGTGGTCCGTATCAACTCGCCGATCCGTCTTGGCATACCCGATCTCGAAGCCGTGGTCGGGCCGCACGTCAATTGCATCTGGTTGGCGAAAAGCCAATCGGCGGCGCATGTGCAGATGATGGCCGATACCATTGCCGAACTGGAAGCCGAACGCGGCATGGTGGTTGGCTCCACATGGATGGGCGCGCGTATCGAGACGGCGGAAGCCTTCATGCGGATCGACGAGATCGCCAACGCCCATCCGCGCGTGCGCACCGTCGGTCTCGGCGGCGAGGATTTCAGCCTGTCGATCGGCGTCGAGCCGGCGATGGACACGCTGCTTTATCCGAAACAGCATTCGATTGTCGCCGCCCGTGCCGCCGGGGTTGCGCCCGTCGGTTTGATGACCTCTTCGGCCAACTTCTCCGATCTGGAGACGATGCGTCATGTGGTCCGCGAGTCCCGTCGATTCGGCTTTGTCGGTGCCGCCTGCATCCATCCCAATGTCGTGCCGATCCTGAACCAGGAATTCCGCCCCCGGCCGGAAGAGGTCGCGGCGGCGCGGCGCATCTCCGAAGCCTTCAAGGCTGGCATCAAGGAAGGCAAGGCGTCGATCAACGTCGATGGAAAAATGGTCGATTATCCCGTCGCTTACCGGGCCGACCGGGTCTTGGAACGCGACGCCCTGATCAGCGCCCGCGAAGCCAGGACCAAGCGGGCCTGAGCGTTATCGGTACCGGAGGCGTGGCAAGCGGGACGAAATCTGTTGGATGGAAAATCGCCGCATCATCCGTTAGCCTGGGGTTCGGCAACCCTGGTGCGGCGAGAGGTGCCGTGGGCAAGGTCGTGGCGCGGCGGTGGGGCGGTACTTCTTTGATCCTCGCGGCCGCTTGTCGAAAGGCTTGTCGAGTCGCCGCAATGGGACGACGGTGAGGTTCGGGATGAGCAGGAAGGGAGGCCGGATCGATCTCGTGGCGATGTCCGTCGCCGCCGGCCTGGCCTTGATGGCATCCGCTTCCGTTTTGGCTCAGACAAACCATGACGTGACCATCGTTGTTGGCGAAGAGCCCGACGATATGGATCCGTGCAGCCAGTCGTCCTCGTTCACGGGACGCATCATCCTCCAAAATGTTGTCGAAACCTTGGTTGAATTGCGGCCCGACGGATCCCTCACGCCGCGTCTTGCCACGGGATGGGAACAGAGCGACAACTTGACATGGCGCTTCAAGCTCCGCGAGGACGTGACCTTTCATGACGGCGCCAGGCTGAACGCCGATGTGGTCCTGCGCGCGTTGGATCGGGTGACCGGCGCCAAATTCAATTGCGCGGTCAAGAACAAGTATTTCAGCAACCTGAAAGTCGTCGGCAAGAAGATCGATGAGTACACGGTGGAGTTCGCCACCGAGAAGCCGTGGCCGATCATGCCGCTGACCATGAGCGGTCTGCCGATTCCATCGCCGAACACGCCGATGGACAAGCTGCAACTGACGGCTGTCGGCACCGGACCCTTTGTCTTCGATCATTGGGCCCAGCAGCAGGAAATGGTCCTCAAGAAGCAGCCAAATTACTGGAACAAGGCGAAGAAGGTGGAAGTCGAACTCGCCCGTTATGTCGTGCGTAAGGAATCGGCGGCTCGGGCCTCTTTGGTTGCCCTTGGCCAGGCGGATTTGGCGCCAAATGTCGCGGTGGGCGATGCGGATAACCCGAAAACCGATATTGCCTATCCGAATGCGCAAACCACGTGGCTGCGCATCGACATGACGCAGCCGCCGCTAAACGACAAGCGGGTACGCTTGGCGCTGAACTACGCTCTCGATCGCAAGGCGCTCCTCGAAAAATATTTTGCTCGCGGCTCGATCTTGGCAACCCAGGCTTGGGGCCCCAACGTCCAAGGGCACAACTTTGAAATCGACAAGCGAGTCTGGCCTTTCGATCCGGCCAAGGCACGGCAATTGTTGGCGGAAGCCAGGGCTGCCGGGGTCAAGGTGCATGCCGAGATCGAGTTGCAGGGTCGCCTCGGAGCCTACGAGAAGGCCGACGACGTGATGGAAGCGGTCTTGCACGACTACAAGGCCGTTGGCTTTAACATGAAGCTGAAGATGTACGAACTGGCCCAATGGCGGAAGCTGCATAACAAACCATACCCCGAGCAGCGTCCGCCGGCCTTACTGCAAACCGTGCATGAAAATGCCACCGGCGATGCCGAATTCACCGCGCGCATCAAGCATTCCTGCGAAGCCAGCAACGGCACGCTTTGCGAACTGGCGATGGATAGGCTGATCGACGCCGCCGGGCGGCTGAAGGGCGAGGAACGGGCCAAGGCTTTTCAGACTGTTGCCCAAGCTTCCTATGAGGACTATGTCGATAACGTCTACTTGGTGCACATGGTCGGCTTTGCCCGGGTCGGCGCACGCATCAGGTATACGCCGAATGTGTTGATCTCCGGCATGCTCAAGGTCGAGGACATCACGTTCAACTGAACCTGGGAACGATTTCGTGGCTGCCGGTCGTCGCCGGATGCCGCTTCTCTCTTCTTCTCATCGCGCGATGAGGTATAAAAAGGTAATCGTTAAGCACGTCTGACGAAGAAACGGAGGCCAAGTAAGAACATGGTGGATGCACCGATGCCGCTGTCGCGGTTCAAGGTTATCGATTTGTGCCGGGCGCGCGCCGGCCCCACGTGTGTGCGTCAGTTGGCCGATTGGGGCGCGCAGACGATCAAGGTCGAACTGCCGCCCGGCGGTACCGGCGTCGACGACTCCGAAACCCGTCATGGCTTCGACTTCTTCAACCTGCACCGCAACAAGCGGAGCATGACGCTCAACCTGAAGAGCGAGGAAGGCAAGAAGATCCTCTTCAAGATGGCGGAGACGGCGGACGTCATCGTCGAAAATTACCGTCCCGACGTGAAGCACCGTTTGGGCATCGATTACGAGGTGATGAAGAAGATCAACCCGCGTATCGTCTATGCCAGCCTGTCCGGTTTCGGCCAGACCGGCCCCTATTCGGGCCGCGCTGGCCTCGACCAGATCGCCCAGGGGTTGGGCGGCATCATGTCGGTAACCGGTCTGCCGGGCCAGGGCCCGGTGCGGGTCGGCATCCCCATCTGCGACCTGACCTCCGGCCTGTTGCTGGCCCAGGGCGTGATGATGGCTTTGTTGGAGCGTGAAGTCTCCGGCCAGGGCCAATGGGTGCATACCTCGCTGACCGAGGCGATGATTCAGTTGATGGACCTGCAGGTGGCGCGCTACCTGAAGGATGGCGAAGTGCCCAAGCAGGAAGGCAACAACCATCCGACCGGCGTACCGACCGGCGTCTTCAAGGCGAAGGACGGCCTGATCAACATCCAGGCGGCCACCCCGCACCTGTTCAAGCGGATGGCCGTGGCCTTGGGCGTTGGCGAGAAGATGGGCGAAAACCCCGAATACGCCAACAACAAGGGCCGCCGCGAACATCGCGAACGTCTGAATGGCGAAATCGACGCCATCACCCAGACCAAGACGATGAAGGAATGGATCGACATCTTCGCCAAGGCCGGCGTGCCGGCTGGTCCGATCTATTCGGTGGATCAGACCTTCGCCGATCCGCAGATCAAGACCTTGAACATGGACCCGGTGGTGCATCACCCCGAAATGGGCGATGTCCGCATTCTCGGTCAGGCGGTGAAGATGACGCGCACGCCGCAACGCATGCGCATGCCGACGGCGGAACTCGGCCAGCATACGGACGAGATTCTGGCCGAATACGGTTACAGCAAGGCTGAGATCGCCGCCTTTCATAAGAACGGCGCGGTCTGAGCGGCCTCCGCCGCGGCCGTGGGGGCGGGCTTCAAACCCGCCCCGCAGCCGCTGCCGGGGGTATCGGGAATTCTGAAAGAGAAACGTAAGGAAACGGAGGCTTAAGACAATGGTAGACGCGCCGATGCCGCTGTCGCGTTTCAAAGTACTCGACTTGTGCCGGGCTCGCGCCGGTCCCACCTGCGTCCGCCAGTTGGCGGATTGGGGCGCCGATGTGATGTGGATTGAACAGCCGCCGGGCGATGGCAATAACTTCGACGATTCCGAAGCCCGCACCGGTTCCGACTTTTTCAACAAGCATCGCAACAAGCGCAGCGTCACGCTCAATCTGAAGAGCGAGGAAGGCAAGAAGATCTTCCTGAAGATGGCGGAAACGGCCGATGTCATCGTCGAGAACTACCGTCCCGACGTGAAGCATCGCTTGGGCATCGATTACGAAGCGGTGAGCAAGGTCAACCCGCGCATCGTCTACGCCAGCCTTTCGGGTTTCGGTCAGTCCGGTCCCTATTCGGATCGTGCCGGCCTCGACCAGATTGCCCAAGGCTTGGGCGGCCTGATGTCGGTCACCGGTATTCCGGGCGGCGGGCCGGTGCGTGCCGGCATCCCGATCTGCGATCTGATGTCCGGCCTGTTGCTGGCTCAGGGCGTGATCATGGCGTTGATCGAACGCGAGGTCTCGGGCAAGGGACAGTGGGTTCATACCTCTCTGACCGAGGCGATGATTCAGCTCATGGACCTTCAGTGCGCGCGTTACCTCAAGGACGGTGAAGTGCCGGGCCAGGAGGGCAACGACCATCCGACCAACCGTCCGACCGGCGTCTTCAAGGCGAAGGATGGCCTGATGAACATTCAGGCTTCCACCCAGCATCTGTTCAAGCGGCTGGCCAATTCCCTTGGTGTGCCGGCGATGGCGGATAAACCGGAATACTTGAAGCCCAAGGATCGCAAGGCCAACAGCGCCAAGCTGAGTGCCGAGATCAACGCCATCACCCAAACCCGCCCGGCGCAGGAATGGATCGAGATCTTCGCCAAGGCGGGTGTGCCGGCCGGTCCGATCTATTCGGTCGATCAGACCTTCGCCGATCCGCAGATCAAGACCTTGAACATGGACCCGATTGTCGAACATCCGGTCGAAGGCAAGGTCCGCATCGTCGGTCAGGCGGTCAAGATGTCGCGTACGCCCCAACGCATGCGCATGGCCTTGCCCGATAAAGGTCAGCATACGGATGAGATCCTTGCTTCCTATGGTTACAGCAAGGCCGACATCGCGGGCTTCCGCCAACGCAAGGTGATTTGATGAAGTTAAACACGGATAAGATGCTGGCCGAAAAAGACGGCGGCATCGGTTGGATGACCTTCAACAATCCAGCGCGGCGCAACGCCACCTCGCTGGAAATGTGGGAGGCGGTGGCGACCATCATGGCCGATTTCGCCGCCGACGATTCCATCCGCGTGGTTGTGATGAAGGGTGCCGGCGACAAGGCCTTTGTCGCCGGCGCCGACATCTCGCAATTCAAGGAAGCCCGTGCCAACGCCACGGCGTCCGAGGCTTATGCCAAGGTCTCCGAACAGGCGCGTACCGCCATGGAAAGTCTGGACAAGCCGCTGATCGCCATGATTCGCGGCTATGCCATGGGCGGTGGGCTGGCGGTCGCCATGCGGGCCGATATCCGTATCGCGGCGGCGGATGCGCAGTTCGGTATTCCCGCCGCCCGGCTCGGCATCGCCTATGCCTTCGACAGCTTGAAGAAGCTGGTCGAACTGGTCGGTCCGTCGCGGGCGAAAGAGATTTTGATGACGGCGCGCCGCTACAACGCCGAGGAAGCCGTGCAGATGGGCTTGGCCAACAAGGTCGTGCCTGTCGATCGTCTGGAGGCCGAGGTGCGCGAGCTTTGCGCCACCATCATCGATAACGCGCCGATTTCGGTGATGGCCAACAAGGCGATCATCAACCAGACGCTGCTCGATCCGGACAAGCGCGATATGGCCCTGGTCAAGCGGCTCACCGATAAATGCTTCGACAGCGAAGACTATACCGAGGGACGGACGGCCTTCATGGAGAAGCGCAAGCCTGTCTGGAAGGGCCGCTGATCCCCGTCGTCCCAGCCAAAATCGCTGTCATCGGCGGCACCGGCGCGCTGGGCAGCGGGCTGGTCCGCCGGCTGGCCGGCGCCGGGCACGCCGTCGTCATCGGCTCCCGCGACGCCGGACGTGCCGTGGCCTTGGCGGCGGAACTGTCCGCCAAGCTGCCGGGGTCCCGTCTGGAAGGCCGCAACAATCGGGCCGCGGCCTTGGCCGCTGAGCTCGTCTTCGTCGCCGTCCCTTTTGCCAGCCAGGCTGCCGTGCTCGGCGACATCGCGGCGGCGACGGCCGGCAAGATCGTCGTCGATACCACCGTGCCGCTGGTGCCGCCCCGGGTCAGCCAGGTTGCCCTGCCGCCCGCGGGTTCGGCCGCGGCCGTCGCCCGTGCCTGCCTCGGGCCCGAGGTCCGGCTGGTGACTGCCTTTCACAATGTGGCGGCCGCCAAGCTTGCCGCCGACGGCGACGTCGGCTGCGATGTCTTCGTTTTCGGCGACGTGGAAGCCGACCGCCAGACGGTGATCGACCTGATCGCCACCATGGGAATCCGCGCCCTGCACGCCGGCCCGCTGGCCAATTCCGTGGCGGCCGAGGCGCTGACCTCGGTGCTGATTGGCATCAATCGGCGCTATAAAGCCGCCGGCGGTGCCGGCATCCGTGTCACCGGCTTGGCCGGTTCCGCCGACGCACGGGGCAGACAACCAGCCTGAACGGTAGTATGACGCATGCGCTCGGCCGACGGCCGGCGTTTATAAACCCCGGCTTCGATAAACCAAGGGAGGATCCCCATGACACGTCTCAACGGCGCCATCCGCGCCCTGGAAGAAGGCAAGCCCGCCTTCACCACCTTCTCGCCCGCCGAGATTTCCTCGGCCCAGGCCATCGCCGCCGCTCCCTATGATGCGGTGGTCTTCGAGATGGAGCATAACTACTTCGACGTCCGAACGCTGAAGGACTGCATGCAATACATGCTGGATCGCGCCCAGATCGTGAAGTCCGGCACGCTGGCCCCCGCCGTCACCCCGATGGTCCGCATTCCGCCGAATGGCGCCGAAATGAGCCAGTGGATCGCCAAGCAGGTGCTCGAAGTCGGCGTCTACGGCATCGTCTGGCCGCATGTCAGCACGGTGGCCGAGGCCCGCAACGCGGTCGCCTCCTGCCGATATCCGCGCCCGAAAAGCGCCAAGTATTATGAGCCGGCCGGCCTGCGCGGCGACGGTCCGCGCGTCGCCGCCAAATATTGGGGCCTGAGCCAGCAGGAATACTACAAGAAGGCCGACGTCTGGCCGCTCAACCCGGAAGGCGAAATCCTGGTCGGCATCATGTGCGAAGATCTGGAAGGCGTGAAGAACCTGCCGGCCATGCTCAAGGAAGTGCCAGGCATCGGCTTCGTGCTGATCGGCGAGGGCGATCTGTCGCAAAGCATGGGCCTGCCGCGCCAGTACGATCACCCCGACGTCGCCGCCGCCATCGACGAGGCGCTGGCCGTCTGCATGAAGCACAACGTTCCCTGCGGCCACCCGCATGTCGACTCCGGCAATGTCGAAGGCTTGCTGAAGAAGGGCTTCCGCTGGCTGATGCCGGCGCCGAGCCAAACCTTCCCGGCGCTGGAAAAA
>CANITX010000152.1 GCA_947470575.1 Rhodospirillales bacterium
CAGGTCGATCATCATCTGCAGGTAGTTGCCGAGCGCCACCTCGATGGCCGCCTGGCCCTTGAGGAACCAGCAGAGGGTGGCCGTCACCGAGCCGACAGTCAGCCAGATCAGCATGGGGCGCAGTCCGCCGACCTTGCGCGGCGGGGAATTGGGTTCGCTCAAGTCGTTTTCTCCCGTGCCCCCGCGCCGGATTCAGGGCCGGTCTGGAGGGGTGTTTTATGACGATGGGACGGTGGGACGATCTGTCGAAGTGCAGTTCAATGTCAATTCTATACCCTGGTGCCGGCGACTGACAACGCCGCACGCGCCGCGTGCATCGGTGGCGGTCACCTCCGGCTGGCAGGTCAGCCGATACGGTCGCAGACTGCCAGCGCCTCGATGCGATAGATCAGCTGCCAAGCGCCGGAATTGCCCTTTAGCTTACCGGCGAACACCGCCAGCAGGCGGACGGAGCGGGGAAATCCGGCGGTGGCGTTGCGCGCTGTCCCACGAAGAACTGGCATGTTGTCGTCGAGGCCAGCACGGAGGGTCGTTGCTTCGAAACCGTTACACCGGCCGACGCTCATCCAGCCCTCAGGATCGCTGGCGAAAATCATACAACGCTTTGGACCTGCCGTCCGAGAGATGGACGGGCCCACAAGGGACCAATAGAGACGATAGCGGCATTCGCCATCTCCTCTGGAACAAAAAGGCGGCAGACCGATGCGCCGCCGCCCTTAGGCCGACAATTGCAGGCGCCCACTACTCTTCAGCAGGCGGATTGCCGAGAAGCCGAGCGTTGCCACTGTCAACAGCGAGGCGAACAACACGAAATCCGGCTGACCGAGCAGATTCGGCTCGCCGATATGCTCAATGATGTCGAGCACGAAGGCGGCGAGGAGCCATGCATAAAAGCTGGTGGTTTCCTTGAGCAGCACGCGCCGCCAGTTGAAGCTGGCGCCGCTTAGCGTGGCGCCGAGTCCGCGGGGATCTGGCAGCCAGCGGTTAACGGCGCGGCAATAAGCATCGTATGCCGCGCCGAACTTGACCCCAAGGTATGCTTCTTCGGCAGCGACAATCGCCCTGTAGGTGACGATAGCCAATACCGCGCCGATGGCAAAGCACAGCAGGTCATCGAACATCACCAGCAGGCCGAGCGCGATCATGACATTGCCGAGGTAGAGTGGATTGCGGCAATGGGCAAAAATGCCGCCGGTTACCAAATGATCAGCGTATACTTGTTTATTGAGACCGCCACGCTTGATGTAATCGAGCCCCACGGTAAGGATGCGCAAGATCTGTCCGAGCAGGGCGATGCCAAGCGCGATGCCGTCGCGCTGAAGGTCATGTGCACCGTCTCCTCCGGCATAGCCGGCGGGAAAGGCCAATAGTGCCAGTGCCAGCACGATGGGGAAAATCTTGCCACGATAACGGAAGACGAAGTTGCCGTAGGCGATTAAAAGCGGATGGCGGTAAGATAAAATTGTCATGTCGCTACCTGCGTCACCGGTCGATCCCGTCGGGCTGCTTGATGGCGATTAGGCCGGCGAAGTTGTACCAGCGGAAGAATTCCTCGGTCACTTCGAAGCCGGCTGCTTGCAGCATCTCGCGGTTCTCTTCCTGGCGGTAGGGAATCAGCACGTTCTCCAGCGCTTCGCGCTTGCGGCTGATTTCCATCTCGCTGTAGCCCATGCGCCGTTTGTATCCATAGTAATGATCGATGAACAGCCGGTTGAGCGGCGAGTGCGTCACCGTCAGCTTTTCGATCATGATCAGGCAACCGCCTGGGTTCAATCCGCGATAAAGGGTCTCCAGGAAGCGCTGGCGGTAGAGCGGCCGGATGAACATCAATGTCAGCACCAGGGTGACGACCGAGGCGTTCTCGACACCGTTGAAGTTGTGCAGGTCGGCTTCGATGAGCGCGAAAGGCCGCTTCATCTCGGATGCGGTGAGCTTGGTCCGCGCCTTGTCGAGCATCTCGGCCGAATTGTCGACGCCGACGAAGCGTACATCCGGGTCTACCGTCGGGTCGATCGACAGAAAGGTCGCGCCGGTCGAGCAGCCGAGGTCGAATAGATTGCTGCCTGGTGTGGCGAAATCTCCGGCTAGCTCGCTCACCATGCGCTGCATCTCGGCGTAATAGGGCACCGAGCGGCCAACCATGTCGTCGAAGACGCCGGCGGTCTTGGCGTCGAAGCGGAAATCGCCGACCGGCGCGTCGGCTGTGTCGAACAGCCGGTCGACAGGAGTGTCGGATGATGGCGGCTTCAACGGCGTGACGGTCATGATGGTTCTCCTGATTTCCCCAGAAAATAGGCGCGCTGCGGGCGGTGGGCAAGCATCGTCGGCACGCCGAGGGTGCCTGGCGGCTGCTTTAGGTTAGGAGGCAAACCTTGCGAAAACCTGAAAAAGCGGAACGCTTGGCGATCCCGGTAAGCCCGCCTCGCCGTTCCAGTCCTTGCCGGTAAATCGCCGGCAAGGACGGACAGCGGGAGAGGTCGATGCGGAAGCCCTCTTCAGACTAGGGCTTGTGCGGATCAGTTCCCGGGTACGATCATTGGATGGAAGGTAAAAACGTCGCGCGATGTTGGGTCGACGGACACCTTTATCCAATGGACGTTCGGGCTGCCAAAGGTCTCGATGCGGGTCAGATTGCCGATCATCGCGGTCGCCGTGGCCAGCGGCTTGTCGACCTTAAAGTAATGCGTGTCGCCGTGAACGATGACAACCTGGCCCGGGAAGTTCTTGGTCTCGGATATGATATTGTCAAGAAAGGCGGCGTAGCCGTTACGACCCGGCGTTCGGCTTTCGTCCACTTCCTCCGTCTCCGGGATGTCGAAGCCCAGGTCGGCCTGGAAGACGATCATGATGCCCGGCGCCTTATCGGCCTTGGCCTTCTGGAAGGCGTCGTGCATCCAGGCGATGTTGGCGGCGTCGCGCTCGGCGTATTCAGCGTTATCCGCCGCGCACTGTGCCGGCGTGCGAGCGCTCTTGCTGGTGCAGTCCTTGTCGTCAAGCACCTTATTGTTGTTCGAGCCGGGTACGTTGAGCCCGACGAACATCACGCCGTGGCGCATGAAGCGGACATTCTCGGCGAATTTTTCGCCCGGCTTGCCCTGGTGTTCTAGTTCCATGGTCTTCTGGCCGAAGCTATTAGGCGTGTTGAACATCGTCTTGCGGATGTGGGCGAGCCGTTCGAGATTGTCGTAACCGCCGTTGTTGGTGCGGTGGCAATCGGTCCATTCGTTGTCGCCCGGGATGTAGACCGTCGGCGACTTCAGCGAATTGAACAGCTTGATGGCATCCGTATAGACGTCGTCCGTGCAGTTGGAACTGCCGTCCTTGATATCGCCGTCATACATGGAAAATTCGATATCGGAGGCGTTCATGTCGGCGACCAGCGCCGGCAGTTTCGGCGCGTCGTTCGCCTTGGCATAGGGCATGTCGCCCCAAAGTCCGAAGGAAAACGTGGTTTGCGCTTCGACGGAAGCCGCCCCCAGGGTGCCGAGCCCCAGTACCAGCGTGGCGGCGAGCATTCGATTCATAGGCATGTCGTTTTCCTATTGTCAGAAGCAGGGAGGCCGCCCTTCTAGCGGTTTCCCATGACGGTTTTCTGACAACGTGGAAGGCTCCGGTAGACTGTCGGAAATACTTGCAGCGCTACCTCGTGTTGCGGAATTGTCGGCATGCCTTTGCAATCATGGGCGCTTCCGTTGGATCGCTGTGTTTTCGCCGTCGCCGCCGGTTCTTATTAGTGTCGGATTAGCTTACAGATCGGCGTGAAATCACAGGCGTCAAGGCTTACTCTGCCTGGCGGATACCAGTTAATATTTTGAAAATACATAGAAATTAAACATGTAGCATAATTCTTGCATGATATTTGGCAGGTCTTATTGCGATCGACGGCTTTGTTGGCCCACTGGGGGCCGAAAAAGGCCGCAACGAGGGAGAGAACAGTGTCTCATCTGCTGAAAGCCGCCATTGTGGCGGCCGGCTTGGTATGCATGGCCGGAACATCCCAGGCGACCGTATTGTGGAGCCAGCCGGCCATTACCGGCGATCCGCTCGCCGCGCTCGCCGATACTTACAACAGCCGAGTCTACGACGACTTCTCTGTCAGCGCCAGCTGGACGGTGAGCGGCGGCAGCTTCTGGGTGTACGAGCCGGCTGGCGCCGATGCCAGCCAGTACGATCTGGAAATTGCCTTCTTCAGGCACGACGCGGGCGGCACAGCGCCCGGCACCTACGTCACCCATCAGGTGGTGCCCACTGCCGACGTTACCCGTACCTCGGACAACGCGGCCAACTACATCTACGACCCGGACTACTACGACACTGACGGTTGGCGCTACGATTTCACCCTTGCCCCGGGAATCGATCTCGCCTCCGGCGACTATTGGATGTCGATCCGCATCCTAGAACCGGTTTGGTCGCGCCTAGCTTTCATGGTCGGTCACGAACCTTGCGATCTCGATTGCGCCCTGAGTTCGACCGGTGCATTTGTCGGAGATTTGGTCGGCGACGAGTTCCATCAAGCGACCAACTGGGAAGGCCGTACTTTCGATCTTGCCTTCGAGCTGACCGGCGTTGCTACGGCCTTGCCCGAGCCAGGCACCCTGGCCCTGCTCGGCCTCGGCGGCCTGGCCGCCGCATCGCGCCGCCGCAAGGCCGCCTGATCGGCAACAGCCTCTCTCCCCGCCCAGCCCCTCCTCCCCTGAAGGGGGGGGGCGGGCGGGAACTGGCTCATTGACCGGTTTGGCGCACCCTCCAATTGACCTCGATATAACCAGGTATTAGCCTGCCGTCATCACCTCAGACCGGGCAGGGGGACCCCCAGCATGCCGCTCACCGTCAAGCCGTTACATCCCATTTTTGCCGCTGAAGTCACTGGCATCGACTTGAGCCGGCCGCTGTCCGAGGTCACCGTCGCCGAGATCGTTGCGGCTATGGACCTTTATGCGGTCTGCGTCTTCCCCAATCAGCCGCTGACGGATGAACAGCAGATCGCCTTCTCATCGCGTTTCGGGCCGCTGGAAACGACGCGCAAAGCCAACCGCCCCGGCTTCAAGCCGCGCCTCGACCTGCGCGTTTCCAACATCTCGAACCTCGACGAGAATGACCGCATCATGGCCCGCGACGACTGGCGCCGCGCCAGCGACCTCGGCAACCGCATGTGGCACACGGATTCGTCATTCAAGGGGACGCCGGCCAAATATTCGCTACTCTCGGCCCGCACCATCCCGGCGTCCGGCACCGAAACCCAGTTCGCCGACCTGCGCGCTGCCTACGATGCGCTGCCCGAGAAGAAGAAGCAGGAGATCGAGGGCCTGGTCGCCATGCACTCCATGCTGCATTCGCGCGCCAAGATCGGCTACACCGATTTCCTGCCCGAGGAACGCGAGCGTGAGGCGCCGGTGCCGCAGGTGATCGTCCGCACCCATCCCGGATCTGGGCGCAAGACGCTTTACCTGGCTTCCCACGCCCGCGACATCGTCGGCTTGCCGTTGCCAGAGGCCTGTATCCTGCTCTACGACCTGATGGACCATGCCACTCAGCCGCGTTTCGTCTTCACTCACCGCTGGTCGGTCGGCGACCTGGTCATCTGGGACAATCGCTGCACCATGCACCGGGCGCGGGAATACGACATGACCCAGGTTCGCGACCTGCATCGCACCACCGTCTCCGACGTTGCGCCGACGGTCGAACAGGCGGGCCTTCAGAGCCGGGTCGCCTGAGCCCCCTCGCGGTCGGTCGTTACACGGCTGCCCTGCGCTTGGCCCGCGCCAGTTTTGCTTCGTACCGTGCCATATAGACGGTGGCGGCGAAGATGACGAACATGCCGATCCAGGTCCCGGTGTCCGGCAGTTCGCCGAAGAAGGTGAAGCCGAGGACGGCGGCGAATATCACCTTGGAAAAATCATAGGGCAGAATGGCGCTGGCCTCGGCCGCCGCGTAGGCCTTGGTCAGGCAGATATGGCCCAAGGCCACCAACACGCCCATCACGGCCAGCCACGCCACGTCGGTCAGCGTCGGTGCCACCCAGACGAAAATCGCCGGGATCGCCGACAGCGGCGTCGTCAACAGATAGAGATACAGCACCACCGTTGCCGTCGATTCCGTGCGGGTCAGTACCTTGACCGTGATCCCGCCCCAGGCGGTGAGAACGGCATTGGCCAACGCGAATGCGGCTGCCACCGA
This sequence comes from Rhodospirillales bacterium, assembly GCA_947470575.1. Classification (GTDB taxonomy): domain Bacteria; phylum Pseudomonadota; class Alphaproteobacteria; order Rhodospirillales; family CAMCUA01; genus CAMCUA01. The sequence goes on from CANITX010000152.1 coordinate 6,178, forward strand.
GACCTCGGCCATACCGGGGCGCAGGATGATCAGCATGCCGGTAAAGCCGACGACGACGGCCGCCCACCGTTGGCTGCCAACCCGTTCGCCGAGGAAGAGTGCCGCCCCCGCGGTGGCGAGCAGCGGCGAACTGAAGGAGATCGCCGTGGCGGCGGCCAGGTCGAGCCCTTCGACCGCGATGATCCACGATGTCATCGAGCCGATCATGATCAGCGCCCGGCCGAACAGCAGCCCCGGCCGCCATGATTGGAAGCTGCCGCGTCCGACCTGCAACAGCAGGGGCAGGATGGTCAGCAGGCTGAAGATGTTGCGGATGGCGATGATCTGAAACGCCGGCAGCGTATCGGACACCTGGCGGATCATGGCGCTCATCACCATGAACAACAGGCAGGCCAGTACCATCCACAACGCGCCCCGAAGGGGGCCGGAAACGGTCAGGGGCATGGCGCGGGTCGATCTCGCTGCAATTCGAGGGTGGGGCCGCTACTTACCGCCATAGGCCCGGCGAGGAAAGGACGACGGCCCGAGGAATGCGACTTGAGGCCACCGCCGCGGCGCTTGCCTCCCGCCCTGGCCGGTGTATCGTTCTGCTTCCGTAGGGAGACCCCCGACCATGCCGCTCACCGTCAAGCCGCTGCATCCCGTTTTCGCCGCCGAAGTCACCGGCGTCGACCTGACGCAACCGCTTTCCGACGCCGCCATCGGCGAAATCGTCGCCGCGATGGATATCTACGCCGTCTGCGTCTTCCCCAACCAGCCGCTGACCGACGCGCAGCAGATCGCTTTCTCGTCGCGCTTCGGTAAGTTGGAAACCACGCGCCGCGCCAACCGTCCCGGCTTCAAGCCCCGGCTCGACATCCGCATGTCCGACATCTCCAACCTCGACGAGAACAACCGGCTCTTGCCGCGCGACGACTGGCGGCTTGCCGGCGACCTCGGCAACCGGCTGTGGCACACGGATTCGTCGTTCAAGCGGACGCCCGCCAAATATTCCTTCCTGTCGGCCCGGGTCATCCCGGCCGAAGGCGGCGAAACCCAGTTCGCCGACCTGCGCGCCGCCTATGACGCGCTGCCTGCAAAGAAACAGCGACAGATCGAAGGCTTGGTGGCGATGCACTCGCTGATGCATTCGCGCGCCAAGATCGGCTTCACCGATTACCTGCCCGAGGAACGGGAAAAGGAAGCCCCGGTGCCGCAGGTGATCGTCCGCACCCATCCCGGCTCCGGCCGCAAGACGCTCTACCTCGCCTCCCACGCCCGCGACATCCCCGGCCTGACCTTGCCCGAAGCTCTGCTGCTGCTGCACGACCTGATCGACCACGCGACGCAGGCCCAATTCGTTTACACCCACCGCTGGCGCCAGGGCGACCTGGCGATGTGGGACAACCGCTGCACGATGCACCGGGCGCGGGAATATGACCTGAATGAGGTGCGGGATATGCATCGGACGGCGGTCGAGGACGTGGGGCCGACGGTGGAGCAGGCGAAAGTCGCGTGAGGGCTGCTTTACCAGTTGTGTCCTCACCTTTTTCTTGGGTTTGCACCGAAACTGGAGCACAAAGGCCGCGGCTTAACGTGGCCGGACGTCTGTGGGCGGGCCGGAGTTCAGGTGCGAGAGGGAGATACCCATGCGACTCGTGACGTTTGAAGTTAAAAAGGTGCAGCGTGTCGGTGCGCTGTTGGCTGCGATGGAGAAGGGCGGCAAGGATCGTGTCGTCGATCTGGTTGCCGCCGGCGCGTGGCTCAAGTCGAGCCGACTGCAGGCGGCAAGCGATATGAACGCGTTCCTCGCCGCTGGCA
>CANITX010000153.1 GCA_947470575.1 Rhodospirillales bacterium
ATCGGCCCAGATGCCGAGGATTTCCGGATGCCCCGCCACCGGGTGGCGCGGTCCCGGATGGATGTGCAGCTTGCCGAAGCGCCGGCCGAAGTCCTTGTGCTGGTCGATGCTCATCTTCTGATCGCGGAAGAAGATCACCTGGTTCTCCAGGAAGGCCTGGCGGATTTCCTCGAACTGCCGGTTGCCGATCTGACCGCCGAGGGCGACGCCAAAGACCTCCGCCCCGATGATCGGCGTCAACTTCCGTACCTCGATGGATTGATAGGCCATGGCGCTCCTCCGCTGGGCATGGATTATAGGCGAGGCTTGCCGCCCTGCGAAGGTGTCTGTGCCCCCTGCCAGCGGCCGGACTATCTACCGATCGGCGGGCGGTTTATCATTGGCAAAACCTACCGAGGAACCGCCATGCCCCTCACCATCACGCCCATGCCGGGCGGCACGGGTGCCATCGCCACCGGCATCGATCTTCGCCAGCCTCTGTCGCCCGACGTCCGCGAGAAGCTCAACGCCGCCCTGGTCGAACATATTGCGCTGTGCGTGCGCGGCCAGGATCTGACGCCGAAGCAATACGTCGCCGCCGCGCGGAATTTCGGCGAACCCATGCCCCAGCAGTTCTCCGAGGAATTCGGCCACCCCGACGAGCCGATCGTCCAGATCATGACCAACCAGCAGCGCAATGCCGCGGGTGAAAGCTACATGCACGGCCTCCTGTGGCACACCGACCATACCCACGTGCCCGAACCGCCCAACTACACCACGCTCTACGCCATCCAGCTGCCAAGCCAGGGCGGAGCCACCCGCATCGCCAACATGCACAAGGCCTATGCGGCGCTGCCCGAGGAGACCCGGCGGCGCATCGACCGAATCAAGGTCATCACCGTACAGACCCAGGGCAAGTCGTCCCTCACGCCCTCGCGCAAGGCGACCATCCTGGCGGTCGACGAACGCATCCGCTTCGGCGCGCCGCATCCGCTGGTGCGCACCCATCCGGTCAACGGCCGCCGTGGCGTCTACTTCCATCCGATCAAGGTCGAATACTTGGAAGGCATGACGCCCGACGAATCCCGCACCCTGCTGTGGGACCTGTTGCAGCAGACGACACGCGACGAATTCGTCTATCGCCACAGCTGGCAGGTCGGCGATTTCCTGATCTGGGACAATCGCGCCGCCCTGCATCAGGCCGACTTCGACTACGATCCCGCCGAGCACCGGGTCATGTACCGCATGATCCTCAAAGGCGAACGCCCCTTCGGCCCGGCCATGCCCCGCGAGGCCGCCGCCACCGCGTGACGATTACCGCCCCCGTCACGCTAGCACCCTCTTCCTATCTCTTCCCCCCTGGAGAGGGAGAGGTAGGAAAAAGGGGGGAGCCGCCGCCGCGAAGAACGAACGCCTAGGCCACCGGCCCGTGCCAGGCCTCGACGAATTGCGCATGGTGCGGACGGGCCATCTCGGCCGGTGCCGTGCCGACGCTGCCGACATAAAGGATGCCGACGATATGTTCGTGCGGCTCCATCCCGAACGCGGTCTTGACCGCCGGATCGTAAGCCGGCGCGCCGGTCTTCCATACGGCGCCATAGCCTTCGGCGTGGAAGGCCAGCATCAGCGTCTGGGCGGCGGCACCCGCCGACAGCACCTGTTCGATCTCGGGAATCTTCATGTATTTGTCCGGGCGCAGGCGCGTACCGACGACGACGATCAGCGGCGCGCGCATCGCCTTGGCGCGCTCTTTTTCAAGCAGCGCCTCGGGCACGCCCGGCTCGCGGGCCTTCAGGGTGTCGGCCATCAGTTCGCCGAAGCGCTGGCGATCGTCGCCGCTGACGGTAATGAAACGCCAGGGCCGGAGGCGGCCATGGTCGGGCGAGCGGGCGGCGGAGGCCATGGCTCGATCGATCACCTCGGCCGACGGCGCCGGGTCGGTCAGGACGGAGATTGAAACTCGGGTCAGCAGGGCTTCGACGGCATTCATGACGACACTCCCGGGGTCGATGTTGACGACTCATCGAGCTGTCGCGCCGTCAACCGCAACACCATCGAACCATGAACGACCGCGACGCGGAACGGCGCAACGCCGGCCGTTTTACATTACCGGGCTCATGGATGCCAGCGCGCCTGTGCCCGTGGGCAATTGCCTCGTCCTGTGGTAGAATATTTCCAAAATAGCGTACCCGACAGCATCGAGCGTACGAACAACGCTGGAAATCCTGTGTTGCGGAGGGAAGTTATGGCTGCCAACCGGACCTATCATCTCGTTAGTTCCTACACCTGTCCGTGGGTGCAGCGCGCCGCCATCACCTTGCGCGCCAAGGGCGTGCTTTACGATATCACTTATATCGATCTGAAAGACAAACCCGACTGGTTCCTCAAGATTTCGCCCCATGGCAAGGTTCCGGTGCTGCTGGTCGATGGCCAGCCGCTGTTCGAATCCAATGCCATTTCGGAATTTCTCGACGAGGTCGTGCCGCCGCGGCTGCATCCGGAGGACCCGATCAAACGGGCCCGGCATCGCGCCTGGATGGATTTTCTCCCCGACTTCGCCCGGGCCCTGCGCAATGTGTATTACGCGACATCGACCGCGGATCAGCAGGCCGGCTTGAAAGCGGCGCCCAAGCAGATCGACAAGCTGGAAGCCGTATTGGCCGAACGTGGCAACGACGGCCCCTATTTCAGCGGCAGGACGCTATGCTTGGTCGATACCGCCCATGCGCCCTTCCTGCATCGCTTCGCCTTGATCGAAGCCCGCATGCGGACGGGACTGCTGCAAGCGTTTCCCCGGGTTCAAGCCTGGTCCGATGCCCTGATGGCCAACGAAGTGGTCAAGGGTTCGGTCGTGCCGCATTTCCTGTCGGAATTCCTCATTGCCCTGCGCCGGCACAATGCGGTCGCCGCTGCCCTGTTCGAGGCGGAGGCGGCGGAGTAGACTGGCTAAAACAAATGGGCATCACCTGCGGCGGAGATGAAACATGGGTTCGATGATATTCGTGTCGATCATCCTGACGATCCTGGCCTTCTATTGGCTGCCGACCGGACCGGCGCTCGTCGCTACCGCCGTCATCCTGGTGGTGCTGCTGCGCACCCCTACCAAGCGGGCCATCAAACGCGGCCGGCGGATCATCGCCGAACGCGGTAAGCACGATGAGATGATTTCCAACTTCTATTGGAAAGAATCGATGGTCCATGCCCTGTTCCTGGGCGCCATGGCCGGCAGCCTGCTCGGCTCCGAATCGGCCATGGGCGCCAACCAGGGCGGTGATTTCGGCGGTGGCGATTTCGGCAGTCACGGCGGCGACATCGGCGGCGGCGATGTCGGCGGCGGCGGGGCTTACTGAAGCCTCCTTCAGGCGGCCCTCCCCCCCCCCTTCGCCCACCCGGCGGCCTCGACTCGCTGCTTTTCGAGCCGCGCTCACGGCTTCTGCGGGAAGGTATCGGGCAATTTGTTCGCCGCCGAAAAGCCCGTCCTCGTCATGGCGCGCCTGCCGGCGCGATATCCGTTGCGTCTTCCTTCTGCAGTTCCTCTAAATTTGCTTCCCAGAACCGGAAGGCTTCCTCATGCCGTTTCAAATTAAGACGATCCAACCTAAGTTCGCCGGCGAAGTGTTCGGTGTCGACCTGCGCCAGCCGCTGTCGGATAGCGATATCGACGCAATCCATGCCGGCATGAATAAGCATGCGGTCCTGGTCTTTCACGGCCAGCAGATGAACGACGAAGAACATCTGGCTTTCACCAAGCAGCTGGGTCCGGTCCAGACCAATGCGGCCGCCAATGTGATCAAGGCGGAGGAACGCCGCCTGCCGCTCGATTTCTCCGATGTCTCCAATCTGGACAAGAACGAGAAGCTGCTGGCCCGCGACGACCGCCGGCGCATGTTCAGCCTTGGCAATCGCCTGTGGCATTCCGACGCCTCGTTTCGCGCCATTCCTGCCAAGTATTCCCTGTTGTACGGCCATGTGGTGCCGCCGAAGGGCGGCGATACGGAATTCGCCGACATGCGCCAAGCCTACGACACGCTCGATGCCGAAACCAAGGCGGAGATCGAGGATTTGATCTGCGAACATTCCAATTTGTTTTCCCGCGCCCTCATCGGCTTTACCGAATTCACCGACGAAGATATGAGAAATTTCAAACCCGTACTGCAACGTCTGGTGCGCTACCACCCTGCCATGGACCGCAAGACGCTCTTCATGTCGGCCCATATCGGCGGCATCGTCGGCTGGCCCAAGCCGAAAGCCATGGCCTTCGTCCGCGACCTGATGGAACACGCCACCCAGCGGGATTTCGTCTATGCCCACAAGTGGCAGCAAGGCGATCTGGTCATTTGGGACAATCGTCAGACCATGCATCGGGTCCGCCGTTTCGACGATCAAAAGTATGTACGCGACATGCGCCGCACCACTATCATGTGCGAGGGACCCACCGTCGCGGGACAAGCGGCGTAAACATTTCTCGTACTATCGCGGGGCTTTGAGCATGGCGACACCGATGAACCCACGACGCTCCTGGATGATCGTACCGGCGCACGATCCCGATGCCGTCGCGCGCTGCCAGGAACACAAGCCCGACGTGGTCGTACTCGACCTCGAATATTCGGTGCCGCCCAAAAGCAAAGAAGCTGCGCGCGCCGGTCTGGCCGATGCGGTCAAGAAGCTGGGCGAGGCGCAGGTCGACGCCTTCGTCCGCGTCGAACGCGACACCCGCTGGGCCGACGTCCGGGCCGCCATGCATCGCGGCCTCAAGGGGATCGTGTTCCCGGGCCCCGATGCGCCGGAGGAGGTCAGCGACCTCGGCAACCATATCGCCGCCATGGAAAAGGAGCGCGGGCTCGACCCTGGCATTGTCGAATTGGTCTTGATGCTGGAATCCGCCAAAGGTTTCTGGAACGCCGCCGCCATCGCCCAGGCCAGTCCGCGCGTCACGGCGCTGGGCGTCGGGCGCATCGATCTGACCATGCAGTTGGGTCCCCTCCCGCAAGACGAATTTCGCCTCTATCGTTTCCTGATGACACGCACGCTGGTTGCCGCCCGGATGTTGGGCCAACAGCCGCTCGGCGCCTTGTGGCGGCCCGGCTCTCGTGGCGGCGAGGCGACCAAGGCCGGCACCGCCAAAGCTGCCCGCGAGGCCCGGCTGATGGGCTTTACCGGCTGTGTCTGCGCCACGGCCGAACAGGTGGCTCCCGTGAACGAAGGATTTGCCCCAGCATGACGACCCAAACCATGCCCTCCGGCGCCGACGGCAGCCCGCTTGCCGGCGAGAAGCTGACGCCGAAGTACATCCGCCGTTCGCTGCTGGCGCTGTCGATCGACGATCCGCAATTGGCGCAGAAGGCTTTCGCCTCGTGGGCCGACGCGGTCATTTTGGATGCCGCCAAACGGCCGGACCGCAATTGGCAGGAAGACCTGAAAGCCCGGATGCCGGCGGCGATCCATGCTGCGGCGCGCGGTGGCGCGGAGGTTTTCGTCCGCATCGAGCGCGACACAGCAGTGGCCGAACTCGACGCGACGATCTTTGCCGGCCTGTCAGGCGTGGTGCTGAAAGGCGCTACCGGGCCCGACGACGTGGTGACGGTATCGCGCCGCCTGAGTGCTTTGGAGGTCGCCCGCGGCATTGCCGGCGGGTCGCTGGAAATCGATGTCGAGGTGAACACCCCCGGCGCCGTGTGGCATTCGCTGGAAATCGCCCGCGCCAGTCCGCGCTTCGGGGTCTTTCTGATCAACGAGGCGGAGCTGTGCCGAAACCTCGGCATGCAGGCAAGTCCGACGCTGGACTTCGATCCGCTGGAATACATCAAGTCGCAGTTGATCACGGTTGCCACCTCGGTGGGCGGGCAGGCCCTGGGCATGAGCTACCCGCTCAGCCTGACCGAGGAAAATGCCAACGACGATGCCGTGGCCAAGGCGGTGCGTCGGGCCCGCGATACCGGGTTCAAGGGCGCCGTCTGCCCGCATGCCTCCTGGATCAAGTTCTGCAACGAAGGCTTCCGCCCCAGCAGCGAAGAGGCCGCCTACTACGTGAAAGTGATCGAGGTATTTGCCGAGGGTATCAAGCGCGGCATGGCCTCCGTGCCCATCGACGGCAAGATGATCGACGTTCCCGTCGACGTGCGCGCCAAGCTCTATCTCAAGTGGGCGAACCGGGCCCAGGAGCGCGACGACGAGAAGGCCCGCGCCCATGCAAAGCCCGGCGCATGAAAACTCCATTGACCATCACGGGACGTGAACCATGAACAACCGAGTTTCTCGTTGCGCGATGTTCGTGACGCCCACCAATCCGCGCTTCATCGACAAGGCGTGGACGCGGGGCGGCGATGTCTACATTCTCGATATCGAGGATTCTATCGCGCCGGCGGAAAAGCAGCGCTGCCGCACGCTAATTCGCGAATCGATCGAGAAAGCCAATAAAGGCGGGGCGTCGATTTACGTCCGCATCAATAAGCCGTTTGTCGATGCCGACCTGCCTTATGCCGTCTGGCCCGGCGTCGACCGCATCATGCTGCCGAAAACCGAATCTGCGGCGGACCTGCGCCACGCTCACGAGATCATCTTGCGACTGGAAAAGGAACGCGGCATCCCGCCCAACAGCATCGAACTGTCGCCGATGATCGAATCGGCGCTCGGTACCATGAACATCTACGAACTGCTGACCGCGACGCCGCGCAAAATCTATTCCCAGGGCGGCGCCGGCGGTTACGACATGTCGGTCGATCTCGGCATCGAGATGTTCGCCGATTTCGATCAATACACTTTCCCTGTCGCCTACGTTGCCTTGGCCGCCATGTCGCTCGATATCGAGGCGACGGGCGGGGTGTTCATCCCCAACACCTCGGGGCGGGTCGATCAGTCCGATCAAGCCGCCAAGCAGGCCGCGGCATTCCATGCCGCCCATATTCATCACGCTGGCGCGCTGCACCCCGCCTTCATTCAGCCGCTGATCTCGGGCCTGACGCCGACGGCAGAGGAAGTGGCCTGGGCGAACAAGGTCGTCGATGCCTTCGACCAGCTGACGGACGCGGGCGAAGCGGTCGGCCGACTCGACGGCAAGGTCATCGACAAATACGAATACAAACTGGCGAAACGGACTCTCGACTGGGCAGCCGCCTGCGCCGCCAAGGATGCCTATAAGGCGCGGGCTCTAAGCCGCGCCCAGGCCGCCTAGGTCGCGTGGCCGGAACGAATCCGGATCGGCCATCTTCCAGGCCTTGCTAAAGCGCGGATCGTCGGTGCCGTTCAGCAAGGCACCAGCCGGCAACGCCGGATAAAGCTCGGCGAAGGTTATGACTTCGCGCGGCGAAATTCGGCGCGATATATGCATCGGCTTGAATTCCCGGGGGTCGTCAAGGCCGGCGGCGGCCGTCATCTCGGCCAGCGACTGCAGGGTTGCGTGGTGATAGTTGGCAACGCGCTCGGCCTTGTCGGAGACGACAAGCGCGCGCTGGCGCGCCGGGTCCTGCGTGGCTACGCCAGTCGGACAACGGTCGGTATGGCAGGACTGCGACTGAATGCAGCCGATGGAAAACATGAAGCCGCGGGCGGAATTGCACCAATCCGCACCCAACGATCTGGCGCGCACGATGTCGAAGGCCGTAACGATCTTGCCGCTGACCCCGATCCGGATTCGCTCGCGTGCGTTGATGCCGATCAGTGCGTTGTGCACGAAGGTAAGTCCCTCGCACAGTGGCTTGCCGATATGGTCGGCGAATTCCATGGGCGCCGCGCCGGTGCCGCCTTCGTTGCCGTCCACCACGATGAAGTCCGGATAGATCCCGGTTTCCAGCATTGCCTTGCAGATCGCCAGGAACTCCCATTCGTGTCCGATACACAGCTTGAAGCCGG
>CANITX010000154.1 GCA_947470575.1 Rhodospirillales bacterium
CGGCCCCATACCGCCAAGCACGCCGACGGCATCGACGCGATCGGCGGCGCCCGAGGCGGTCATCGCTGCAGCCTCAGATATCGGCGAAGGTGGAGCGGTATCCGAATAGGCCGACAGCGCCGCCGGTGTGCAGGAAGACAACATTCTCATCCTTGCCGAAGGTCTTGCCTTTACGGATCAGATCGATCAATCCGGCCATGCCTTTGCCGGAATAGACCGGATCGAGCAGGATGCCTTCCTGGCGGGCGGTCAGGGTCACCGCCTCAACCATGCCGGGGGTGGGGACGCCATAGCCGCCGCCGACGTAATCGCCGTTGGCCATCACCTGATCGCGCGGTACGCCGCCCTTTAAGCCGATATGCTGGGCAGTAGCCTCGGCCAGCCGGTGCACGGCGGCTTCCTGTACGTCCTTGGGTTGGCGGACACTGATGCCCAAAACCTTGATGCCGCTGTTGATGGCGACGAGGCCGGCGAGCAGGCCAGCCTGGGTGCCGGTGCTACCGGTGGCGTGCACCATCCAGTCGATCTGCAAGCCCATGTCGTTGGCCTGCTGCACCGTTTCGATGGCGCAGTTGACGTAACCGAGCGCGCCGGTCGGGTTGGAGCCGCCGCCGGGGATGATGTAGGGGTTGGCATTGCCCTGGCGCAGCTTGCCGGCCAGCTTCTCCAGTTCGGCGTTCATGTCGGAACCGCCGGGAACGTGGTGGATGCGGGTGTCGAGCATGCGGTCGAGCAGGACGTTGCCGCTTTTGTGGTATTCGTCGTCGTCGCCGCTAACACGGTGTTCCAGGAAGATCTCGCACTTCATGCCGAGCTTGGCGGCCGCCGCGGCAGTCTGGCGGCAGTGGTTGGACTGCACGGCGCCCTGGGTGATCACCGTATCGGCGCCGCGCTGGCGCGCTTCGCCCATCAGGAATTCCAGCTTGCGCGTCTTGTTGCCGCCAGTGGCGAGGCCGGTGCAGTCGTCGCGCTTGATCCACAGCTTGGGTCCGCCAAGCAGCCGAGTCAGGTTGTCCATCGGTTCCAAGGGCGTGGGCGCGTGACACAGACGCACGCGGGGAAAGCGCGAAAGCTGCATGGTGGCTCCTGGGGCGGGCCGGCCGCCAACGACCGGGGAAAGGGAATGACAAGGTTCACAAGTAGTATGGCATTGGCGTCGGCAGGCAAACCAGAATCGATTCCCGTGGGCGGTTTGGCAAAAATCAGGCCGCGGGCGGGCTATGTGTGGTTGCTGGCGATGGGCTGCGACTTCCGCTACCAATGACGCCAAGTAAAATTCAACGTGGGGAGGAAACAGCATGGAATGGACGTTCGAATATGTCTGCCGGCCGATGGGCAAGCTGACCGAGGGACCGATATGGGACGGCGAGGTGCTGCGGTTTACCCAGATTCACGCTAGCCGCATCCTGGAATACGATCCGCGTAAGGGCGATATTGCGGAATGGCGCGGCGGATTGAACCGGACCAACGGCCTGGCCTACGACGCCGAAGGACGGATGTTCGGTTGCAGCTCCGGCGGGCGTTCGATCCTGCGTTTCGATCCCGACGGCACCAACAAGATCATCGTCGATCGACTGGACGGCAAGCGGATCAATACGCCGAACGACTTGGCCATCGATTCCCAGGGACGCATCTGGTTCAGCAATCCATGGAACGCCGGCAACGTCGATCCCAACCCGCCGCAAGAGCTGGACAACCGCTCCGTGCTGCGTGCCGATCCGCAGACGGACGGCAGCTACAAAGCAACCCGGGTGACTTTCGACACCACCTCACCCAACGGGGTGTTGCTGTCGGGGGATCAGAACACCCTATACGTCGCCGATTCCAACTTCGAGACCTCGGTCAACCGTGAACTGCGTGCCTATCCGATCCAAGCCGACGGCTCGCTCGGCACCTACAAGCTGCTGCACACCTTCGGCAAGGACGAGGGCGGCGCGCATCGCGGGGTGGACGGCATGTGCCTGGACGTGAACGGCAACATCGTGGCCTGTGCCGGCTGGATGCGGGCCGGGCCGGGGCCGATGATCTATATTTTCTCGCCGACCGGCCGGGTCATCGAGACGCACCGCACGCCCTGCCGGCAGCCGACCAACTGCTGCTTCGGCGGTCCCGACATGACGACGCTATTCGTCACCAGCACCGACGGGCATTTGCTGAAGGTCGATACCGACCGGCGGGGATTCGGCATCTACCCATGAGGTAGCGGCGCCGCCTTTCGGCGGCGCGGTCCTCAGTACAGCTGCTCGACGACCGGGCTGACCGGCAGCATGGAGACGCTGGCGTTCTGCGGCATGGTCAGCACATGGGCGACCAGGTCGGCGATGGTTTGCGGCGCCATCATCAGGTCGTGGGCGACGTCGGTTTTGTCCATGGTCATCGGCGTGGCGACGGCTCCGGGCAGGATGGCGGTCACCCGGATGCCGTCCTTCCAGCCCAGTGCGCGCAGGCTATGGGTCATCGCCATGGCGGCGTGTTTGGACATGGCATAGAGGGTGCTCGTCGTCGGCTTCACCCGCACGCCGCTCAAGGAGACGATGTTGACCACCTTGCCGTGACCGGCGGCCTTCAGGTGTGGCCAGGCCGCCTGGGTCAATAGATAGGGCGCCACGGCATTGACGGTCAGGATGGCATTCAACTCGGCCTCGGTCGATTGCTCGAAGCCGCTGCGGATCTGCATGCCGGCATTGTTGATCACGGTGTCGAAAGATCCGAAATGCTTGACGGTGGCTTCCACCCAGGAACGGGCGGCGGCGGTGCCACCTGTGGCATCGTAGGGCACCGTCAGTACCCGGTCGCGGTCGTCGCGCAATACCTTGGCCAAGTCGTTCGGATTGCGCGCGCCCAGGCTGAGGCGGTAGCCGTCCTTGTAGAGGCGGGCGGCGATGGCTTCGCCGATGCCTTTGGTGGCGCCGGACAGCATGACGATGCGGCTGGTGGGCTGGCTCATGTCGTATGTTCTCCCTGCGGGGTATTGTTTCTACTGCCGCCTATAGCAGCAAATGGCCCCGGGCTGCGAGGCCGTCTACTCCATCGCCGCCGCCCGGCGTACCATGGCTCCATGGAATGGACCGACGATGGATTCGTGCTGGCAGTGCGGTTGCATGGCGAAACCTCGGCCATCGTCAGCCTGCTGACCCGCGACCACGGCCGTCATCCGGGGCTGGTGCGAGGCGGGGCCGGGCGGCGGATGCGGGGCATGCTGCAGGCCGGCAATCTTGTGCGCGCGACTTGGCGCGGACGGCTGGCAGAACACCTTGGCGCCTATGTCGTCGAACCCCTGCGGGCCTTTTCCGCCGATGTGTTGCGCGACTCTTTGCGCCTGGCCGCACTGAGCGCGGCCTGCGCGGTCGCCGAGCGGGCGCTGCCGGAGCGCGAACCGCATGCTGCCGTGTTCGATGGACTTGGCATTCTGCTTGGTGCGTTGAGCGGGGAACAATGGCCTTCGGTCTATGTCAAATGGGAGTTGGGGCTGTTGGCCGAACTCGGCTATGGGCTCGACCTTTCGAGCTGCGCCGCCACGGGTCGTAACGACGAACTGGCCTATGTGTCGCCGCGCACGGGGCGGGCCGTGTCGCTGGCGGCGGGCGAACCCTACCGCGACAAGCTGCTGGCGTTGCCGGCCTTCCTGCTGGGGAGGGAGGATGAGGGCGACAGCGCCGGCATTATCGAGGGCCTGCGCATCACCGGACACTTTCTGGAACGTCATTTGTTTGCGCCGCACGGGGCCGATCTGCCGGCGGCTCGGCAACGGCTGGCGGAGCGCCTGGGGGTGTGAGAACATTATTAGAACAAGCTGGACGTCTAATAGCTCTGGCATTATCTATCCAAGGACATCACCAGCTTTAGATCGAACGGGCGATTCATGATTAAGCCACGGCCCACGGAAGACATTCGCGACACGCCATTGGCCGATGCGCTGAGCGAGCGTTACTTGGCCTATGCGCTGTCGACCATCATGTCGCGCTCGTTGCCCGACGTGCGCGACGGGCTGAAGCCGGTGCATCGACGTTTGCTTTACGCCATGCGCCAGCTGCGCCTCGACCCGGACCAGGGGTTCAAGAAATGCGCCCGGGTGGTCGGCGACGTTATCGGCAAATATCATCCGCACGGCGATGTCGCTGTCTACGACGCGCTGGTGCGCCTGGCGCAGGGTTTTGCCGCCCGTTATCCGCTGGTTGACGGACAGGGCAACTTCGGAAACATCGATGGCGATAACGCCGCCGCCATGCGGTACACGGAAGCCCGCCTGACCGCCGTCGCCAGCGCGCTGATGGAAGGCATCGACGAGGACACGGTCGATTTCCGCGCCACCTACGATGGCGAAGAGAGCGAGCCCGAGGTTCTGCCCGCCCGCTTTCCCAATCTGCTCGCCAACGGTTCCAACGGCATCGCCGTCGGTATGGCGACCAGCATTCCACCGCATAATGTCGACGAAATCTGCGCGGCCCTGCTGCACCTGATCAAGTTTCCCAATGCTACGATCGAAAAGCTGGTCGATCTGATTCCCGGCCCCGATTTTCCAACCGGCGGCGTTTTGGGCGAGACCCGGGAGGCCATCGTCGAGGCCTATCGCACGGGGCGCGGCAGCATGCGCCTGCGCGCCCGTTGGAACGTCGAGAAGCTGAAGCACGGCCTCTACCAGATCGTCATTACCGAAATTCCCTATCAGGTGCAGAAGGCGCGCCTGATCGAGCGCATTGCCGAACTGCTGCTGGCGCGCAAGCTGCCCTTTTTGGAAGACGTGCGCGACGAGTCCGCCGACGACGTGCGCATCGTTCTGGAACCGCGTAACCGGACTGTCGAGCCCGAGATGCTGATGGAACAACTGTTCCACCAGAGCGACCTGGAAGTACGCATCGGGCTCAACATGAACGTGCTCGACGGCGGGCGGACGCCGCGAGTGATGGGCCTGGCGGAGGTGTTGAAGGCCTTCCTGCATCATCGTCACGACGTGCTGCAACGGCGCAGCCGCCACCGGCTGGAAAAGATCAACGCCCGCCTGGAAGTGCTGGCCGGCTTGTTGATTGCCTATCTCAACCTCGACGAGGTGATCCGCATCATCCGCGAAGAAGACGATGCCAAGGCATCCTTGATGTCGGCGTTCAAGTTGACGGAGGTTCAGGCCGACGCGGTATTGAACATGCGCCTGCGTCAGTTGCGCAAGCTCGAGGAAATGGAAATCCACCGCGAGCACCGCGGCCTGTCGAGCGAGGCTGCCGACCTCAAGGCATTGCTGAAGGACGAGGCGCGGCGTTGGAAAACAATTGCCGATGAAATCTCCGCGACCCGCGAGGAATTCGGCCGCAAGACAGAGCTGGGCCGTCGGCGCACCGAGATCGGCGCGGCGCCTTCGGCCATCATTGTGCCGTTGGAGGCCATGATCGAGCGCGAGCCGGTGACGGTCGTGTGCTCGGAGAAGGGCTGGATCCGGACCTTGAAAGGCCACATCGGAGAGAATGACGAGGTCAAATACAAGGAAGGCGACCGCGGCCGGTTCACCCTGCCGGCGCAGTCCACCGACAAGCTGATCGTCTTTGCCACCAACGGGCGTTTCTATACCGTGGGCTGCGACAAGCTGCCGGGGGGGCGCGGCCATGGCGAGCCGCTGCGCCTGATGATCGACCTGGAAGGCGGCTTCGACGTGGTGACGATGTTCATTCACCAGCCGGGACGGCGGTTGCTGGTGGCCTCCGACGCCGGGAGGGGATTCCTGGTCGACGAAGACGACGTGGTGGCGCAGACACGGAACGGCCGGCAAGTGTTGAACCTGGACAGCGGCGAGGAGGCGGCGTCTTGCGCCGTCCTCGAACCCATCCATGATTCCGTTGCCGTCATCGGGGAAAATCGCAAGCTGCTGATCTTCGGGCTCGACGAACTGCCGGCGATGACCCGGGGGCGGGGAGTCATCCTGCAGCGCTATCAAGACGGCGGTTTGATCGACGTGAAGACGTTCCGCCTCGACGAGGGCCTGACCTGGCGCCAGGGCAGCCGGACGCGCACAGAAACGGACCTTACCGCTTGGCAGGGCAAGCGCGGGCAGGCCGGCAGGTTGCCGCCGCGCGGACTGAGCGGCCGATTTACTTAACGGATCGGTGCTGCTAGGAAGCAAACCGACGTTCCGATGCGCGACGATAAGGGAAAGATGCCATGCGTGCCATGATCGCCACTGCCGACACCACACTTGCCAACGCCGTCTGGCCAGCCCAGGGCAGCCGGCTCGGCATATTGCGACCGGCCATACTTGCCATCGTCGGAAGCATCCTTCTGGCCGTTTCGGCCAAGATCAATGTACCGATGTGGCCGGTGCCGATGACCATGCAGACCTTTGCCGTCACGGTGATCGGCATGGCCTATGGCTGGCGTCTGGGCGGCGCGACCCTGCTGTTGTATCTGGCCGAGGGTGCGGTGGGCCTGCCTGTCTTCGCGACCGGCAGCGGCCTGGTTTATATGACGGGGCCGACGGGCGGCTACCTGGTCGGCTTTCTCATTGCGGCCCTTTTCCTGGGCTGGACCGCCGAGCGCGGCTGGGATCGCACGCCTGTTCATACCGCCGTGGCCATGATCCTCGGAACGGCGCTGATCTTTTTGTTCGGAGTCGGCTGGCTGGCGGTGTTTTTGGGTAATTTGGACAAAGCTATGGCCAGCGGGTTTTACCCGTTCGTGGTCGGAGGTTTCGTCAAGGTCGCGCTGGCGACTCTGTTGATGCCGTCCTGCTGGATGCTGCTTCGGCGGTTCGAACGGTGAACTGTTTCACCGTTCGTTCGGGCATCCGTTCTTGACCAAGAGTTTCCAGCCGTCGCCGGTAAAAATTTCGGCAGGAGCGAATGCCGCCTTATAGGCCATCTTGGCCGAATCGGCGATCCAGAAGCCAAGATAGGCATAAGGCAGACCCATTTCCCGGGACCGTCGGATCAGCCACAGGATCATCATGGTGCCAAGACTGCGCGGCGCCGATGCGGGATCGAAGAAGCTGTAAACTGCCGAGAGGCCGTCGTTCAGCACATCGGTCAGGCAGGCGCCGATCAACTGGCCATGGACGTCGCGAAACTCGGCAACCCAGGTTTGCACCGAAGTGTCCTCGATCAAAGCCCGATAGTCGAAGAAGTCCATGCGGGCCATGTCGCCGTCGCTGTGCCGTGACCGTTGATAGGTTTCGAACAAGGCATATTGCTCGGTCGTGGCGATCGCTTCCTTCTCGGCGACTTCCAGGTCGCCGTTCCGCCGCCAGACTCGCCGCTGGCCGCGCGACGGTTGAAAGTCATCGACGACAACGCGAAGTGCCTGACAGGCGTTGCAGCGCGGGCACGCGGGGGCATAGGCAATCCCATGGCTACGCCGAAAGCCGGCGCGCGACAGGTTGTTATGTACATGATCGGCGTCCCGCCCGACCAATTCGGTGACAAGCCGGCGCTCGATCTGGCCCGCGAGATAAGGGCAGGGCATGGGTGGCGTCGAGAAGAAGAAGCGCACGCCGGGAAGTGGAGAGTGCTTCACGCGCTTGTCCTGAATCTCGTCAATTCGTCCCGGCCTATTTCGGTCATCGTCGGGCAGGCGGGTTGGGCTGGGGTTGGGGGACTGCCGGCGCGTCGCGTAGCATGATGATGGCCATGCGGCGATTTTTTGGATCCGCCGGATTGGCCTTATCTAGCGGATCCTGCTCCGCGGCGCCGACCACACGAGCCAATCGCGTTGTGGGAACGCCCAACTCAATCAAGGCGCGGCGCGTGGCATTGGCGCGATCGGCCGACAATTCCCA
>CANITX010000155.1 GCA_947470575.1 Rhodospirillales bacterium
CGTTAAAGGGTTCCCTCAAGACATCGTCGGCGCGCGAGCGCTCATCGTCGATGACAATGAAGTCAACCGTACGATCCTCAGCGAGCAATTGACGAGTTGGGGCCTTGTACCGACAGCCTGCGCGAGCGCCCAGGCGGGACTCGCGAAGCTTGAGGAATCGCAACGCCTGCGGACGAACTTCAGTCTGGTGATAATGGATTTTCAGATGCCCCACATGGACGGGGCCGAGGCCGCTCGGCGAATCCGCGCTCACCCGGTATTCGTAGACCTCCCGATCGTCATGCTGTCCTCGGTCTCCCAGGAAGGCAGCACCGCGGAGTTTCGGCGCATGCCCCTCACGGCGCAACTTGTGAAGCCTGCGCCGTCCTCTGTGCTCTTTAACGCGATTATCAAAGTGATGTCGGACGCACGGATGGCGAAACCGCACGAGGTCGCCAATCCGACCTCGGATTTGCCCGCCGCTCTAACGATGGCGCCGCGGGCATCCGCGAAGGGCGTAAGGGTGCTCGTTGCCGAGGATAACGAAATCAACCAGGTGGTCATTGCCGAAATCCTCGAGGTGCTCGGCCACTCGTATCGTATCGCGGCGAACGGCAGGGAGGCGCTGGCCATACTCGCCGACTACGACCCGCACGTCACGCTGATGGACGTATCGATGCCGGAGATGAACGGGCTTGAAGCGACGGTCGCGATTCGCAAGCTCGATATCCAAAATGGGACGCATACGGTCATCGTCGGTTTGACCGCGAACGCGCTCAAGGGAGACCGCACGACGTGTCTCTGCGCCGGCATGGACGATTATCTCGCCAAACCGGTCCATATTGACCAGCTCGGCGCGTGCATCGACAAGTGGACGACAACTGCTGGTCCGCAACGGGTGGATGCCGCTTGAACCGCTAGCGACCAAAGCCTTTCAACAGTCCGCGGATCAGGTCTTCCGGCTTCTTCGGTTGCTGCTGTGCGGGCTGTTGTTGCGTTTGCGACTGCGGCTGCGCTTGCGGTGCCGGCGTTGGCTCGCCGGTGCCGAGTTCGGGCAGCACCTGTTGCAGGATCTTGCCGGCCGCCGGATTGCGCTCGTTCAGCTTGTCGATGACGCTATTGGGAATCGGCAACGGCTGGCCGCCCAGGCCCGCCGTTTCGATGCGCACGTTGGGCTTGTCGAGCGGCCCCTTAATCTGGAAGGGCACTGTGGTCGGTACCTTGCTGGTGTTGCGCGTCAGATAGGCGGCGACCAGGTTCTGTTTCAGGTCGAGTTGCCCTTGCACGTCGATCTGCCAGTTTGGCAGGTCGACCTCGCCCTTCGCCGTGCCATTGCCCAAGGCCGAGACCAGCTTGATGTCTTCGCTGCGCGCCATCCCCTTGGCGACGGTGAAGGTGCCGGTCAGGTCGGCACGTCCGTCGGATTTGCCGCCGGTCAGCACCCCGCCGAAGCGGTTCAATCCGGTCAGCAGTTCGAACAGCCCGGCCAGCGGCGAGCCGCGCGAGGTCTGCGTTGTATCCACCCCGGTCAGGGCGAAGCGCCCGTTGCCGGCGAGCGTGCTGACGATGGCAGCCGTGCTGGTACCGCTGCCGGCGACGGCCAGTTCGGCGTTGATCGTCCCGGTCGCCTTGTCGGCGCTGCCGGTGGTGGCCAGCAGTTGCGCCAGGTTGCCGCCTTGCAGGTTGAAGTTAGAAGTCAGCCGCGGCACGCCAGCCGATTCCAGGGCCACGCCGCCATGGAAGGCGCCGCCGAACAACTTGCCCAGCAGGCGTTCGGTGCGCAGGTTGCCGCCGTTCAGCGTCGCGGCGATATCCGCCTGTTCCAGCCGGTACCCCTGATAGACCAGCACCGTCGAATTCAATGTCAGGTCGGCGTCGAGAGCTTGTAGCGCGGCCAGGCTCAGCGGTTCGCGCGACCAGGGTTCACCTGCCGCCGGAACAACGGCACTTGGCAACCGGGCGTTCGGCAGGCCCGGCCAGACGACCGGCACGATAGTCGCCGGACCGCCGGCAGGGTCCAGTCTCGCCGCCCGCGGTGCCGGCAGGAAGCGGTCGACGATCACCTCGCCGGTCGTCAGTTTGGCGGTCAGACGCGGCTTGGCGCCGCTGCTGTCAAACGTCGCCTCGCCCTTGATGGCGGTTGTCCCGATATTGCCGTCGATGGCGCTCAGGGCAACCTTCGCCGGCCCGCCCGTGACCTGAGCCGAAAGGGCGACAGCGCCCAGCGGCCCGGCCGGGCGGTAGTCGGCGGCGAATAGGCGCAGCAACCGCGCCAGGTCGGGATGGCGAGCCGACACGCGGCCGTCCACCGTGGTATCGGCGGACAACGCCGCGATCTTGCCTTTCAAGGCGAAATCGCCGCCGGCCGCGGCCAAGGTGGCGTCTACCGTCGGGCTCAGCAGCGGCCCGTCGAACAGGCCGCTGAAACCGACCGTGCCCAGTTGCTCGGGCGGTAATGGCGGCGTCACGCCCAACATGCGGAACAGCCGCCCGGTGTCCGGCGATTTCAGGTCGACACGCAAGCCTTTGGCTATCGGCGTCGTGGCGAATCCGTTCACGCCGCCCGACAGGCCGATGCTGGAACCGGCGAGGTCGGCGACGCTGGCCTGGCGAATCTGCATCTCGCCCTGCACCAGGGTGAGGTCGAGCGCGACATCGCGGATGGCCGTGCGCTGATAGGTCAGGCTGTCGATACGCGCCCTGAGGTTGGTGTCGAAGCCTTGCAGCACCGCCAACCCCGTCGCTGGGCCGCCTGCCGGGCCGCCGCCAGGTGTGCCTGCTACCGGCGAGGCCGTGCGGCCCGGCGAGGCTGCCGCCGTCTCGCCCTCGGCGGCGGGCAGGTAGGAATCCAGGTTCAGCTTGTCGATGCTCAAGTTGGCGCCAAAGGCCGGGCGGTCGCGCAATGCCACGGTCAACGCGCCGGCGATGCGCGACCCGTCGACCTGCAGGTCGATCCCGCTCAACTGGATCTCGTCGGCGGAATAGGCGATCTTGCTCTTTGCCGTGGTCCGCCGCAGCCGATCGCCGGGTACCGCCGGCAGCGGCGTGCCCAGCCAGTCGAGCACGCCACGCAGGTCGTTGACGGTGGCGGTGGCATCGCCGGCGAAACGCGGCTTGCCCTGAACGAAGGTCAGCGCTCCGGCCAGGCTGGCTTCCGAACTGCCCGGCAGCTGCGCCGATAGTTGATTGATGTCGAGGCGTCCGCCGCCCAGGTCGGCACTGGCGCGCAGGTCGCGGATCGGCTTGCCGCGGTAGTTGATGGCGTCGATATGGATATCGAGGATGCCGATCAGGGTTTCCGGGATGGCGAAGGGCTGCGCTGCCGTCGGCTCGGTCGGACGCGCCGGCGCCCGGCCGATGTCGATAGAGGCCGGGTTGCCTTGCGGCTCGACGCGCGTCGGGCGGGCCTCGGATTTGGCGGCGGTGGCACGGAACGGCGGCCGCGCCAGCCAGGCGTCCAGGTCGATACGCCCCATCGAGACGGCGGCGCTGACCGCGGTGGCGTCGCCCGGCTGCAACGTGGCGACGGCCGTGCCCTGCGTGTCGCCGAACTGAAACGCCAGGCCATTGATCTCCGTCCGCTCGGCGCCGGCCGCGATCTCGCCGTCCGCCTTGAAGGACTGGGCCAACAGGCCAGGCACCTCGGCGGCGCCGGTGATCGATTGGACCAGGGCGGCCAGATTGGATCCTTCCAGGTGCAGCTTGCCGCTCAGCTTCGATGCGTCGCCCAGGCCGGTCAGGCCGCCGTTGAGGGTGAACTTGGCTGCGGATGGGCGGGATTGCACCGTTGCGTTCACCGTTACCGCCCGGTCGTGTACGATCTCGCCGACAGCGACCTCGAAGCCGAGCGGCAGGCCATGCAGCAGCAGGTCGCCCTTGGCTTTGAACGGACCGTTTAACGATCCGGCGGCGATCTCGGCGTCGATGGCCTCGACGCGCTCGATGCGGCCCTGGCGGCGGTCGCGATAGATCAACGTGCCGTTGGCGATGGCGAAACTGTCCAGACTGAGGTCCGGCGTTGCGGTTTCCGTTGCGCGGCCGACGCCCGCCGGTCGATCGCCGGTTGCCGAATCGCGCCGGGTGGCGACAGGGGTATTCAGGTTGTTGCTGCCGTCGGCGAAGACCTCGATCTCGATCACCGGCTCGATCAAGCGGACGGACTGGACCCGCACCGTTCCGCCCAACAGCGGCAACAAGGCGACTCGCACCTGCATGGATGTCAGGCGCACCATGTCGGGTGCCGTCGCGCCCGCCAGATTGGCCAGCCGCACGTCGTTGGCGATCAGGGCGGGCATTGGCAGCACGTCGATATCGATGTTGCCGGCGATCGTCAGGTCGCGCCCGGTGGCGTCTTTGACCAGCCGGCCGATATCGCTCTTATAGGCGTTCCAGTTGACAAAGCTGGGGCCGATCAGCGCGGCGGCGATCAGAACGACGAGCAGGCCGATTCCGGCGAATAGGATTTTGTTCACGTCAATGTCTTCCACGTGCGGGCGTGACGGTCACGATCCGAAGCTGCCTGAAGGTAGGCATTATCCGGCTCGGGTTCAAACCGGAGCGCACCATCGCGGCAATTTCATGGCCGCAGGATCTTGCCTGGGTTCATGATCCCCTGGGGGTCTAACGCCTGCTTGACGGCGCGCATGACCGATAGCGCATCGCCGTGCTCAGCGGTCAGGAAGTCGATCTTGCCGCTGCCCACCCCGTGCTCGCCGGTGCAGGTGCCATCCATGGCCAGTGCTCGCATGATCAGCCGTTCGTTCAGCCGTTTGGCCTCGGCGATTTCCTTCGGGTCGTTGGGGTCGATCATCATCACCAGGTGGAAGTTGCCGTCGCCGACGTGGCCGACCATCGGTGCGTAGATGAACGACTGGTCCAGGTCGCGGCGGGTCTCCAGGATGCATTCGGCCAGCCGCGAGACCGGCACGCAGACGTCGGTGGGCATGCCCTTGCGCCCCGGCCGCATGGCGATGCAGGCATAAAGGGCGTCGTGGCGGGCCTGCCACAGCTTGGCGCGCTCTTCCGGCTTGGTCGACCATTGAAAGTCCGAACCGCCGAATTCGTCGCAGATGGCGCGCATCGATTCGGTCTGGTCCTTCACCCCGGATTCCGAACCGTGGAACTCCAGGAACAGCGTCGGCTGCAAGGGATAGGCGAATCCGGCATAGCGGTTGATGGCGTCGACCTGAACCTCGTCCAAAAATTCGATGCGCGCGATCGGAATGCCCGACTGAATGGTGACGATCACCGCGTTGACCGCCGATGCCATATCGGGGAAGCCGACCACGGCGGCGGCCATCGCCTCGGGGATGCCGAACAACCGAACGGTGACTTCGGTGATGACGCCGAGCGTGCCTTCCGAGCCGACGAACAGCCGCGTCAGATCGTAGCCCGCCGCCGATTTGCGGGCCCGCCGGCTGGTACGGACGATGCGTCCGTCGGCCAGCACCACGGTCAGGCTCAGCACCACCTCGCGCATGGTGCCGTAGCGCACCGCGTTGGTGCCCGAGGCCCGTGTTGCCGCCATGCCGCCGATGGAGGCGTCCGCCCCCGGATCGACCGGAAAGAACAGTCCGGTGTCGCGCAGATATTCGTTCAGCGTCTTACGGGTGACGCCGGCTTCGACGGTGGCGTCCATGTCTTCGGCGCTGACCCGCAAAATCCGGTTCATCCGCGACATGTCGATGCAGACGCCGCCGTAGAGCGCTGCGACATGACCTTCCAGCGATGTCCCCGTGCCGAAGGGTACCACCGGCACCTTCCGCGCGGCGCAGATTTTGACGACGGCGGCCACCTCCTCGGTCGATTCCACGAAGACCACCACGTCGGGCGGCGCCGAGGCGTGATAGGACTCGTCGCGTCCGTGCTGCTCGCGCACCGCCGCCGATGTCGACAACCGTTCGCCGACGATGGCGGCAAGGGCCGCGATTAGGTCTCGGTCGGCGGGCGCACGGGCGGCAACAACGGTCATGGCGGTGTCCTCGGATCGGATGGATTGCCAATCTAGCACGTCCGTTCGGTCCCCGGCCAACCGGCCTGGCGCTGGATCTTATCTGGGCAGCGTCAGCCGCGCGATCAGTCCGCTGCTGGGGCGGTCGTCGAAGGTCAGATCGCCGCCGTGGCGCCGGGCGATGGCACGGGCCAGGGTCAGGCCGAGGCCGGTGCCGCCGGTCTCGCGGTTGCGCGATCCCTCGATGCGATAGAACGGCTCGAACACCGCCTCGCGCTTGTCCGCCGGGATGCCCGGTCCCCGGTCGGCGATCTCGATGGCGATGCCGGCGGGCGAGTCGATAAGGCTCACCGCCGCCTCGTTGCCATAGGCGACCGCGTTGTCGATCAGGTTGGCCAGTGCCCGGCGCAGCGCCACCGGCCGGCAGGGCAGCACGGCGTGATCGGGTCCGGTATAGCTGACCGGCTGGCCGGCGTCGGCCAGGTCGTTACACAGGCTTTCGGTCAGCGCCGCCAGGTCGACGGGGGCGCGCGCCTCGCCGTCCGCCTCGTCGCGGGCGAAGGCGAGGAAGCTGTCGAGCATGGTCTGCATGTCGTCGAGATCGGTCTCGGCCTTGCGCTGCTGCTCGGCATCCTCGATGAACTGGGTACGCAGCCGCATGCGGGTCAGCGCCGTGCGCAGGTCGTGGGAGATGGCGGCCAGGATGCGCGTGCGGTCGTCGATCAGCCGGCGGATGCGCTGCTGCATGCCGTTGAAGGCACGGGCGGCCCGCGCGATCTCGTCGGGTCCGGTTTCGGCCAGCGTCGTCGCCGCGTCGTCGACGCCCAGCCGGTCGGCGGCATCGGCGAAGCGGACGATGGGCGCCGTTACCCGGCGGGTGATCCAGGCGGCGACCAGCGCCACGGTACCCACCGCCAGCAGCAGCCACAGCCCCATGCGCAGCCCCCATTTGGGCGACAATAGGTCGACCGGCGTGGTGAACACCGCCCAACCGCCGCTCTCCAGGGCCACCGACACGGCGATCTTGCGCCGGCTCGGTAGCGGATCGGGCATCATGTCGTGCATACGCGGACCACGGTGCGGCGGCGGGCGCAGCCACGATTCCTCCTCGACGAAGGCGACCACCACCTCGCGGTCGACCAGCCCCGGCAGCCGCCGGCGGAAGCGTTCGCCCGGCCAGCCCGCTCGGCCGACGAAGGACTCGGCCTCGCCGTCTTCGCCGCGCTCCGGCTCGGCCTCCAGTCGTACCGACAGGGTCGGACCGCTGACCGCCGCCAGCAGGTCCCGTTGCCGGGGCAGGGGGGCGCGTTCCAGCAGCCGCACGATGCTGCCCATGCGCATCGCCGAGTTTTGAAAAATCTCGCGGGTCGCCTGCGCCCGTTCCCATTCGTAGAGAACGACGCCGCCGGCTTGCAGCAGGATCAGGGCGCCGAGCAGCACCAGCGCCAGGCGCGGCGCGATGCGCCTGGGCAACAGGCGGGCGAAAAATCGCGGGCGCGTCATGCCGTCGTCACCGGCTGGGTGAAGATATAGCCGCCGCTGCGCACGGTTTTGATGACCTGCGGCTCGCGCGGATCGGCCTCGATCTTGCGCCGCAGGCGGCTGAGCTGCACGTCGATGCTGCGGTCGAACGGCTGGGCGTCGCGGCCCTTGGCGTGGTCGAGCAGGAAATCGCGGCTCAACACCCGCTGCGGATGTTCGACGAAGGCGCACAACAGGTCGAACTCGCCGCCGGTCAGCGGCACCAGCGCGCCCTCGGGCGAGGTCAGCTCGCGCTTCGCCAGGTCGACCCGCCAGCCGGCGA
>CANITX010000156.1 GCA_947470575.1 Rhodospirillales bacterium
ATCGCCACGGCCGAAGGCATATTTTCCTTGCCGACCATGCCGGGAACGATCGCCAGGCGCGCCGGTAGGTTGATGGCAATGCAGCTTCCCGCGATAAAGACCAGGACGAGGAGAAGCTCGACGCTAGACCAGTTGGCATAGACCATGAGGCAAAGGGCACCGACCGAAAGGGCGGAGCCGAGCTGGGTGAAGTGGATGATGGTCAGGCGGTTGACGCGGTCGGCCAAGACGCCGGACAGCGAACCGATGAATAGGGTGGGAAAGAGATCGGCAAGGCTCATCAGTCCCAGCCAGGTTGCCGATTGAGTCAATTCCCAAGTGTACCAACCGACGATGACACGTTGCATCCAGGCGCCGATCTGGCTCAACGTCTGACCGGTCATAAATATGCGAAAATCCCGGTGCTTAAGCGCTTGAATGATGTGGGAAAAGCCGGCTTCGGACATGGGCTGCGAATGCTTCCCTCTGATGCAGATATTCGGCCGGAGGCAACCCGAACTTTGGGTCTTGCGAGGACAGGCGTCGCTGTCCGGCGGAAGAATATAGCGATGTGCTGAACAGCAGGCCGACTCGGCCACAGAAACGCGTTCTGTCTACCATAACGATGTTGTCTGGGCGAGCGTAATGGCAAACGAGGGCAAATCGGCAATTCGCCGCTGGGGATCAGACCTCTAGCGTCGCCGCCATGGCCTTCGAGCGGCGCAGCGACCAGAACCAAAAGGCGATGCAGATGCTGCCGGTGACGGCGATCGTCGGGCGCAGCCCGATCAGGTCGGCGGTGATGCCGAGAATGAGCGACCCCAACGCCTGGCCGCCGCGCATCACCATGCCGAACAGGCTGGCGAGCCTGCCGCGCATGTGGTTGTCGCCGGCGTGTTGCAGCAAGGTCTGAGCGGATATGCCGTTGACGATGCTGGCGCCGCCGGTGGCGATGCAGATGGGGATCGCCAGCCAAAAGATGTCGGTGGACATGAAGAGCAGCAGGCCGGCACCGATCAATCCGGTCCCCAAGACGCAGACCCGGGTCAGGCCGATAACGCCGGTTGTCCGTTGCGCCATGAAGATGCCGCCGAGAACGGCGCCCATCCCGACGGCCCCTGTCAGCCAAGCGAGGCCGTCGGCGCCACGTCCGAAAACGTCGGCGGCGAAGCCGGGAAACAGAGATCCGAAAGGTTTGCCGAATGTCGAAGTGACGATCAGCATGGCCATTAGCGGTCCGATGCCGGGATGACGCGCCGTATAGGAAATGCCCTCGACGGCATCGCCCAGCAGCTTCTTGCCCGACCGCTTCATGGTCTCGTCGGCTGTTCGTACCAGCAGCAGGGTGATCGCCGGCAGGCCGTAGCAGAAGGCACAGACGGCCCAGGCCGGGCCGATGCCCCATTGGACGATGACGAAGCCGCCGAGCGCCGGACCGAGAAAGCGCCCGCCGTTGGAAACCAGTGCATTGATGGCGATGGCCGGCTGCAGGTTTTCACGGCCGATCAGGTTGGGAATCATGGCCAGGCGGGCCGGCAGGTTGATCGCCATGAAAGCGCCCTGGATCAGCATGAAGACGAACAGCAGATGGATGGTCAGCCATTGCTGGTAGTAAAGCAGCGTAAGGGCCACGGTGAAGACGGTGGTGCCTACCTGCGACAGGCGGACGATGGTCAGCTTATCGAAACGGTCGGCAAGCGCGCCGGTCAGCGGTCCCATGAACAGGGTCGGTGCCAGGTCGGCCATACCCACCAGCCCCAGCCAAGTGGGAGACTCTGTCATCTGCCAGGTCAGCCAACCGGCGACGATACGGGTCATCCACATGGAGACCTGGCTGAGCAGGTGTCCGGTCATGAAAATACGGAAGTTGCGCTGCTTGAGCGCACCGAGAATTTGCGCGAATCCGGCAAAGGACATGGACTGGTGGCGCCCCTTCAAGGCGGGTCGTTGTCGAGACCGGGTGGCGGTCCGCCACCGTCGGAGGCAGGCCGGCGGCACCTTGTGCTTGCGGACGTACGGCGAAGCTCCTCGCCACGACCACCATATGGCATATCCGAATCTGCGGGTAGGCCTGACGACCCCCGATCCGCGGGTCTCACATTTCCATCGCTTTGGCGATGGCCTTGGAGCGGTAGAGCGACCACAGCCAGAATGCCAAGCAGATCGCGCCGCTGACCGCGACCGTCCAACGCAAGCCGATGATATCGGCGGTGACGCCAAGGATGAGCGATCCCAAGGCTTGGCCGCCGCGCTGGACCATGCCGAATAAACTGGAGACCCGGCCGCGCATATTGGGGGCCCCGGCATGCTGCATCAGCATTTGGGCCGTAACATCGTTGGTCATCAGGGCGACACCGACACCGCCGCAAATAGCGATGGCTACCCAGAACATATCGGTTGCCGAAAACGCCACCAGGCCGGCGCCGATGAAGCAGATCTGCAATATGAAGACACGGGTCAGACCGACGATGCCGGCGCGCTGCAAGGTATAAATGCCGCCGGCTAGCGCGCCGGCGCCGACCATCGAGGTCAGCCAGGCCAGACCGTCGGCACCACGGCCGAAGACTTCCGATGCGAAGCCGGGAAACAACGAAAGAAACGGCTTTCCGAAAACGGAGGTCCCGATCAAGGACAACATCATGGGGCCAATGCCGGGGTGGCCGGCGGTATAGGTGATCCCGGCCACGGCATCGCCCAGAAAGCGTTTGCCCGAGCGTTCCATGGCCTCTTTTTTCATCCTGAGCAGCATCAAGGTGATGACTGGTATACCGAAGCACAGAGCACAAACGCCAAAGGCGGGTCCGGACCCCCATTGGACGATGGCAAAGCCGCCGACCGCCGGGCCCAGGAAACGGCCGCCGTTGGATACCAAGGAATTGATGGCGATGGCGGCCTGAATATTTTCGCGCCCGATCAGATTGGGAATCATGGCCAGCCGAGCCGGTAGGCTGATGGCCATGAAGATGCCTTGCGCCACCATGAAGAGGAACAGCAGTTCGATGGTCAGCCAGGATTCGAGGTAAAATAGACAGATGAGGGCCGCGAAGATCGCGTTGAAGGCTTGCGATACCCTTACGATGGTCAGGCGGTCCATGCGATCTGCCAAGGCACCGCTCAGGGCGCCGATAAATAGTGTCGGCGCCAGGTCGGACATACCCATCAAGCCCAGCCACGTGGCGGAGTGCGCCAGTTCCCAGGCCATCCATCCGGCGACGATGCGCTGCATCCACATGCCCATCTGGCTCAGCAGGTGGCCGACGATGAAGATGCGGAAATCCCGTTGTTGCAAGGCGCGGCCGATATGGGAAAAGCGGGCAAGTCGCATGAGGGAAAAGTAACCTTCGGGAACACGGCGGTCGGATGTCGGGCAAAATTTCCGCAGATCGGGGCCGGGAGGGGTGGCGCCGGTACCCAGCGGGGGAATGGGCGATATTTCAGGCGGGGGGCCGACTCGGCGGTCGCGGGCTTTGCGTCGGCGCCATCTTATTGTAATCCTCTCGGCACCGTCATGCCCTAACAGAGGGCGCCACGCATCCAGCCACGGAGATTGCGAACGTGAAGACATACAAGATCGCCGCCGTACCCGGTGACGGCATCGGCAACGAGGTCGTCCCCGAGGGGATGCGCGTCCTCGACGCGGCAGGCCGCCGCTTCGGATTCGAACTGAAGTGGACCCACTTCGATTGGAGTTGCGAGCGCTTTGCCAAGACGGGGCAGATGATGCCGGCCGACGGCATCGAGCAGTTGGGCAAGTTCGACGCCATCTTCCTCGGCGCAGTCGGCTGGCCGACGGTGCCCGATCACGTGTCCCTGTGGGGGCTGCTCATTCCGATCCGGCGCGGCTTCCATCAGTACGTGAACCTGCGCCCCGTCAAATTGTTCGAAGGTGTGCCCTGTCCGCTCGCCGGGCGCAAGCCGGGCGAAATCGACTTTATGACGGTGCGCGAAAACAACGAGGGCGAGTATTCGGAAATCGGCGGCCGGATGAATCAGGGTACCGAGGACGAGCTTGTCGTCCAGCAATCCATCTTCACTCGCAAGGGTGTCGACCGGGTGCTGCGCTATGCCTTCGAACTGGCCCGCTCACGTCCCGCCAAGCATGTCACTTCGGCAACCAAATCGAACGGCATCATCCACTCGATGCCCTATTGGGACGAGCGTTATAAGTTGATGTCCCAGCAGTATCCCGATGTGCGCGCCGATCAGTACCACGTGGACATCCTGACGGCGCATTTTGTCACCCATCCGGATTGGTTCGACGTGGTGGTCGGCAGCAACCTGTTCGGCGACATCTTGTCCGACCTTGGTCCTGCTGTCGTCGGCAGCATCGGAATCGCGCCATCGGCCAATATCAATCCGGAACGCCAATATCCGTCGATGTTCGAGCCGGTACACGGCTCGGCCCCCGACATCGCCGGCAAGGGCATCGCCAATCCCATCGGCCAGATCTGGTCGGGTGCCATGATGTTGGATCACCTGGGCGAGAAAAAGGCCGCTGCCGCCATCGAAAAGGCGATTGCCGACATGCTGGCTTCCGGCGGCGTTCGCACACGCGATATGGGCGGCAAGGCCAATACCCAGGAACTTGGTAAGGCGCTGGAGGCGGCGCTCAAAGGTTGATGGGGTAAAGGGCGAGGTTCCGGTATCGCTGGCCCGCCGCTATGCCTCAATGTGCTGCGGCGGGCCATAACCCTTCCGGGGGCCGGGAATTTTAGCAGGATAGTCCCTGTCGGCGGTAGAGAGACAACCGCGATAAAAAGGGGATTGCCCTGATTCCGCCGTTGAGTGCTAGAGTACGTACAACGTCGTGTTCAATCGGCGCATCGCAGGGACGTTCAGGGAGGCCGAACGACCGATTTCAGCTATCGGATGACGGCACATCGTTTGGCGCGACGCGCCACACAATAGTCCCGTCCCTTGCTGTATCTGTCTATCCGCTGGATTTCTGGACGTGCCCTGGGTGCCGCCTGCCGCCACTGCAAGCAGGAGATCGCCCATGCCCAAAGTCACCATGACCGTCAACGGCAAAACCGTTTCTGGCGAGGTCGAGAACCGAACCCTGCTGGTGTCTTTCCTGCGTGAAACCCTCGGCCTGACTGGCACCCACGTCGGTTGCGATACGTCGCAATGCGGCGCTTGCACGGTTCACGTCAACGGCAATGCCATCAAGAGCTGCGCCGCGCTCGCCGTGCAAATGGAAGGCGCCCAGGTGACGACCATCGAAGGCCTGGCCACCGGCGACAAGCTGCACCCGATGCAGGAAGCCTTCCGCGAAAATCATGGCCTGCAATGCGGTTTTTGCACGCCGGGCATGGTGATGAGCGCTGTCGACATGGCCAAGAAGGTTCCGGACGCGTCGGAACACCAGATCCGCGAGTGGCTCGAAGGCAACATCTGCCGCTGCACGGGCTATCACAACATCGTCAAGGCGATTAAAGCCGGCGCGGCGGCCATGAAAGGGTGATGTCATGACCAGCAGCGCCACCGGTATCGGCGCCTCGGTGCGCCGCAAGGAAGACTTCCGCTTCCTCACTGGCCAGGGCCACTACACCGACGATATCAACCGCCCGGGCCAGACCCACGCCTTTATGCTGCGCAGCCCGCACGCGCACGCGACGCTGAAGAAAATCGATGTCGGCGCCGCCAAGGCAATGCCCGGCGTTGTCGCCATCTTCACCGGCGACGACCTCAAGGCGGCCGGCGTCAACGGTCTGCCTTGTGGCTGGCAGATCCATTCCAAGGACGGCTCGCCGATGAAGGAGCCGGGGCATCCGCCGTTGGCTGTCGGCAAGGTCCGCCATGTCGGCGATCAGATCGCCGTGGTCATCGCCGAGACCCTGGAGCAGGCCAAGGATGCGGCCGAGAAGATCGTCGTCGACTATGGTGTATTGCCGGCCGTTACCGACATGCGCAAGGCGATTGCCGGCGGCGCCAACGTCCACGACGACGTACCAGGCAACGTCTGTTACGACTGGCACATCGGCGACAAGGCCGCCGTCGACGCCGCCTTCGCCAAGGCGGCGCATGTCACCAAGATCGATATCGTCAACAACCGCCTGATTCCCAACGCCATGGAGCCGCGCGCCGCGATTGGCGACTACGACACGGCGAGCGGCGAGCATACGCTCTACACCACCTCGCAGAACCCGCATGTCATCCGCCTGCTGATGGGCGCCTTCGTGCTCGGTCTGCCGGAACACAAGCTGCGCGTTGTTGCGCCCGATGTCGGTGGCGGTTTCGGTTCGAAGATTTTCCATTATGCCGAGGAAGCCATCGTCACCTGGGCGGCGGCCAAGGTGCGCCGGCCGGTGAAGTGGACGGCGGAACGCTCGGAAAGCTTCGCTTCCGACGCCCATGGCCGCGATCACATCAACCATGCCGAACTGGCGCTCGACGCAGAAGGCAAGTTCCTGGCCCTGCGCGTCAACACGCTGGCCAATATGGGCGCCTACCTCTCGACCTTTTCGACCGCGGTGCCGACCTATCTGCACGCCACACTGTTAGCTGGCGTTTACACCACGCCCGCCATCTATTGCGAGGTCAAGGCGGTGTTCACCAACACCGTGCCGGTGGACGCCTATCGCGGCGCCGGCCGGCCGGAGGCCTCCTACATCCTGGAGCGCATCGTCGACCGTGCGGCGCGCGAAACCGGCCTCGACCAGGTGGCGATCCGCCGCAAGAACTTCATCCCGGCCAGCGCCTTCCCTTATCAGACGCCGGTCGCCTTGCAGTACGACAGCGGCGATTACGTGGCGACGCTGGACCTGGCGTTGAAGTCCGCCGATGTCGCCGGCTTCGCCGCCCGTCGCGCCGCCTCGGAAAAGAAGGGCCGGCGGCGCGGTCTTGGCTATTCCACCTATATCGAAGCCTGCGGCGTCGCGCCTTCGGCGGTGGCCGGTGCGCTCGGTGCCCGCGCAGGGCTTTACGAATGCGCCGAGGTGCGCGTGCATCCGACCGGTTCGGTGACGGTCTTCACAGGCACGCACAGCCACGGTCAGGGCCACGAGACGACCTTCGCCCAGCTGGTCTCCGAACACCTCGGCGTGGCCATCGAAAATGTCGAGGTCGTGCACGGCGACACCAACAAGATTCCCTTCGGCATGGGCACCTACGGTTCGCGCTCGTTGGCCGTTGGCGGTCAAGCGTTGGCCAACGCCATGAAGAAGATCGTCGACAAGGCGAAAAAGATCGCCGCTCATGTGCTCGAAGCCTCGGAAGCCGACATCGAGTTCAAGAACGGCAACTTCACCGTCGCCGGCACCGACAAGACGATGAGCTTCGGACAAGTGGCGTTGACCGCCTACATCCCGCACAATTTCCCGCACGACAAGCTAGAGCCGGGCCTCGACGAGACCGCCTATTACGACCCGCTGAACTTCACCTTCCCCGGCGGCTGCCACATCTGCGAGGTCGAGGTCGATCCGGATACGGGCGTTGTCAGCGTCGAGGGCTTTACCGCTGTCGACGATGTCGGTCGGGTGATCAACCCGATGATCGTCGAAGGCCAGGTCCACGGCGGCGTCGCCCAGGGCATCGGCCAGGCGCTGCTCGAAGGCTGCGTCTATAACGAGGAAGGCCAGCTCGTCACCGGCTCGCTGATGGACTATTGCATGCCGCGCGCCGACAACCTGCCCAACTTCAAGGTCGGCAACGCGGTGACGCTCTGCACCCACAACGGACTCGGTGTGAAGGGTTGCGGCGAGGTCGGTGCCATCGGCTC
>CANITX010000157.1 GCA_947470575.1 Rhodospirillales bacterium
GCCTGATCACCTACATGCGGACCGACGCCGTGAACATGGCGAACGAAGCCATTCGCGGCTGTCGCGACCTGATCCTCAGCGACTTTGGCCCCACCTATCTGCCGGAAAGCCCGCGCATCTACCGCACCAAGGCCAAGAACGCCCAGGAAGCCCACGAAGCGATCCGCCCTACGGACGCGCAGCGCCATCCCAAGGATCTCGCTAGTCGGCTTGATGCCGATCAGCTCAAACTTTACGACCTGATCTGGAAACGCACGGTGGCGAGCCAAATGGAAAGCGCCGTGCTCGACCAGGTCGCCGTCGACATCGCCTCCACCGCCGGCGACATCGTGCTGCGCGCCAATGGCTCGGTCGTCGCCTTCGACGGTTTCCTCAAGCTCTACCAGGAAGGCCGCGACGATACCGGCCCGGAAGACACCGAAGACCGCATCCTTCCGCACGTCGAGGAGAAAGAGCGCCTGACGCGTAGCGAGGTGAAGCCCGAACAGCATTTCACCCAGCCGCCGCCGCGCTACAGCGAGGCGAGCCTGGTCAAGAAGCTGGAAGAACTCGGCATCGGTCGCCCCTCGACTTACGCCAGCATCCTTTCGGTACTGCAGGACCGAGAGTATGTGCGGCTCGACAAACGGCGCTTCATCCCGGAGGACCGTGGTCGGCTGGTCACCGCCTTTTTATCGTCGTTTTTCGAGCGGTACGTCGCTTACGACTTCACTGCCCGGCTAGAAGAACAACTCGACGACGTGTCTGGCGGCCGCCTCGACTGGAAGACAGTGCTGCGCGAATTCTGGTCGGCCTTCAGCCAAGCCGTCGACGAAACCAAGGACCTGCGCATCAGTCAGGTATTGGACGCGCTCGACGACATGCTCGGTCCGCACTTCTTCCGCGACGAAGGTGGCGGCAAGGACCCTCGGGCCTGTCCTTCGTGCTCCGGTGGCCGGCTCAATCTGAAACTTGGAAAGTTCGGCGCCTTCATCGGCTGTTCCAATTATCCCGAGTGCCGTTACACCCGGCGGCTGGCTGTAAGTGGCGCCGACGGCGACGATGGCGATAGCGCCGCCGGACCGATGCTGCTCGGTACCGACCCCGAGAGCCATCTGCCGGTCAGCCTGCGCAAGGGACCTTATGGCCACTACGTGCAACTGGGCGATGCCGAGGGCAAGGAAAAGCCGAAGCGCGCGTCGCTACCCAAGGGCACCGATGTGGCGACGGTAGATCTCGGCCGGGCGCTCGGCCTGCTATCCCTGCCGCGCGAGATCGGCATGCATCCGGACACTGGCGAAGTCATCCTGGCCGGCATCGGCCGCTTCGGTCCCTATATCAAACACCAAAGCCAATATGTCTCATTGCGCGACGACGACGTGCTAACCATCGGTCAGAACCGTGCGGTCACGCTGTTGGCCGAAGCGCCAAAGAAGGCAGGCGGACGCGAATTGGGCAACCATCCCACCGACGGCAAGCCGATCACCGTGCGCGCCGGCCGCTTCGGCCCTTATGTCCAGCACGGCGCTGTCCGCGCTACGCTGCCAACAGGCATGGAATCCGATAGCTTGACCGTCGAACAAGCCATCGCGATTCTAGTCGCAAAACAGGAAAAGTCGGGCGGCAAGCCCAGCACCGGGCGCCAACGCAAGGCGACGGCAACGAGAAAAAAGGCCACATCCGGCAAAGCTGCGGCAACGAAGCCCAAGGCCAAACCAAAGACCGCAAAGCGCATGCCTCCCGCCCGAAGTAAGGCAGCCAAGACCGCCAAAACTGGCGATAGCTGACCCCGGCATTGACCCCTAAGGACAGCAAAAAAAGCCCCTTCCCGACCCGGGATCAGATTCTCGAATTCATCCGGGGTAGCACGGGGCTTATCGGCAAGCGCGAGATCGCCCGCGCCTTTAAGGTGGACCCCACCCGCCGGCCGGAATTGAAGGAGCTGTTGCGCAACCTGGAGTCAGAGGGGCACCTGCAACGGGGACGCGGCCAACGCTTTGCCCAACCGGGTAGCCTGCCGCCCGTCGCAGTCGTCGAGGTTACCGGGCTCGACACCGACGGTGAAATCCTGGCGCGTCCCTGCGAGTGGTCCGCCGAAACTCCGCCACCACGCATTTACATCATCCTCGAACAGCGCGGCCGGCACGCGGTCGGGCCGGGCGATCGGTTGCTAGCCCGCCTGCGTCGCATCGACCGACGGACCTATGAAGGACGGATCATCCGCCGGTTGGCGGAACAGCCGCAGCGTATCCTGGGCATCTATCGGCGCATCGCCGACCAGGGCCGGTTACAACCCACCGACCGACGGATCCGCGTCGAACCACTCGTCGCCGACGCCGACTCGCTCAGTGCCCGCGAGGGCGAGCTTGTCCACGCCGAACTGCTGCCCGGCAACCGCCTGGATTTGCCCCAGGCGCGTGTGGTGGAACGGCTGGGCGGCGAAGGCGACGCCCGGTCCGTTAGCCTAATCGCCATACTCGAACACGGCATCCCGACAGCGTTCAGTCCCGAGGCCCTGGCCCAGGCCGAGAACGCCGGACCGGCAACCCTTGGACGGCGCGTCGACCTGCGTCAGGTACCGCTGATCACCATCGACGGCGAGGATGCGCGCGACTTTGACGATGCGGTATGGGCCGAAGCGGACGGCGATACGAAGAACCCCGGCGGTTGGCACCTGATCGTCGCCATTGCCGACGTCGCCTGGTACGTGCGCCCCAACGATCCTTTGGATCGGAATGCCTACGAGCGAGGAAATTCGGTCTATTTTCCCGATCGCGTCGTGCCCATGCTACCCGAGGCCCTGTCCAATGGGTGGTGCTCGTTGAAGCCGGGCGAAGACCGCCCCTGCATGGCGGCACACCTCTGGATCGACCAGGACGGAGGGTTGCTGCGCCATCGCTTCGAACGAGGTTTAATGCGTTCGGCCGCCCGGCTTACCTATGAACAAGTCCAGGCAGCACGGGACGGGCAACCTGACGACGCCGTTGCCCCACTGGTAAATCCCGTGCTCTCCCCCCTTTATGGCGCCTTCGCCGCATTGCTCAAAAGCCGGCAGGCGCGTGGCGTACTGGAACTCGACGTCGCCGAACGGCGGGTGATCATCGAAAACGGCCATGTGGCCGATATTCGGCCGCGCCAACGGCTCAACAGCCATCGATTGATCGAAGAGTTCATGATTACGGCCAATGTCGCCGCCGCCGAAGCGCTCGAACGCTCGAAGCAACCGTGCATGTACCGGGTGCATGATGTGCCGAGCATCGAGAAGCTGGACGCCCTCCGCGATTTCCTGGAATCCATCGGCCTCAATCTCCCCCGTGGACAGGTCATCCGCCCGGCTCAATTCAATCGTATACTTGAACGCGCCGCTGGCGGCCCAAACCAGCAGTTGGTCAACGAAACCATCCTGCGTAGCCAGGCCCAGGCCGTCTATTCACCTGAAAACATTAGCCATTTCGGCTTGGCATTGCGTCGTTATGCTCACTTCACCTCGCCGATCCGCCGTTATGCCGACTTGCTCGTCCATCGGGCACTCATTCGTGGCATTGGATTGGGCGAGGGCGCTCTGGAGACGGCGCACCGAGATTTCCGCGAGTCGGGCGAGCATATATCGGATACCGAAAGGCGGGCCGTCAGCGCAGAACGAGACGCCGTAGACCGCTATACCGCCGCGTTCCTGGCAGACAAGGTCGGTGCCTGCTTCAATGGCCGCGTGACCGGCGTCACCCGTTTCGGCCTATTCGTAACCTTGCCGGAAAGCGGCGGCGATGGCCTTGTCCCTATCAGCACACTGCCCGATGACCGCTATGACCATGATCCGGCCCGACATGCCCTGACAGGGCGCCGCTGGGGACGAACCTATCGGCTTGGGGAAACATTGGATGTCAAATTGGTTGAATCCAACCCCATGACGGGCCGGTTAGTCATGAACCTCGTAGATGCCGATGGCGCCGCATCACCTCCGAATAGACGCGGCTGGCGGCCAGCTTTACCGCGACCGAAGCCAGCCAAGAAAAGGAACAAGTCACGCTAATGCATTCATTCAGCGTGTTTCTTACGTGACGGCGCCGATAAAATCGGGAAAACTCTGGCGCATGCGATATCCCCATCACGTTCGTCACACGGCCTATTGGGCTGGCTTGCTTCTCGCCGTTTCGGCATGCGCGCCCTTGCCACCGCCGGAGGCCGAAAACAGTGCCGAGTTCCCGCGTGTTCTGGCGCGGGAAACCTTGACCTTCGGTTATGGCCGCATTGTTGAAAAATATTTGGATGTGCTGGCTGTCGATGCCATAGCAATGGAAGGCATACGCGGGCTCTCCTCTCTTGATCCGTCCATCACCGTCACACGGCGTGACGACAGCATCATCGTGAGCCACGGGGATCGCACCATCGGGCAGTACCGGGCTCCAGAAGCGAACAACGTCGCCAATTGGGCGGCGCTGACGGTTGACGTCGCAGCAGCCGGACGTTCGGCCTCGCGCGAAATGCGCCAAGCGAATATCGAGAAAATCTATGAAGCCGTATTCGATGGTGCGCTAGCGAACCTCGACATTTTCTCCCGATACGCCGGCCCCGAGGAAGCCCGCGAAAGCCGTGCCAAGCGGGATGGCTTTGGCGGCATTGGCGTTAACTACGTCGCAAATGGAGCCGGACTGCGGATCACGCAGGTATTGCCGGGCACGCCAGCCGAGGCAGCCGGACTTCAGAAAGACGACATCATTACCCACATCGACGGCGATGCCACCGCAACCATGACCTCGCTCACCGTTACTGAGCGCTTGAGAGGGCCACTGCGCAGCCGGGTGAATTTGATTGTCCAGCGCAATGATGAGATTCCTCCACGTTTTGTCTCGCTTGACCGGGGACTTATCATCCCGTCCACGGTCACGGCCAAGACAACGAACGGGATTCTCAATGTACAGATCGCCAGCTTCAACCAGAATACGGCGACAAGCCTGACCGAGGCCGTCGAAGCTGCACTTTCCCCGCCTGGGCGTCCGCTGCGCGGCATCGTACTCGACATGCGCGGCAATCCCGGCGGTCTCTTGCGACAAGCCATTCGCGTTGCCGATTTGTTCCTTAATGAAGGCGATATCATAGATACACAGGGGCGACACCCAGACAGCTTTCAGCACTACGAAGCCACTGGCGCGGACATTGCCAGGAACCTGCCCCTGGTGGTCCTGACCGACGGACGGTCCGCATCGGCAGCGGAAATCGTCGCCGCCGCCTTGCAGGACCGTGGCCGGGCCATCATTGTCGGCACGACGTCCTTCGGCAAAGGTACCGTTCAGACCATCATCCCAATGCCGAACGATGGCGAGGTTACACTGACATGGTCGCGTCTCCTAACACCCTCGGGTTATGCCCTCCATGGCCTTGGCGTTCGCCCCAATGTCTGCACTAGCGGACTGGTCGGCGAAGATCTCGCGGCTATTAACCGTGTTCTCGCTGGCGAAGCTTCAGCGGGCGAAAGCGTCAAAGCCTGGCATCGGGTAGGGCTTTATGACCAAAAATCGCGGGATGCCCTAAGGCAGGAATGCCCGGCAGAACGCCACAAGGACGATATGGAGAGCCGCATTGCGCATCGCCTGATTTCCGATCCCGTGCTCTATGCCCACGCCCTCGACCTAGCATCCCCCCAGGCAGCGGCAGGCCGCTAGAAATCGGCAAAACTTGACAGCCGGATTACCGCATGTAAGGTGCGGTCCTTCGCTGCCGAGATAGGCTTTACGTTAACGCTTCACCTTCGGGAATTCGACGATGGCCAAGCCGAACACAATCCTCGTCAAGCTCGTCAGCACCGCTGACACCGGCTTTTATTATGTGACGAAGAAGAACCCGCGGACGTCCACCGAAAAGCTGGAGTTCCGCAAGTACGATCCCGTTGCCCGCAAGCACGTCGCTTTTAAGGAAGCCAAGATCAAATAGCAGGCTAACGGCAAGCAGCCCCAGCCGCCCTATCTGATTGGCCGTCGCTTAGCCCATCAAAAGATCGACGTCTCGCTTCCAACAAAATCATTATTTCAATTGGTTTGAGAGGTTCCCTGCCTAAGTGGCCGGGGCCTGAGCCTGCCAGTTTCGGACTGGCCGCGCCCACGGTAATTAGAATGTTTTTCATAGCATTTTCCGCTGAACCAACGGCGCTGAAGTGCCTTCTTACAGGGCATTCCTCAGAAAAGCCCGGCCACGGATGAGCCCGATACATTACCCACCATGATGGTCATTACAGTCAAGGAAAAGGCCAAGACAAACGCTTTCAAAACCGTCCCCGTCATAACCCGACACCCACGTTAAAATAGGCCGCCGTGTGGCTCGCCACACCTCAACGAATTCATGAACGGAGGTTAGGAGATCGCGACGGAAGCGTCTGTGATTAAGGTCACTGGCCTAAAAAAGGCTATTCGCCCTGGACTTCCTCGACCATCGAGCGAAGGCGCCTGATATCCTTGATAACCAGGACATCCTTGGCTCGCTCAAGAACACCCTGACGGGCGAGGTCATTGAGCACACGGGCGACGGTTTCACGAGTCGTGCTGACCCGGCTGGCGATATCGCCATGGATGGGCATAGGGGCAATCGCCGCCATATTGGGATTCTTGACGCTGGGCCGCGAGATACGCAGCAATTCGGCATGCACGCGGTTGTTCGCGGCCAGCGTGCTCAAATCCATGATGCGGCCCACGGAGTTGCGTACCAGACGCGACAAATGAGACATCACCTTGAGGGCGATCTCCGGGTGGTTGGCCAATACCCGCCGAAATTGATCGGCAGCCAGGGCCGCCACCAAACAATCGCTGAGGGCCATAATACTGGCCGAACGAGGTTCGCCGTCGATGGCCGCCATCTCGCCAAAGTATTTGCCGTCCCCGACATCATCGAAGGTGATTTCACGGCCCGACAGCGAGTAGTTCACAACCCGCACTTTAGCCTTTGACCATGAAAAAAACATCGCTGCTGTCGCTGTGACGATCGATGATCTGCTCCTGGACGCCATACCACTTCCAGCTGCAGTTCTTCTCGACGCCCTGCCGCTCTTCGGCATTCAGCGACTTCAGCAGATCAATGCTTTCGAGGGTATACTGCCCCTTATCCCCCAAGTTCTCAGTCTCCCTATTGGGAAGCGTTCTATCAACCAACGTCCTATGTTACCGGCAGCGCGCGTCCAACGCGATAGCCCTTTCAAGGATTTGTCGCATTCGTGGCGACGCTTTGCCCGGCCGAGTTGTCGGGTAGGCTTGCACCCTTATTCAGCCCCGTTTATGGTTTGCCTCGGTCGTCTCGTCAAGATAGCGCCTACCCGCCAGCGGTTTGCCGCGCTCCGGCGCAGTTTGATGGCCCACCCCTGCCGATGGAGCGCGGATGCCCAATCCAGCATCAAATCATCACGATGTCATCGTCGCCGCTGTTATTCCTTGTTACCGTGAAACAGCGCGGATTTCAGCCGTTATCGAGGGAATCGGGCCGGAGGTAGGGCTGATCGTGATTGTTGACGATGCCTGTCCGGACGGTACCGGCGCCCATGTCCGCGCCCATTGCCGCGACCCCCGGGTCGAGGTCATCGTACAGGCTCGCAATACGGGCGTCGGGGGGGCCACTGCCGCCGGTTATCTCAGGGCGTTGGAGCGTGGTGCCGGCATCGTCGTTAAACTTGACGGCGACGGCCAGATGGATCCAGCCATGATCCCAAAGCTGATCCGTCCC
>CANITX010000158.1 GCA_947470575.1 Rhodospirillales bacterium
CGAAGACGCGCGGGTTCTCCAGGAAGTGATTGAGGTCCTCGTAGCTCCATTCGCCCTTCATGCCGCCGAGGGCGGAGGAATAGGTGAAGCCTTGGGCGGTCGCCCGTGGGCGGTCCAGCACGCCCCATAAGGCGGGGCCGACCTTGTTGGCTCCGCCCTTATCGGACACGTGGCAGGAGACACACTTCTTGAACACCGCCGCGCCATCCTGGGCATTGGCCGTGGTCAGTAAGGCCAAGATATCGACCTGCTCGGCGGGGCCCGCGCTGGCGGCGCTGCCGGCTTCGTTCTCCGAGGGGGCCAGGCGCAAGGCGGCTACCTTGGATTCGTCGGCATTAACCAGGCGGTCGCCAAGCAAAATGCTGCCCCAGACCAGCCACATGGTCACCAACACCCCTAATCCGAACTTTTCCTTAGCCGAGAAATGCATGGAGCCTTATCCCTTTGCTGCTCCTGGAAAGCGCGGCGTCAATTTAATCGGCAACGGGCCGGTGTCAATGATCCGTTGGTGGCAGGCTTGGCTCTGGACAGGGGCCGTATTGTGGCCCTAATGAGGCTGAAGCTTCGTAAATTGCGGAATTGGGCCTGGTGTTGCAGTCGTCCTCTCCCCTGATCGTCGTGCCGGCGCGGATGGCCTCGACTCGGCTTCCCGGCAAGCCATTGGCGGATATCCACGGCCAGGCGATGATCGTTCATGTGTGGCGCCGGGCGGTCGAGGCGGGGATCGGACCCGTGGTCGTGGCCTGTGCCGAGGCCGAAATTGCCCGCGTTATCGCCGCAGCCGGCGGACAGGCGGTGCTGACCGACCCGGATCATCCCTCCGGGACCGACCGGGCGTTCGAAGCGGTCCGCGCCGTCGACCCGGGCGGGCGCCACGACGTGGTGATCAACCTGCAGGGCGATCTGCCGACCCTCGATCCGACCTTGGTCGGGGTCGTTTGCGACCTGCTCGACAACCCTGCGGTCGATATCGCGACCTTGGCTGCTGTCATCGCGGACCCGGCGGAAGTTGCGCTGCCCAGCGTGGTCAAGGCTGTGGTGCCGTTGAATTCAGGCCAGCGAGCGGGGCGGGCCCTTTATTTCAGCCGCGCTGTCGTGCCGGCGGGCGACGGGCCGTTCCTGCATCATATCGGCATCTACGGATATCGGCGTTCGGCGCTGGAGCGTTTCGTCGCCTTGCCGCCCGGCGTGCTGGAGCTGCGCGAGAAGCTCGAACAACTGCGCGCGCTGGAGGCCGGTATGCGCATCGAGGTCGGCCTCGTTGACACCGTTCCCCTCGGTGTCGATACTCCGGCCGACCTCGAACGCGCCCGCGCGCTGCTTGCTCCTTAAGGCCGCCGCCAGCCGCAGCCCGGATTCCAGCCATGGCAGAAGATAAGTCGTCTCCCGACAGCACGATTGCCTTCCAGGGCCTGGCCGGCGCCTATTCCGACCTTGCCTGCCGCAAGGTCTTTCCCAATCTGGCGACGCTGCCGTGCCCGACCTTCGAAGATGCTTTTGCCGCCGTGCGCGAGGGCCGCGCCCGCCTGGCGATGATCCCGATCGACAATTCGGTGGCCGGTCGGGTGGCCGATATTCATCACCTGCTGCCCAATTCCGGCCTGCACATCATCGGCGAGCACTTTCAGCGCATCGATCATCACCTGTTGGCGGTGAAGGGGGCTGCGATTGCCGGTTTGAGCCACGTGCACAGTCACGTCCATGCGCTCAACCAATGCCGGCGGACGATCCGCGAGCTGGGCATCCAGCCCGTCGTCCACGCCGATACCGCCGGCGCCGCTGCCGATATCGCGGCGAAGGGGGATGTCACGCAGGCGGCGATCGCTTCGTCCTTGGCCGGGCAAATCTACGGGCTGGTTTCGCTGCGCGCCAATATCGAAGACGCCGAGCACAACACCACGCGTTTTCTGATCATGGCCCGCCAGGCAATCGTTCCCGACGCCGATTCGGGGCCGATGGTGACCAGCTTCATCTTCAAGGTGCGCAACGTGCCGGCGGCGCTCTACAAAGCACTGGGCGGGTTCGCCACCAATGGCGTCAACATGACCAAGCTGGAAAGCTACATGGAAGGCGGGCGTTTCCAGGCCGCCCAATTCTATGCCGAGGTCGACGGCCATCCGTCGCAACGCAATCTTCAATTGGCGTTGGAGGAGCTGCGGTTCTTCTCGCGCGAGACGGCGATCCTCGGGGTCTATCCCGCACACATCTATCGCATCACCGATGGGGCGGCGGAGGCCGATTGACGGCTGCCGCCTTACTCGTTCCTGATGACGCGGGCGTCGTGTAAGCTCTGTCGTCAGATCGCGGATTTCCAGAATAAGGGGGGGAACGAACATGAAGGCGTCGGACGTATTCGTGCGTTGTTTGGAGGCCGAAGGCGTTACCCATATCTTCGGCGTACCCGGCGAAGAAAACGCCGATCTCATGATGTCGCTGCTCGACAGCAGCATCAAATTCGTCCTTTGCCGTCATGAACAGGCCGCTGCCTTCGCCGCCGATGCCTATGGTCGGCTGACCGGCAAGTCCGGCGTCTGCCTGGGGACCCTGGGCCCCGGCGCGACCAACCTGGTGACCGGCGTTGCCGACGCCAACATGGACCGCGCGCCCACCGTGGTCATCATCGGCCAAGGCAGCACCAAGCGCCTGCACAAGGAATCGCATCAGAACATGGATGCTATCGCCATGTTCAAGCCGATTTCCAAATGGGCGCATTCGATCTGGGATGCCGACAACGTTTCGGAAGTGGTGCGCAAGGCCTTCAAGGTGGCCGAATCGGAAAAGCCCGGCGCCTCGGTCATCGAATTGCCCGAGGATATCGCCAAGAAGGAAACCGAGGTCGGGCCCATGCAGGTGCGCCGGACCCGCCGCCCCGCCGCCGACCATAAGGCGGTAAAGGCGGCCGTCGACCTGCTGGCCAATGCGACCAACCCGCTGATCCTGGCCGGCAACGGCGCGGTGCGCAAACGCGCCGCCCAGCAATTGCAACGTCTCGCCCGCAAGGCCGGCATCGGCGTCGTCAATACCTTCATGGGCAAGGGCGCCATGCCCATGTCCGACCCGCACTGCCTTTACACCATCGGTTTGCAGAGTCGCGACTACATCAATATCGCCATGGACGATGCCGACGTGGTGATCGCCGTCGGCTACGACCTGGTCGAATATTCGCCGGCCGGTTGGAACCGCCAGCAGAACACCAAGATCATTCACATCGATTTCCTGCCCGCCGAAATCGACCACTATTATCCGGTCGAAGTCGACATCGTCGGCGACATCGCCGATGCGCTCTGGCAGATCAACGAGGAACTGAACCGTCGCTTCGACGGCGTTGGAAAGCTGCCGCTGTTCGACATCGGCGGCCGACGCAAGTTGCGCGAGGCCATTGCCGACGACTTCGCCATGGAGAAGGACGACAAATCCTTCCCGATGAAGCCGCAGAAAATTCTATGGGACGTCCGCCAGAATCTGCCCAGCGACGGCATTCTCTTGTCCGACGTCGGCGCGCATAAGATGTGGATCGCCCGTTATTTTCAGTGCGAGGAGCCGAATACCTGCCTGATCTCCAACGGCTTCTGCTCGATGGGCTTCGCGTTGCCCGGCGCCATGGGGGCGAAGATCGCGCATCCCGACCGCAAGGTCATGGCGATCATGGGCGACGCCGGCTTTCTGATGAATGTCCAGGACCTGGAAACGATGGTCCGCCTGAAGCAGAACGTGGTGCTGATGGTCTGGTGCGACGGCGAATACGGCCTGATCAAATGGAAGCAGCAGAACCACTTCAACGGCCGCCATTCGGAACTGGCTTTCAACAACCCGGATTTCGAGCTGCTCGCCAAATCCTTCGGCATGTGGGGCCGCACCCTGACCGGCCCCGGCCAGATCCCGGAGGCGATGAAAGAAGCCTTCCGCCAGCCCGGCCCGGCGATCATCGCCGTGCCCGTCGACTACGGCGAGAACATGAAATTGACCAAGCGGCTGGGCAATTTGCAGTTCACCATCTGAAGAGGCTAAACGCCGTGCCAAGTTCCGGGCCGTGCCCTATTTGTTTCAGAAGTCGTCGATGAACTTTCCTTTGCTTCGTACCCTGGCTTCGGCTGTCGCGGCCCTATTGCTGCTCGACATCGGCCTTACCGTCCAGAATGTATGGCCGACTTTCGGTGTCTATT
The DNA here is from genome assembly GCA_947470575.1 of Rhodospirillales bacterium. Taxonomy (GTDB): domain Bacteria; phylum Pseudomonadota; class Alphaproteobacteria; order Rhodospirillales; family CAMCUA01; genus CAMCUA01. The sequence continues at coordinate 4,164 of CANITX010000158.1, forward strand.
GGGCCGAGGAGCCGTCGGTCGACCTCATCGTCTTGCTGCTGCTGTTGGCCCTGCATGGCGCGTGGCGCGGCCGCCTGGGCGCTGGTTGGCGATGGGGATTGGCTGCCCTCACGGTCGTCTTCCTGGCCTTCCGTTATGCCGACGTTACCGTGCCGGCGCTGTTCGGGCGCAGCATCGATCTCTATTGGGACCTCCCCCACGTTCCCCATGTCGTGGCCATGCTGATGAATGCCCTGCCGGTTTGGCAGGTGGTTACGTCCGCTGCCGGCATCCTCTTCCTGATAGCGACCCTGCTGCTGGTCAGCCGCTGGGCCATCGGCGCCATCGATAACGCTTGTTCGATCGCCGCCGTGCGGCGTGGCATGGCCGCGGTTGGCGTGGCGATGCTGGCCGCTTACGGGTTCGGCGTTGCCGAGGAGCGGCTCGACTGGGAGAACCGGTTTGCGTTTCCCGTCAGCGCCGTGATCGGTCAGCAGGCGGTGTTGCTGGCGCAAGCCTTGGTTCCCGCCATGGCTGGCCCCGGCGGTCCAGATGTTCTACCCCTGCCTGTTTCCAACGTTGCCCGGCTGCAGGGCGGCGACGTCTTTCTGATCTTTCTCGAATCCTACGGCGCGTTGGTTTTCGACGAAGACCATCACCGCAACGATCTGGCTGCGCCCTTCGCCGAACTTTCCGCCGCTGCCGCTCGTGGCGGCTGGCACGCGGTCTCGGCCTTTGTCGAATCGCCGACCTTCGGCGGCAATTCCTGGCTGGCCCATGCCACGACGTTGTACGGCCGGCAGATCGTTCGCAACGGCGACTACGATCTGCAACTCAAAAGCCATCGTCCATCGTTGGCCACCCGCTTTCGGGCGGCCGGCTACCGCAGCGTTGCCTTGGTGCCGGGCATTCAGCAGGAATGGCCGGAAGGCGCCGCCTTGGATTTCGACGCCCTCCATGACGCCAAAGCCCTGGCCTATGCTGGACCGGCGTTCGGCTGGTGGCGGATTCCCGATCAATACGCCCTGGACTGGCTGTGGCGCCACGAGTTGACGCCGCGGCCGCGCGCCCCGGTGTTTGCCTTCTACCCGACGATCAGCAGTCACTTCCCCTTTTCGCCGGTGCCGCCCTATGTCGCGGAGGGAGACACGCTCGATGCGTCCCGTGCCTATGACGGCGTGATTCCGCCGACCGACGGCGAGCAGGCGGACCCGATCCGCATGAAGGCCAATTATCTCGACACCATCGCTTACGATTGGCGGCTGCTGGCCGGCTTTCTTAGCCGCCGCGCGTCCGCCGGCTCCATCGTTGTGGTTTTGGGCGATCACCAGCCCCCCGCCGTGGTTTCCGGCCCTGGCGCGCGGGTCAGCGTGCCGGTCCATATTTTCGCCGCCGATGAATCCATCCTGACGCCCTTCCAGACCGCCGGCTTCGTCCCCGGCTTGGTGCCGAATCGGCAGGCCATCGGTCTCATGGCGGCGTTGCCGCGCACGCTGCTCGACGCCCTCGACGGCCCCCCGGCGAGTTCGCTTGCCCGGGTTACCGTTCCCGACGGGCCCGCAGCGGTTTCCCCGCCCTGAAGCTGTCCTTCATGATAGATTTGAACGATGTTCGCCCTCGGCGAACTATCCGGCGATGGAGACGGCGGTGACGGTTACCCGCAGCGCGTACTGGCGCGATCTGACGACAGAGGATCTGCGCGGCCTCGACGCCGAGCGCTGGCTTGCGCTGTTGCCGATGGGCGCCATCGAGCAACATGGGCCGCATCTGCCGCTCGATACCGATACCTGCATCGCCGAAGGCGTTGTTGCCGCGGCCATGGGCCGCCTGCCCGGCGATCTGCGCGTCCTGGTGCTGCCGACGGTCACGGTCGGCAGCAGCGACGAGCACACGGCCTTCGCCGGCACCATCAGCCACCCGGCAGAAACCTTGATCGCCATGCTCTGCGACCTTGGCGACGGGGTCGCCCGTGCCGGCCTGCGCAAACTGGTGGTGCTCAACGCCCACGGCGGTCAGCCGCAGATGGTCGATATCGCCGCGCTGCGCCTGCGCCTCAGGCACTGCATGCTGGTGGTCAAGGCCAATACCTTCCGCTTCGGTGTGCCGCCTGCGTTGTTCGACGAGGCCGAATTGCGCCACGGTATCCATGGCGGCGCCATCGAAACATCGATGATGCTGCATCTGTGTCCCGAACGGGTACGCATGGATAAGGCCGCCGAATTTCGGCCGATCAGCATGACGCTGGAGGCAGCAAATGCGCAGTTGCGCCCCGGCGGGGCGGCCAGCTTTGCATGGGCGACGCAGGATCAAAATGCTTCCGGCGCCGTCGGCGATGCCACGCAGGCAGATGCCGAAAAGGGTCGCCGGGCGATCGGCTACATGGCGGATGTCCTGATCGACATCCTGCGCGATGCCATGCGCTTTCCTCTCTCCAACCTGCGGGACGGTTCGTGAACGTGCTGCCGTCCTTGCGCGATCCGGCGGGTTTCGATGCGGCGGCGGCTTGGCGCTACCTGCTCGATCTGCGCCACGGCGGGGGGGCGTCGCTGCCTGCAACGGTCGAACCCGAGGCGCAGCGCTTTCTCGATCTTTATCTCGAGTTCGCCCGGGCCGGGGCCGCAAGGCCGATGGTGCTCGCCCATCTCGGTCAAAGTCTGGACGGCCGCATCGCAACGCGGACGGGCGACTCGTACTACGTCAACGGTCCGGAAAACATCGATCATCTGCATCGCATGCGGGCCTTGGCGGATGCCGTGATCGTCGGTGCCGGTACGGTACGCAAAGACGATGCCCGCCTGACCACCCGGCGGGTAACCGGGTCGAGTCCGGCGCGCGTGGTCATCGACCCGCGCCGTACCTTGGGTTCCGAGCGGCGGATGTTTGCCGATGACGGTACCCAGGTGATCGTGGTCTGCGATGCCACGGTAACGCCGTCGCTCCGCCTGCCCGGACACGTCGAGGTTATCGGCCTGCCGACGGCGGGAGGGCAACTGGCGCCGCAGGCCGTGGTGAAGGCTCTCATCGACCGTGGCCTGCATCGGATTTTCGTCGAAGGCGGCGGCGCCACGGTGTCGGGCTTCCTTGCCGCCGGCTGTCTGCACCGCCTGCAGATCACCATCGCGCCGCTGATCCTGGGGTCCGGCCGGCACGGTTTGGAATTGCCGCCGATCTCCCGGCTTGCCGAGGCAACCCGGCTGCGCTGGCGTCTGTTCCCGATGGGCGAGGATACCCTGTTCGACTGCGACTTCAGGTCCTGACGGGCTTCCCGGCCGGCAGGGCCAGGATGTCGACGTGGCCGACGGTCATCGTTGCCATTCCCTTAGCTACCCAGTCGCCGCGACGCTTTAGCCAGCCACCGATATCGGCACAGGCTGCCGGTTCTTGTTCGCGGCCGGCGGCGGCGATGCCGTCGAGCAGGGTGCGTTGCAGGCCCCCGTCGCTGGCAGCCAGCCGCCACGGCGTCGCGGCGACGGATACCCGATAGCCGGCGTGCTGCA